>JALHQU010000344.1 GCA_022841795.1 Fimbriiglobus sp.
GGTACTACCAGTGGAACCTGACCCCGCCGGTGGGCATCGACGGCGGGCCGCTCGGGTTCCTGACGTGGACGATTCCGCTGATCCTCGGCACCCTCGCCCACGACTGGGTGACGACCCCGCGCGACCCGGCCGAAGGGCCGGGGCAAAAGCTGGTGGCCGCCGGCGGCGTGCTGATGGCGGCGGGGTACGCCCTGTCGTGCCTGAACCGGTGGACGGAGCCGAACGTGTGGACGGGCGACTGGCGGCGGGACCAGCTCGCCGACCCGCCGTTCGTGCCACTGTCCGACCCGTGGCAGTTGAACTACTGGGTGATGAGCCAGCGGGCCGGGAGCGTGACGTACCCGCTGTTCGCCGGCGGGGTGGCGGTGGCGGCGTTCGCCGTGTTCCGGCTGCTCTGCGACCGCGGGAACTTCCGCTGGGGCTACCTCGACCTGTTCGGCCGGCACGCGCTCGCCGGGTACATCGTCCACGACCTGGCCGGCGAGACGGTGAAGCCGTTCGTGCCGAAGGACTCCCCGCTGTGGTGGGTGGCGGTGGCGTTCGCCGTGTACCTGCTGCTCATCACCGTGGTACTGCGGTACCTGGACCGCAACCGGCTGTTCCTGAAGCTGTGACGCTCGCCGCGATATACTGCCCCCATGCCCGACGCCGCACCCGCCCACGCACCGGCTCCGCCGGCCGACGCCCCGCTCCTCGCCCCGGACTTCCTCCGCCGGCTGGAGTCGCTCGAACTCGTGTCCAAGCGCGTCCGCGCCGGGCGGATGAAGGGCGACCGCCTGAGTAAACGCAAGGGCCGCGGGTCCGAGTTCGCCGACTTCCGCCCGTACTCCGTCGGCGACGACCTGCGGTTCCTCGACTGGAACCTGCTCGGCCGGCTGGACAAGCTGTTCCTCCGCATCTTCCTCGAAGAGGAGGACCTGAGCGTCCACCTGCTGATCGACAACTCCGGGTCGATGGAGTACGGCACCCCGACCAAGCTGCGGTACGCCCAGCAGGTGGCGGCGGCCCTCGGGTTCGTCGGCCTGATCAACCTGGACCGGGTGACGGTGGAGACGATCGGCGGGGACCGCGGCGGCCGCAGCCCGGTGTTCCGCGGGCGGCCGAGCCTGCCGCGGCTGCTCAAGGCGATCGACGCCATCAAGCCGGCCGGCGGGGGCGAGCTGAACCGCTCGCTGCGGAGCTTCAGCCTGCGGGCGACCGGCCGCGGGGTGGCGGTCATCCTGTCCGACTTCATGGACAAGGACGGGTTCGAGGACGGGCTGCGGTTCCTCGCCGCCCGCAGCCTGGACGTGTACGCCATTCATGTGCTGAGTGAGGAGGAGGTCCGCCCGCCGTTCACCGGCGACCTGAAGTTTACCGACGTGGAGGACGGGGACGAGGCGGAGGTGACGATCAGTGCGCCGCTGCTGGAGCGGTACGAGCGGACGCTGAACGCCTTCCGCGGCAGCGTCAACCAGTTCTGCACGAAGCGGGGGATGAGCTACCTGTTCACCAGCAACCAAGTGCCGTTCGAGAAGCTGGTGCTCGGCTACCTCCGCAACCGCGGGCTGTTGCAGTGAGCCGGCGGGCGGCTCTCATTGGTTCCGGCCGGGCGTAGCACCCGGAATTGGTTCAAGTCTTTTTCGACCGACGTTTGGATTGCTTCTTGGGCCGTGGATTTCGCGGGAACAGTTGAGCATCCTCACCGAGAATCCATTCCTCGCCGTTGATCTCGACAACGTGACCCTCCGGCGCCTCTAGTCGAAGCAACTCTGCGACCGCAGCCGCCGTGAGTCCGCTCACATGAACACTTACCTCTACCTCGCCGAAACACAGGTGTACCTCGCTGAGCGCCTCCCGGAGGCTCTCGTAGGGACCGCCGAATCCGCCGTTGTCGTCATACGACCAGAAGCGGCCGGCGAACTTGGATACTCCTGCGACACCCGAATAACCAGGGGCACCACCGTCGTATGACGCGGAGTAGACCTCGGTGCCTTTTTCCTCAACGAGTTCACGAAACGCGTTTCCGTCGAACTCCATCGGTGTTCCCTCCGCAGCCGAATTCCTGATTCGCATGGTTCGAAGTATGACGCACTGCCACAGCGTACCTGCGGCGAGAAGCGGTCGCAAGAAGCACGGCCGGTTTTCAGCCGCGGAGCGGCGACTGATGGTAGCCTGGGGTGCCGCGAGCGAAGCGAGCAAACCCCAGGTAGCGCCCCAATAACACAAGCCCCGGAGGGGCGGCAGACGTGGTGATCTACCGCCCCTCCGGGGCTTGCTGGTGTTCGTGGCCTGTCCTGGGGTTCGGTCGCATCTTCGACGCTCCGTCACCCCAGGCTACCATCCGCCGCCGCTCCGCGGCTGAAAGCCATACCCGGCCGACAGCTCAAACTGCTCGGGTGGTCGCGCCGCCACTGTCGCCGCAACGCCGCAAGCGGCGTCGATGCTCACGCCGCTTGCGGCGTTGCCAGCTAACCCCCCTCCCGCCGCGAACTCAGCGCCAGCACCGCGGCCCCGAGTGCCGCGGCCAGGCCCGAGCCGAGCAGGATGCCGGTCTTCGCCGCCACCAGCAGCTCGCCGTGGTCCGGGAACGCCAGCCCGCCGACGAACAAACTCATGGTGAACCCGATGCCGCCGAGCAGCCCGGCGGCCAGCATCAGCGGCCACGTCACCCCGGTCGGCAGCACCGCCAGCTTGAGCCGTACCGCCAGCCACGCGAACAGCACGATGCCCACCGGCTTGCCCACCAGCAGCCCGGCGGCCACCGCCAGCGACACCCGGTCCGTCGCCGCGGCCACGTTCACCTCCACCCCGGCGTTGGCCAGGGCGAACACCGGCATGATGACGAACCCGACCCACGGGTGCAGGCGGTCTTCCAGGCGTTGCAGCGGGGCCACCGCCTCCCGCGCCGCGTACCGCAGCACGGCCACGTCCGCCGGCATCAACTCGACCTCCTCCGGCCGGTCGTTCACCTGCCCGGCCACGTCGTCCAGGGCCAGCCGCAGGGTGTCGCGGGACAGCCACGCCCGGTACGGGGTCAGCAGCCCGAGCAGCACCCCGGCGACGGTCGGGTGGATGCCGGACTGGTACGTCGCCAGCCACGTCGCGGTCCCGACCACAACGTACACCGCCACCGGCCGCACCCCGAGTTGATTCAACACCACGATCAGGGCGAACCCGCCGCCGGCCAGCCCGAGCATGGTCAGGTTCAACTGCTCGGTGTACGCCAGGGCGATCACCAGCACCGCGCCCATGTCGTCGGCGATGGCGAGCGACAGCAGGAAGATCTTCAGCCCGAACGGCACCCGCTTGCCGAACGCCGCCATCACCCCGACGACGAACGCGATGTCCGTCGCCATCGGGATGCCCCAGCCCCGCACCGCCGCCCCGGTGTGCCCGAACAGCAGGTACACCCCGGCCGGCACCAGCATCCCGCCGACCGCCGCCACCACCGGCAGCGCCGCCTTCCGCGGCGAGTTCAGCTCGCCCACCGCCAGTTCCCGCTTAATCTCCAGCCCGACGACGAAGAAGAACACCGTCATCAGCCCGTCGTTCACCCACCACTCCAGCGGCTTGCTCAGCTCCCACCCGTTCAGCGTGACGCCGAGCTTCGTCTTCCAAAAGTCGTGGAAGGCCGGCCCGAGCGGGGAGTTGGCGACCACCAGCGCCACCACCGCACACGCCAGCAGCACCGCCCCGCTCGCCGCCTCGACGTGCAGGAACCGCCGCACCGGGGCGGTCAGCCGGTGGATGGGGGCGGGGCGGAGGCGGCGGGGGTCGGGGGTCATCACTGCTTCCTGGTGAACCCGGCCCGCCAGGGCCGTGGGTGCGTGGGGCAAGATTCCATCATGCCGTGGCAAGTTGGAAACTTGCCCCACATCGGCAGCACCCACGGCCTTGGCGGGCCGGGTTCACCGAACTCCGCGTAGACGCGGCATTTCCAGGCAGGATAAGATAGACGGGATGAGCCGGTTTTGCCGGCCGCCCCTTTTTACAGGATGGTGTCATGCGAACGCTGCACGCAATGGCCCTGGCCGCGGCCCTGGCGGTCGGGCTGACCGGCCCGGCCCAGGCCGCCCCGGTGCCCAAGCTGTCCGACGACCAGGTGAAGGAGCTGGCGCTCAAGCTGAACGAGCTGACCACGAACGACGCCATGGAGGAGAAGCTGAAGGACCTGATCAAGGACAAGGAGGCGGCCCGGCGGCTGGTGGCGGTGGCGGCGAAGGCGCACGCCGACGCGCCGGCGAAGGAGAAGCCGTTCAAGTTCAACGCCGCCCTGGTGCTCGGCAAGCTGGCGCACACGCTGAAGGAGTACAAGGCGGCGAAGGGGTTCTACGCGTTCTGCGAGGAGAACGCGGCCAAGCTGGAGAGCGAGCCGAAGCTGGCCATGGCGGTCGAGTCGCTGATCGAGCTGGCGTGGGACCAGAAGGACTTCGACGGGGTGATCGAGCGGGCGGCGCGGCTGATCGACTCCCAGCCGGAGAGCAAGGAGCTGGGGGCGGTGCGGGTGTTCGCCGTCGAGCGGATGATCCAGGCGCTGGCCCGCAAGGGGGAGACGGACAAGGCGCTCAACCTGCTCGGGCAGGTGTACCGCGACGGCTGGTACGCGCAGCAGTTGCGGGGGT
>JALHQU010000345.1 GCA_022841795.1 Fimbriiglobus sp.
GAGCGTGAGCGACCGGAGGACTTACACCCTCCGGTCGCTCACGCTCCCGGCTCGCCAGTCACGCTCCCGGCTCGCCCCATTTCCGCAACACCCCCACGAACCGCTTCACCAGCTTCGTCTGATACCTGTGGGTGTTCCACCCGACCGCCAGCGTGCGGGTCGGCTTCTCCCCGGCGATCGGCCGGTACACCCGCTCCGGGCTGGCGTCCGCCCGCGCCGCCATCTCCGGGATGAGCGACACCCCGTGCCCCAGCCGCACCAGTTCCAGCACCATCGTCAGCTGGTGCATGTGGGCGGTCACCACCGGCCCGACCCCGCGGCGGGTGCAGAAGCTGAGGGCGGTGCCGGTCAGGCAGTGGGCCTCGTTCAGCAGCACGAACCGCTCGGCCGCCAGCTCCTTCATCGTCACCTTCGTCTTCCCCGCCAGCGGGTGGCCGGCCGGCAGCACGGCCAGCAGGTCCTCGGTGAACAGCGGCTCGACGTGCAACCCCGCCGGCGGCCCCGGCACGGCCAGCACGGCCACGTCGATCTCCCCGTGCGCCGCCCGCCGGGCGATCTCCTCGGTCGTCTCCTCCACCACCTCCACCTGGGCGTGCGGGCACTCCTTCTGGAATGCGGTGAGCACCGGCGGCAGCAGGTACGGGGCGACGGTGGGGATGGCGGCCACCACCACCCGCCCGGCGTCCGGGTCGTCGGCCACGCTCGCCTTGGCGTCGTCCATGAGGGCGAGGATGTGGTCGGCGCGGCCGCGGAACGCCCGCCCGGCGTCGGTCAGCCGCACGCTCCGCCCGAGCCGCTCGAACAGCGGTTGGCCGAGTTCGCGTTCCAGCTTGGCGACGGCCTGGCTGAGCGACGGCTGGGACACGTGGCACGCCTCGGCGGCGCGGGTGAAGTGGCCCAACTCGGCCACCTTCACGAAGTACCGCAGCTGATGCACTTCCATTCGCCCAACCTATCGGACGGATAGGAAACAAGTCTTCGACCTATTGTAGGCGGGGCGTAGCATGTCCCCTGTTCGGGTCATTTCTTCGCCGCGCCCTGCGGGAGCGGTGTTGCCTCTGCCGCTCCCGCAGGGCGCGGCGAAGAGTACGGACGCCGAACCCCACCCCTCCCGAGGAGATCACGATGCTCCGCAAGTTGCTGCTCGCAGCCGGCGCCCTGTCGGCCGCCGGCCTCTCTGCCCAGCCGGCGAAGCCGGCCGCCGACCCCGCCAACTGCCCGGTCATCGGCGGAACGATGCGGCCGGTGGCCGAGCGGACCACCGCCGCCGGCGGGCAGTCCAACCGCGACTGGTGGCCGAACCAACTGAACCTGAGCATCCTGGCGCAGAACTCGGCCAAGTCGAACCCGATGGGCGCGGGGTTCAACTACGCCGAGGAGTTCAAGAAGCTGGACCTGGCGGCGGTGAAGAAGGACATCGCCGAGCTGCTGGTCACCTCGCAGGACTTCTGGCCGGCGGACTACGGCAACTACGGCCCGCAGATGATCCGCATGGCGTGGCACAGCGCCGGCACCTACCGGGTGAGCGACGGCCGCGGCGGGTCCGGGTACGGCACCCTGCGGTTCGCCCCGCTGAACAGCTGGCCGGACAACGTGAACATCGACAAGTCCCGCCGGCTGCTGTGGCCGATCAAGCAGAAGTACGGCAAGCGGATCTCGTGGGCCGACCTGATGGTGCTGACCGGGAACGTGGCCCTGGAGACGATGGGGTTCAAGACGTTCGGGTTCGCCGGCGGGCGGGAAGACGTGTGGGAGCCGCAGGAGGACATCTTCTGGGGGCCGGAGACCAAGTGGCTGGACGACAAGCGGTTCTCCAACGGCGAGCTGCAGAAGCCGCTGGGCGCCACCCAGATGGGGCTGATCTACGTCAACCCGGAGGGGCCGAACGGCAAGCCGGACCCGCTGGCCGCCGCCAAGCACATCCGCACCGCGTTCGGCCAGATGGCGATGAACGACGAGGAGACGGTGGCGCTGATCGCCGGCGGGCACACGCTCGGCAAGGCGCACGGGGCCGGCCCGACGGACAACGTCGGCCCGGAGCCGGAGGGGGCGGGCATCGAGGCGATGGGCCTCGGTTGGCTGAGCAAGTTCAAGTCGGGCAAGGGCGGCGACACCATCTCCAGCGGGCTGGAGGGGGCGTGGACCCGCACCCCGGCGAAGTGGTCGCACGACTACTTCGAACACCTGTTCGCGTTCGAGTGGGAGCAGACGAAAAGCCCGGCCGGGGCCACCCAGTGGATCCCGAAGGGCGGCAAAGGCAAGGACCTGGTGCCGGACGCGCACGACAAGGCCAAGAAGCACGCGCCGATCATGTTCACCACCGACCTGGCGCTGAAGACGGACCCGGAGTACCTGAAGATTTCCAAGCGGTTCCACGAGAACCCGAAGCAGTTCGAGGAGGCGTTCGCCAAGGCGTGGTACAAGCTGACGCACCGCGACATGGGGCCGGTGGCCCGGCTGCTCGGGCCGGAAGTCGCCAAGCCGCAACTGTGGCAAGACCCGGTGCCGGCCGTCGATCACAAGCTGATCGACGACGGGGACGTGATCGCGCTGAAGGCGAAGGTGCTGGACAGCGGGTTGAGCGTGTCGCAACTGGTGTCCACCGCCTGGGCGTCGGCGTCGTCGTTCCGCGGGACGGACAAGCGGGGCGGGGCAAACGGCGCGCGGATTCGGCTGGCCCCGATGAAGGACTGGGAGGTGAACCGGCCGGCGGAACTGGCGAAGGTGCTGGCGAAGCTGGAGACGCTCCAGAAGGAGTTCAACGCCGCGGCGAAGGACGGGAAGAAGGTGTCGATGGCCGACCTGATCGTGCTGGCCGGGTGCGCGGGGGTGGAGAAGGCGGCGAAGAACGCCGGGCACCCGCTCACCGTGCCGTTCTACCCCGGCCGCACCGACGCCACCCAGGAGATGACCGACGCGGAGTCGGTGGCGTACCTGGAGCCGAAGACGGACGGGTTCCGCAACCACTTCGGCAAGACGCACGACCGGCCGGCCGAGGAACTGCTGGTGGACCGGGCGCACCGGCTGACGCTGACCGCGCCGGAGATGACCGTGCTGGTCGGCGGGCTACGGGTGCTGGGCGCGAACACCCTGTACCCGAACCTGGGGGTGTTCACCAAGAAGCCGGACACGCTGTCCAACGACTTCTTCGTCACCGTGCTGGACCCGAAGCTGCAGTGGAAGAAAGCGGCCATGTGCGAGCACTTCTTCGAGGGGCGGGACGCCACCGGCGAGGTGAAGTGGACGGGCAGCCGGGTGGACCTGGTGTTCGGGTCGAACTCGCAACTGCGGGCCGTCGCCGAGGTGTACGCCAGCGAGGACGCGAAGGGCAAGTTCGTGACCGACTTCATCCTGGCGTGGAACAAGGTGATGAACCTGGACCGCTTCGACCTGGACCCGGCGGTCCGCACCGGGGTGAAGGTGCCGGTGCTGGATAAGCGGTGATCGCGGATTCTCGGCGAGCCGGAAGCGTGAGCGACCGGAGGGGGTGAATCCTCCGGTCGCTCACGCTCCCGGCTCGCCATTTTCCGTCGTCAGCCTCGCCCCGGTGTTGTTCGCCGCCGTCACGGTCACGTCGGTCGCACTCGAAAACCGCTCCCGCGCCCGGTTCGCCAGATGTTCCGCCTCGTCCACACTCGGGGCGAACGCGAACACCGTCGGCCCCCACGACGACTGGCCGACGCCCGACGCCCCCATCTCGATCAGCTCGTCGATCACGCACGCCACCTCCGGGCTGGCATACGGCCCGCCCTGGTCGTCGTGGAACGGCTCCCCCGCGAGCCGGTTGAACTCGAAGATGGATTGCGCGAAGGTGTCAAAGTCGGCGTTGCGAACGGCCGGCACGACGGTGTCGTAGGCGAGCGAGCGGAGGCGGTCGGTGAGTGACAACGCCTGGTCAGCGGGCCGGGTGCGGGCGAACGCCGTCCGCTCGCGGTCGCCGTACCACACGGGCGGGGTCGGCGGGCGGACGAGGACGACGCGCCAGGGAGAGGGGAAGTCGAGGCGGACACCGAGCTGCGGGAGTTCATCTTCCAGCTTGCCATTGTCCGCGATGAAGCCGCCGGACTCGAAGCCGACGATTCCAATCCCCGAACGCTTGCCCCGCCCAACCAGTTCAGAAAGAACCGCGACCGGTTCATCGTGTTCGGCGAACACGTTTATAAGCGTGCGGGACGAGGCCAACCCAAGTGCCGTGCCTACACCGAGACCGACGTGTTCTGGTGGGCCGTTGGCACGGTATTCAGACTTCAAGTATCTGGAGTTATGAATGTCCTGGCGGGCATTCCAAACCTGTTCGCGAAATCGATCAGCACGATCCACTAAATTGCCTTGCCGCCGCCCCACAATGTGTACCGACTCCTCCACCGTCACGCACGGCTGGTCGATCATCAGCCCGAGGCCGCCGAACTTCCGCACCGGGCGGCCGTCCGGGTGGTGCGTGAGGCCGTCCACCGGCACGTGGAACAGGCCGAAGTGCAGGCGGCACGGGGCGACCAC
This sequence comes from Fimbriiglobus sp., assembly GCA_022841795.1. GTDB lineage: Bacteria > Planctomycetota > Planctomycetia > Gemmatales > Gemmataceae > JALHQU01. The sequence continues at coordinate 4,498 of JALHQU010000345.1, forward strand.
GCGGACGCTCATGGGACGACCCCCGCGAACCGTACTTTGTTTTGCCGCGAGACAGCGGCGAGCGCGCATTCCTCGCGCTCGCCGCTGTCTCGCGG
>JALHQU010000346.1 GCA_022841795.1 Fimbriiglobus sp.
GCTTGGAACAGCTCGCTCATCTTGATCCCCAACGCCAGACAGATGCGGTACAGCGTCTCGATGGACGCCGAGTTCTTGCCCAGTTCGATCTGCGACAGGTAGCCGAGCGACACCCCGGTCTTCTCGGACACGTTGCTCAGGGTCAGGCCGAGCGACTTCCGCCGCTCGCGGATGGCCGCCCCCAGGCTCTCCCGCAGGGCCTCCTCGGTCATCCGCAGCAGCCCCTTGCTCTCCAGGCAGCGGATGACGATCTCGCGGAGCTGGTCCACCTGGAACGGCTTGGTCAGGTAGTCGTAGGTGCGGGCGCGGAGGCAGTTCAGGGCGCTGTCCACGCTCGGGTAGCCGGTGACGACCACCACGTTCGCGTCCGTCTGGTTGTCCCGCACCCAGCCGAACACCTGGTCCGGCTCCAAGCCGGGCATCACGTAGTCCATGATGATCAGGTGGTACTGGTTGCGGCGGGCGAGCACCTGCTCGACCAGCATCGGGTCGGACACCGACTCGATCAGGAAGTCGCGGCTGGACAGGGCGGCCTGGATGACCGCGCAGGTGGCCGGGTCGTCGTCCAGGATGAGGATGCGGATGTCCCCGCTGCTCTGCAGCTCCGAGAGCGGGGCCGGCGTGCGGGCCGGGCGGGGGGTCTGCCGCAGCCGGTCGTCCAGTTCGAGGGTGGTCACAGGTTACACTCCGGGGTAAGACGCGACGGCGGCGCGGGGGGTGTGAGTGGTGGCGGCCGCGGCCGGGGGGCGGGCGGCGGCCGGCGGGATGACGACGCGGACGGTGGTTCCGAGGTCGGCGGGCGGCTCGAAGCGGATGCCGCCGCCGTGGGCGTGCAGGGTGCGGTACGCCACCGCCAGCCCGAGGCCGCGGTGCCGCACCTTGGTCGTGTAGAACGGCTCGGCGAACAGCTTCGCCCGCACTTCGGGCTTGATGCCGGTGCCGTAGTCCTGCACCGCGATCTCGACGTACCCGCCGGGGGCGAGGCGGCCGAGGTAGGTGCGGGTGTCGGCGGCGGACAGCTCGACCGTCCGCCCGGTGACGACCACCCGGCCGTTCGGCGGGCTGGCGTCGGTGGCGTTCTCGATCAGATGGCCGAGCACCACCCCGAGCGGCCCGGCTTCCATGCCCACGGCCGGCAGGCCGGGCGGGAAGTCGGTCACCAGTTGCAGGCCGCTGGGCATGTTCGGCCGCAGGCGGGTCTCTTCCTTCGTCACCACCGCCGACGGGGTGCCGGGTTGCGGCTTCACCTGGGCGGCACGGCTGAGCTGGTGCAGCTGCTGGGTGAACGTGATCCCGCGCTGCCCGACCTTGCTGATCTCGCTGACGAACTTGGCCGGCTGCGAGTTGGCCGGCACCAGCGGGACGGTCAGGTCGGCGAACCCGATGATGCCGGTGAGCACGTTGTCGAAGTCGTGGGCCATGCGGCCGGCGATCAGGGCGGCGTCGGCCAGCCGCTGTTGCAGGCGGTCGGCGTCCACCAGCGGGCCGACGCGGGCGGCCAGGGCCGGCGACCGCTCGATCAGCCGGGCGGACAGCAGCAGGTAGTTGCGGTCGGCGTCCGTCCAGGCGTCCGGGCCGGCCCGCTCCGCCCAGATGACGCCGGCCGGGCGGCCGAGCGGGTGCAGCAGGGTGTACAGCCGCCCGCAGGTGCCCGGCAGTTGCCACACCACCGTCTGGCTGCCGCCGCGGAGGACCCGCAGCGGCTCGGCCAGTTCGGGCGGCGGGGCGGTCGGTTCGGTCGTCCCGTCCGGGCGGACGACGGTGGCGACGGCCGGCTTGCCGTCCACCGGCCACAGCACCCCGGCCGACTTCCACCCGGACGCCCGCACCCACGCGGACAGCAGGGCGTCGAACGCCACCGCGTCTTTCGCGTCGTTCATCCAGTTCGGGAGGAACGCGAGGCCGGAGGTCAGACCGGAAGGCCCGGACATTCGTGGTCCTCGGATCGCCGGCGGCGGGGGACGCCCCCGCCCTTTGGCGATGCCTGAATTCGTGCGTCTGCCCGGATATCTAGAACGGGCCTGAACGATGTCAACCGCTTTTCTCAACTTGCGGGTGCGGGCCGAACCGGGGGCGGAGGCGGCGGCGGGGCTGAAAAATCAGGGCCGCCGGGCGAACTGGTGTCAACGGGCTGTCGCAAAACTGATGGAAGGTAGTCGGCCCACGGCGTGGGCCGGTCTGGTGAACCCCGACCGCCAGGTCGGTGGGTGGGTGTGAGCTGGTTCGCACCCACCGACCTGGCGGTCGGGGTTCACCAAGCGGATCACTTGTCCACCTTCGGGGCGGGCTTGGCGATCACCTTCTTGACGGCGGCGGCGGCGGCGTCCCGCACCTTCGTGTTCGGGTCCTTCTGGGCGGTCCGCAGGGCGGGCACCGCCGGCTGGCCCTGCGGGCCGAGGCCGCCGAGTTCGTCGCAGACGGCGATCCGCACCTCCGGCTCCTTCTCCACCACCGGGTCGAGGCGGGCGGTGAGGACGGGGATCAACTCTTTGGCGTCGTCCGCCAGGGCCACGCACAGCGCCCGCAGGGAGTACGCCCGCACCAGCTTGTCCGCGTCCGACTGGAACGCCGCTTGCAATTCCTTCGCCGCCGCCTTCGCCCCGACGAAGAATTTGGCCAGCGCCTGAGCGGCCAGCCGCCGCACGTCCACGCTCTCGTCCGTGAGCGCCACCGCCACCGCCTTCACCGTCTCCTGACTTTTATCCCCGAGCATGCCGAGCGACGTGACCACCTCCGCCCGCAGCTCCGCGTCCTTCTCCGACTTGAGCAGCGGGACGAGCGCGGCCGACGCCTTCACCACGTCGTCCGGTTCGATCCGCCCGAGGGCGAACGCCGCCGCCTTCCGCACCGCCGCGTCTGAACTTTTCAGCAGGGGCAGCAGGTCGCCGTCCACCACCTTGGCGTCCGGCCCGATCCGCCCGAGGGAGGTGGCCGCCGCCGCCTGCACCTTCGCGTCCTTGTCCGCCGCCGCCGCCGCCAGCGTCTGCGTCGCCGGTTTCGCCAGCTTGCCGAACCGCCCGAGGGCGGTCGCCGCCTCCAGCTTCGTTTCCGTCTCCTTCTCCACCCGCAGCCCCTCGGACAGGTCGATGACCACCGACCCGACGTCCGCCGACGGGTCGTCTTGCAGTTGAATGGCCGCCTTGCCCAGCACCCGCGCCGCCTCCGTCCGCACCGCCACGGCCGAATCGTTCCGCAGCGCCTTGCCCACCGCCGTCATCACCTCCTTCACCATCTTCGTCTTCTCCTTGTGGTCGGCGGCGATCTGCCCGACGGCCACCACCGCCACCTTCCGCAACCGCGGGCTTTGGCTCTCCCGCAGCATGGTCGTCCACTCGGACAGCGTCTTGCCGTTAAACTCCGGGTTGGTGTCGTCGGCGGGGGAAGCCGACGCGACGGCGGCGAGGACGAGGGCGGCGGTGAGCAGGCGCATGACCACACTCCGGCGGGGGCTACCGTCATGTTACGACGACCGGGGAACGTGCCGCAAACGGAAACGGGCGGGAAGCGGTCCGGCCATTTCCCGTGCAACGCCGCGGGCGGACGGCCGTTAGTAGAATACCGGCACGTCGCCCCGACGACCGGGCTTCCCACCCCCACACCGCGAGGACCGAACCGCGATGCTCCCCACCCTGACCCTGGCCGCCGCCCTCGCCCTCGCCCCGTCGCAGGGGGCCGGCAAGCTCGACCTGACCAACCTGCGGATCACCCACGGGCTGCAAGGGGCCACCCGCACCAGCGCCAAGTTCCTGCCCGGCGACCCGGTGTTCCTGGCGTTCGACATCGACGGCATCACCATCGGGCCGGACGGCAAGGTGGTGTACACGATGGGGCTGGAGGTGACGGACAAGGCCGGGAAGAGCTGGCACAAGGTGGACCCGACCGAGCGGGTGGAGTTCGCCCCGCTGGGCGGGAAGACCATGCCCGGGCGGGCGTTCGTCACCCTCGGGGTGGACGCCCCGCCGGGCGAGTACACGGTGAAGCTGACCACGGTGGACGGGGTGAGCAAAGCGGCCGGCGAGTTCGCGTACAAGTTCGAGGTGCTGAAGACCGACCTGGGCATCATCGCCGCGTACTGCAGCCAGGACCCGGAGGGCAAGCAGCCGGCGCACACCACCGGGTTCGTCGGCGGCATGGTGTGGGTGCAGTTCGCCGCCACCGGGTTCAAGCGGAGCGAGGCGAAGAAGAACCAGCCGGATCTGAAGTTCGAGATGACCACCCTGGACGAGACGGGCAAGCCGACGCTGGCCAAGCCGCTGGTGGACGAGGTGACGGCGCTGGAGGACAAGTTCCCCATCTGCCCGGAGCGGTTCAGCCTGCCGCTCACCCGCCCCGGCAAGTTCACCGTGAAACTGACCGTGACGGACCGGGTGGCGAACAAGACGGCCACCTACGACCTGCCGGTGACGGTGCTGCCGACGGATAAGTGAGAGACGGTTCCAAAAGCCGATCGCCGGTGGCGATCGGCGGGGCCGCCCCCCCGGGGGGCCCCCCACAAAGGCGGGGGGTTTTGGGGGGGCCCCCCCGTGGGGGCCCGGGGCCCCGG
>JALHQU010000347.1 GCA_022841795.1 Fimbriiglobus sp.
GCTTCAGCGTGAGAAAAGCTCACTCACGCTGAAGCGTGAACTCCAACGCCCGCCGCCATTTCCCGGATGCTTTCGGACACGTTCACTTCCCTTCCGCCACCCGCCCCGGCTCCCGCACCCCTTTGCCCACCGCCTTCGTCAGGCTGTCGCCGAGTTCGGCCCGCGCCGCGTCGGCGTGCGTCTGCATCATCGCCAGCGCGTCCGGGTTCGCCGCCGCCACGTCCGTCGTCTCGCCAACGTCCTTGTCTAGATCGAACAGCATCGGCTTCTCGATCTTCACCTGCTTGTACCCGGCGGGCTTGCCGTCCGCGCCCGGCTTGCGGTCCTCGATCATCCGGCAGGTGTGCGGCAGGATCAGCTTCCACTTGCCGCTGCGGACCGCCTGCAACTCGTTCGTGCCGTAGTAGTGCCAGTACGCCGCCTGCGGGCACTTCGCCCCTTTCTCGCAGGCGAACAGCGGCCACGCTTCCTTGCCGTCGATCGGCAGCTTCGGCAGGTCCGCGCCGATCAACTTCGCCAGCGTCGGGAACACGTCGATGGTCATGAGCGGCTCGGTCTGCACGCCGCCGGCCGGAATCTTGCCCGGCCACTTCGCCACGCACGGCACCCGCACCCCGCCCTCCCACACGCTGCCCTTGCCCTCCCGCAGTTGACCCTTCGTGCCGGCGTGGTTGCCGTAGCTCAGCCACGGGCCGTTGTCCGACGTGAAGATGACCAGCGTGTTCTCTTCCAGCCCGTGTTTCTTGAGCGTCGCCAGGATCTCGCCGACGCCCCAGTCGATCTCCTGGATCACGTCCCCGTACAGCCCCTGCTCCGACTTCCCCTTGAACTTGTCGGACACGAACAGCGGGACGTGCGGCATGGAGTGCGCCAGGTACAGGAAGAACGGCTTCGCCTTGTTCTCCGTGATGAACTGCACGGCCCGTTCGGTGTACAGCGTGGTCAGCTTCGGCTGAAAGTCGGCGGTCACGTCGGCGTTCACCACCTTCGTGCCGTCGATCAGCGGCAGCGGCGGGAACTGCACCTTCTCCGGGTGGTGCGGCCACATGTCGTTCGAGTACGGCAGGCCGAGGTACGAGTCGAACCCGTGCTTCGGCGGCAGGAACCGCTCGCGGTGGCCGAGGTGCCACTTGCCCACCATGCCGGTGACGTACCCCTTCGATTTGAACAGCTCGCCGAGGGTGGTTTCGGAATCGGCGATGCCGTGCGCCGCCTTCGGCCCGAGCGCCCCGTGGATGCCCAGCCGGTTGGCGTAGCAGCCGGTGAGCAGCGACGTGCGGGACGCCGAACACACCGGCTGCGAGGTGTGGAAGTCGGTGAACCGCACGCCGGCCTTGGCGATCGAGTCCAGGTGCGGGGTGGTCCACCCCTTCGCCCCGTAGCAGCCGAGGTCGGCGTACCCTAGATCGTCGGCAAAGATGAGGACGACGTTGGGCGGGGCGGCGGATGCGACGGATGTGAGTGCGACGAGCGCGAGGAGGGATCGCATGAGAGGCTCCGGGCGGGCGAGGAAAAACAGGATTCACCGCCGAGGGCACATGAGGGCACATGAGAAAAACGGAGAGTTCGGCCGGTCGGGTCCTCACACCCTGTCTTCCTCTCGTGCCCTCACGTGCCCTCGGCGGTGAAATATCTTCCGTCTTGATCCACGTGCGGTTTTTTTCTCCCCCTCACTCCCGCGGGGACGGCTTCGCCGGGAACGTGTACACCGGGTTGAACCCCGGCTCCCACTTGCGGGCGGTCAGGTCGTGGCCGATCCCTTTGTACTGGGCGAACAGCCGGCGTTGTAGCTCGTCCGCCCGGTCCGGGTGCTTCGCCGCCAGGTCCGTCGTCTCGCCGGGGTCGGCGGCGGTGTCGTACAGCTCGCGGGTGTTCGTCTCCAGGGTGTAAATCAGCTTCCACCCGTCCGGGGCGATCACCGCCCGCTTGTACGTGTGCTGGCGGTAGTCCGTCTCGGCGAACAGGTCGCGGTTCACCACCTCGCCCCGCAGGGCCGGCGTCAGGCTCTGCCCCCGCATCTGCTTCCGCACGTTCTCCGGCACCCGCACCGCCAGCAGGTCGAGGATCGTCGGCATCACGTCGATGCTGCTCACCCGGTGGTCGATCCGCACCCCGGCCTTCTCCGGCGACTTGACGATCAGCGGCACGCGGATGGTCTCGTCGTACAGGGTGAACCCGTGGTCCAGCCGCCGGTGTTCGGCCAGCTCGGTGCCGTGGTCCGACGTGACCACGAACAGCGTCTTCCCCGTCAGCCCGAGCTTGTCGTACTCGGCCAGGAACCGGCCGAGCTTGGCGTCCGCCCGTTGCACCTTCTCGTCGTACACCGCCCGCCAGAACTGCACGTCCGACTCCCGCAGCGTCAGGAACCCGCGCTCGATCCCCTCCTCGCGGAGCGCCTCCTGCTCCACCTCCGCCCCGGTGTACCGCCGGTCGTACCCGTCCTGCACGAACCTGTAGTCGAACCCCTTCGCCGGGGTGTTCTGGCCGTGCGCGTCGTACCCGTGCAGGAACAGGAAGAACTTGCGGTCCTTGTTCGCCGCCAGCCACGCCAGGGCTTTCGGCACGCTCTGGTCGAACCCGGCGAACACCGCCGGCGGGTGGTCGTACACGTCGAACCCCTGCTGGTACCCGAACCCGCCGCTCACCCCGGCGTTGCCGGTGAACCCGGCGGTGGCGTACCCGTTCCACCGCAGCACGTCGGCCAGCGTGCCCAGGTCCGGGGCCAGTTCCTTCAGGTTGGCCGGCTTCTTCACCCGCGCCGTGTGCTCGGCGTACTTGTTCACCACCTTGTGCTCGGACGGGTACACGCCGGTGAACCAGGTCATCGACGCCGGCACCGTCCACGACGCCACCGAGTAGGTGCGGGTGAAGGTGAACCCGTCGGCGGCCAGGGCGTCGAGCGTGGGGGTGACGTTCCGCGGGTTGCCCAGGTGCCCGACGTGCGCGGCCTGCAGCGCGTCGAAGCTGATGAACACGAGGTTGTGGTCGGGGTACTTGAGCGCGAGAGGCGGCGGGGCGGGAACGGGCACGACCGCCGGCGGCGGACGGCGACAGCCGACGGCGAGGAGGAGGAGGACAAGAATGGGGAGAACGCGGATCATGGGTGTCGTAAGAGAACTGACGAACGAGGCACGTGGGGCAAGTTTCCAACTTGCCGTCCGACCCTGGCAAGATGGAATCTTGCCCCACACGACCGCCCGCTCACGGCTTCCGCACCACCCGAAAGCCGACGAACTCCTTCCGCTCGCCGGGGGCCAGCCAGAACCGGGCGGCCGACCGGCAGGCGGAGTCGGCGCTCATCCACGACCCGCCCCGCACCACCCGGTGGTCGCCCTTCGCCGGGCCGGGCGGGTCGGCCTCCGGGGCGGCGGCGTAGTAGTCCTTGTCGTACCAGTCGCCGCACCACTCGGCGGCGTTCCCGTGCATGTCGTACAGGTTCCACCCGCTCGGGTTGTACCCCCCCACCTTGCCCGTGCGGCCCAGGCTCTGCTTCTCCTGCGACCCGTACCCGACGCCGACCATCATCTTGAAGTTGCCCTCGTCGCCAACCAGCCGCTTGTTCGAGTTGAACGGCCCGTAAGTGCCGCTGCGGCAGGCGTACTCCCACTCGGCTTCGGTCGGCAGGCGGTACCCGCTGCCGCCTTTCGCCGTCACCGTCGCCGACCCGATCGACCCGGTGTCCGCGTCCGCCCGCACGTCCGCCAGGGTGTAGTACGGCGTCAGCTCGTCGGCTTCGCTCAGCCGGTTGCAGAACTCGACCGCGTCGAACCACGACACCATTTCCACCGGGAACTGGCCGGTGCCCCGCTCGCCGATCTTGGCCTGCCCCTTGCCCCCCTGCGCGAACCAGCTCGGGTTGGCCTTCATCACCTGCTTGTACTGGTCCTGCGTCACCTCGTACTGGCCGATCAGGAACGGGCGGTCGAACCACACCGGGTGTTCGGCCTCGTCCGCCCGCCGCCCGCCCTCCCGCGGCGGCGACCCGAGGGTGAACCCGCCGTGGTCGGTGACGATCATCTTCAGCCCGGTGGATTTGCTCACCCGCATGGACAGCAAAATGGACCGCGCCACCCGCCGGGCGCGGGAGCTGATTTCCAGCACGTCGCTCGTCTCGCCGGCGTGCCGCAGGGCCGGCAGCGCGTCCTCGCCGATGGCCACCAGTTCCTTGCCGGCGCTCTCCCGCGTGTGGTAGTCGCGGTCGCCCAGCTTCTGGATGAGCAGGGCGATCCGCTGGGCGGCGGCCTTCTTCTTCTCCTCCTTCTCCGACCCGGCGAACGCCCCGGCGTCCCCGGTCGCCGACGCGAGTAGCACCACCCACACGCGGATCGACGGCAGCCGGCCCATGGGAGAGTCCTCGTGGCGGGGACGGAAGGGTGAAGGACAGAGTACGCGGTTCGGGAACGGGCGGTAGGTCAGCGCCGCGACCAGCGGGAGCGGCTGGTGCGGCTGATGCGTTGCAGTCCACCCCTCCCCGTTGGGGAGGGGTCGGCGAGTGCGGAGCACGAGCCGGGGGTGGGGTGCTTGAAATCAGAGCCCCCC
>JALHQU010000348.1 GCA_022841795.1 Fimbriiglobus sp.
GGCGACGGTGTCCGTCGTGTACGGCCACCACGACCAGCGGGCGGCGGTGGCGAAGGTGGCCACCACCGACGCCGACGGCACGTTCCGCGGGGACGTGCCGAAGGAGGTGCCGGCGTACTTCACCGTGTTCGCCACCAAGCCGGGGTTCGGGGTGGCGTGGGTCGAGCCGAAGTACCCGGCCCGCACGCTCGCGGATGCCGACAAGCTGGCGCTGAAGCTGACGGCGGACCAGCCGATCCGCGGGCGGGTGCTGGACACGCAGGGCAAGCCGGTGGCCGGGGCGACGGTCGGCGTGCTGGACGTGATCGAGCCGCTGAACGCCGACCTGGACAAGCTGCTGAAGGGGTCGGCGGACGGCGGGTTCGGCACCAGCGGTCAGTGGGAGAAGGTGCTGTGGGTGCCGCGGGAGGTGGCCGGGGCGACGACGGACGCGGACGGCCGGTTCGAGGTTGTCGGGCTGGGCGCGGACCGGGTGGTCGGGCTGACGGTGTCGGGGAAGGGGCTGGCCCGCATGTCCGGCATGGTCGTCACCCGAACGGGGGTGGACGTGGAGCCGCTCAACCGCCAGCCGGCCGGGTCGATGCAAAAGGGCAAGGGCCGGCACGCGGTGTTCTACGTCCCGACGCCGACGTTCGTGGTCGAGCCGGGGTACGCGGTGCAAGGGGTGGTGACGGCGGCGAAGACCGGCAAGCCGATCGCGGGCTGCCGCCTGGAGGTGAACACCGGCCACTGGGACCGCATGCACACCACCACCGACGCCGCCGGCAAGTACCGCTTCGACGGGCTGACCAAGGGCATGGGCCACTACATCAACGCCACCCCGCCGAAGGGGGCGGACGTGTTCCCCACCTGGGCGGACGTGAAGGAGGGCAAGGGGTTCGAGGCGGCCACACTGGACTTCGCCCTGGTGGCGGGGGCGGTGTTCGCCGGCAAGGTGATCGACAAGGAGACGAAGCAGCCGGTGGCGGCGAGCTTCCAGATCATCCCGTCCGCGGACAACGAGTTCGCCAAACAGCCGGAGTACGAGACGGCCAGCCGGGACATGGTGTGGAAGGGCGGGGCCGCCGACGGGGTGTTCCGCATCGTCACCGTGCCGGGCAAGTCGGTGGTCGAAATCAGCGTCGTACCCACCGGCACGCTACACGACCAGCCGTTCCACCCGTACCGCGGCGGGCAGAAGCTGGAGATCGACCTGCCCGTGACCGGCGGCAAGGAACACGTGATCGAGATCGACCGTGGCAAGACGGCGGCGGCGAACGCCGTCGATGAGTCTGGCAAGCCCGTCTCCGGGGTGGTCGTCGCGGGGATCACGAAAACGAACCAGGACGGGGTGGAACAGATGCGGGTGTTCGCGCTGCCGGCGGCGGAATCGAAGTTCACCGTGTTCGGGCTGGGGGAGAAGGAGCGGCGGCGGGTGGTGGCCATCCAGCCGGCGAAGAAACTCGGCGGGTCGCAGTTGGTCGAGCCGAACGGGGATGGCAAGCTGACGATGCGGCCGCTGCTGCCGGTCCGCGGCACGTTCACCGACCCGGACGGCACCCCGCTCGCCGGGCTGACCGTGAGCATCGAGTACGACGGCCTGGGGTCGCTGTTCCGCGACCACGCCCCGAAGTGGGTGATGACCGCCACCACCGACAAGGACGGGAAGTTCGAGATCCCGGACGTAATCCCCAACCTGCTGTTTACGTTCAGCGCCCGCAAGGGGGACACGAGCTACCGCGGCACCCCGCGGCTGGGCACCCGGTTCGTGCCGGTCGGCCAGCCGCTAGAATTGGGCGTGCGGAAGCTGGAGATCGCCGACTGACGGCTTCGCCAACGTCGAACGGCTGATCCGTCCGCCACCGCGGGCGGGCGATTCCTGCGAATCGCCCGCCCGTGTTTCCGGCGCGCTCCCGGACGGAATCACTTTCTTCCCCCGGCCGCAATCTCGCCCGTGGGTAGCACACTAACGCTCGGGCGGGGCGTGAATCGCGCAAGCGGGGCGTATTCGGACGTTTTTTCGCTTTTCGTTGTCGCCCTCCCACCGCCGACCACGTTTGCCCCGGTGCCGGCCCGAGCCGCAGTCGGTTCGGACCCAACTCACACCCAGGTAGGAGGCTCCTCTCATGGCCCGCTCGACCCGCTTTGCCGGTCGCCCGTCGGCGCACGGCACCCGAACCAGTCTGCGGCTAGAGTCGCTCGAAGCCCGCGACGTGCCCGCCCTCATCTCCGCCGGCACCCTGACCGCCGGCACCAACCCGTTCGGCGTCGCCCTGGCCGACTTCGACCGGGACGGCAAGGTGGACGTGGCGACGGTGAACAACCTGCTCGGGCTGACCGGCTCGCTGTCCGTGTTCCGCGGGAACGGGGACGGCACCTGCGGCAGCCCGCTCACCCTGGGCGTCGGCCTCGGCCCGACCGGGCTGGCGGTGGGCGACTTCAACGCCGACGGCCGGCCGGACGTGGCCGTCACCAACGCCACCGGGAACACGGTGAGCGTGCTGCTGAACACCAGCACCGTGGGCGGGCTGGCGTTCACCCTCGGGCCGGCGTGCGCCACCGGCAACAGCCCGTCGGCGGTCGTCACCGGCGATTTCAACGCCGACGGCAAGCTGGACATGGCGGTGGCCGACCGCGCCGCCGGCACGGTCAGCCTGATGGCCGGGAACGGGGACGGCACCTTCCAGCCGGCCGTCGGGTTCACCGCCGGCACCACCCTGAACGACCTGGCGGCGGCCGACTTCGACGCCGACGGGCGGCTGGACCTGGCCGTCACCTCGGCCGGCACCACGTCGGTGAACGTCCTGCGGAACACGTCCGCCGGCGGCACCCTGGCGTTCGCCGCCCCGCTCCCGTTCGCCGTCGGCGGCGGGCCGGTCGGGGTGGCGGTCGGCGACTTCAACGCGGACGGCAAGCCGGACCTGGCGGTGGCCAACAACGGGAACGTCAGCCTGCTCGGCGTCGGCACCGGGACGACGGTGAGCGTGCTGCTGAACACCTCCACCGGGCCGGGCGGCATCAACTTCGGCGGGCACGTCACCTACGGGGCCGGCGTCGGCCCGACCGACGTGGTGGCCGCCGACTTCAGCATGGACGGGAAGTTGGACCTGGCCGTGTCCAACCGCACCGCCGGTACGGTGAGCTTGCTGGTCGGGAACGGGGACGGCACGTTCCAGGCGAAGGCGGACACGACGGTCGGCGTCGGGCCGATCGGCCTGGGGGTGGGCGACCTGGACGGGGACGGGGTGGTGGATCTCGTCACCTCTCTGTTCGGCAGCTTGCTGACCCCGGTCGGCAACCTGCTCGGCATCCTCATCAACGACGCCACGCCCCCCTCCCCGCCGCCGCCCCCGCCGGGTGGTGGCGGCGGCGGTGGCGGTGGCGGCGGTGGCGGTGGAAGTGGAAGTGATGGCGGCGGGGGCGGCGGCGGGGGCGGGAGTGGCGGTGGCGGCGGCGGAAGCACCCGCGTCGATCTGTTCGCGGTGGCGGCCGGGCCGGGCGGCGGGCCGCACGTCCGGGTGTACAACCCGGACGGGGGCGAGCGGTTCAGCTTCTTCGCCTACGACCCCGGGTTCACCGGCGGGATGAGCGTGGCCACCGCCGACGTGACCGGGGACGGGGTGGACGACATCATCACCGGCGCCCTGTCCGGCGGAGGACCGCACGTGCAGATCTTCGACGGCACCGACCTGCGGGTGGTCCGCAGTTTCTTCGCCTACGACGCCGGGTTCCGCGGCGGGGTGCAGGTAGCCGCCGGGGACGTGACCGGGGACGGCATCGCCGACATCATCACGTCCGCCGGGGCGGGCGGCGGGCCGCACGTGCAGGTGTTCGACGGGGCGAGCGGGGCGGTCGTCCGCAGCTTCTTCGCCTACGACCCGGGGTTCCGCGGCGGGGTGCGGGCGTCGGCCGGGGACGTGACCGGGGACGGCATCGCCGACATCGCCACCGCCGCCGGCAGCGGCGGCGGGCCGCACGTCAAGGTGTTCGACGGCATCAGCCTGACCGAGGTACGGAGCCTGTTCGCGTTCGACCAGTCGTTCGGCGGCGGGGTGAGCATCGGCATGGGGGACGTGACCGGGGACGGGGTGGCCGACCTGATCGCCGGCCAGGCCGGCCAGGGGTCGTCGGTGCGGGTGATCGACGGCAAGGACGGGCGGGTGGTGACGACCATCGAGCCGTTCACCGGGTTCACCGGCGGGGCGCGGGTGACGGCCGCGGACATGACCCAGGACGGGGCGGCCGAGGTGGTGATCGGGGCCGGGCCGGGCGGCGGGCCGCGGTTCCAGGCGTGGACCGGGCTGGGGCAGAAGCTGTTCGACCGCTTCGCCTACGACCCCGGGTTCGACCGCGGGGTGTACGTCGGCTGACCGGCCGGGCGAAACGAAGCGGGCCGGACACCCCACGGTGCCCGGCCCGCCGTCGTTGATTCGCTGCCGGCGGCCAAGCCGCAAGCGGCTCCGTTAGTACCGGCCGCCGCCGCCGCCGTACCCGCCGCCGCCGCCGCCACCGCCGTACCCGCCGCCGCCGCCCGCACGCCGGC
>JALHQU010000349.1 GCA_022841795.1 Fimbriiglobus sp.
CGGCTGCTCAAGGAGCAGGGGGTGGCCGAGGTGATCGTCCTGGGCGGCGACCGCAAGCAGTATCAGGTGCTCGTCAACCCGGACAAGCTGCTGGAGTACGGGGTCACGATCCAGGACGTAGACCGGGCCATCGGGGAGAACAACCTGAACGCCAGCGGCGGGTTCACCGAGGAGGGGCAGGTGGAACGCCCGGTGCGGGTGATCGCCCGGCTCGGCCCGCAGCCGGCGAAGGTCCTGGACGACCTCCGCAAAGTGGCGGTGAAGGCGGACGGCGACCGCCCGGTGCTGCTGGGGCAGGTGGCGACCGTCACCGAAGGCCCGGCCCCGAAGCGGGGGGACGCCGGGATCGACGGGGCGGACGCGGTGGTGATCACGGTGGTCAAGCAGCCGCACGCCGACACGCGGGCGTTAACGGACAAGGTGAAGGCGGCGGTGCGGGAGGTGGAGGCGGCACTCCCCGCCGACTACGTTGCGAACACCGAGTTGTTCCAACTCAAGGACTTCATCGACCGCGGGGTGTACTACGTCGGGGAGGCCCTGGTCATCGGGGCCGTACTCGTCGTCATCATCCTGTTCCTGTTCCTCCTGAACTTCCGCACCACGTTCATCACCCTCACGGCCATCCCGCTGTCGCTCGTCGTCACCACCCTGGTGTTCCGGGTGGTCGGGGCACTCACCGGCACCGAGTTGAGCATCAACGTGATGACGCTCGGCGGGATCGCGGTGGCGATGGGCGAGTTGGTCGATGACGCCATCGTGGACGTGGAGAACATCTTCCGCCGGCTCCGCGAGAACAGCGTCTTGCCGGCCCCCCGGCCCGCCATCGTGGTCATCTACGAGGCCAGCCGGGAGGTGCGGTCGGCCATCGTGTTCGGCACCGCCGTGGTGGTGCTGGCGTTCCTCCCGCTGTTCGCCCTGAGCGGGGTCGAGGGCCGGCTGTTCGTGCCGCTCGGCCTCGCGTACATCGTGTCGATCCTGGCCTCGCTGGTCGTGTCCCTGACCGTCACCCCGGTCCTGTCGTACTACCTGCTGCCGCAGTCGAAGGCGGCTCACGGCGACCGGGACGGGTTCCTGCTCCGGGCGTTGAAGTGGCTGGCCGGGTTCCTCATCCGGTTCAGCATGAGGCACGCCGGGCTGCTGCTCCTGCTCACCTGGCTGGTGGTCGGGTACTGCGGGTGGCGGCTGTCCACCCTCGGTTCGGACTTCCTGCCGAAGTTCGATGAGGGCAGCATCCAGATCAACGTCACCCTGCCCGCCGGGTCGTCGCTCAAGGCGTCGGGCGAGGCGGCGGTGCTGATCGACGCCAAGCTGAAGACCATGCAGCAGTCGCCGGCGAACCCGGACGGGCCGATCCGCCACTTCGTCCGGCGGACGGGCCGGGCCGAACTGGACGAACACGCCGAGCCGGTGGGGAGGAGCGAGTACATCCTGGCGATGAACCCGGAGTCGGGCCGCAGCCGGGAGGAGATGCTGGAGACGTTGCTGCGGGAACTCCGGGAGGAGGTGCCGGGGGTGGACTTCGAGGCCGAGCAGCCGATGGCCCACCTGATCTCGCACATGCTGTCCGGCGTCACCGCCCAAATCGCCATCAAAGTGTACGGTGACGACCTCGACCAGTTGCAGAAGCTCGCCACCCAAATCAAGGCGGCGATCTCGGACGTGCCCGGCGTCACCCCGCCGGTGATCGACCCGCAGGAGACGGTGGACGAACTGCACGTCGTCCTGCGGCCCGACGACCTCGCCCGGTACGGGCTGAGCCGGGAGTACGTCGCCAAGTTCATCGAGACGGCGATGAAGGGCGAGGTGGTGTCGCAGGTGTTGGAGGGGCAGCGGCGGTTCGACCTCGTGGTCAAGCTGAACGCCGCCTACCGCACCGACTACCACCGGCTCGGGGAACTGCGGATCGACCTGCCCGGTCCCGCCCGCGTGCCGGCGTCCCTCGCGGACGGTCCGGGGACCGGGATGGTGCCGCGGCAGGTGCGACTGAGGGACGTGGCCGACCTGCCCGACGCGGCGGGCGGGCCGAACCAAATCAACCGGGAGAACGTCCGCCGGCGGGCCGTCATCCGGTGCAACACTCAGGGCCGCGACCTCGCCGGCGTGGTGGCCGACATCGAGCAGCGGGTGAAGACCCGCGTGCCGATGCCGGAGGGGTACTTCGTGGAGTACGGCGGGCAGTTCGAGGCCCAGCGGTCGGCCACCGTCCTGATCTCGGTGCTGGCCCTGGTGTCGGTCGCCGGGGTGTTCGTGGTGCTGTACCTGCTGTACCCGTCGGTGCGGGTCAGCCTGCAAATCCTGAACGCCGTGCCGACCGCGTTCATCGGCGGGGTGATCGCCCTGATCCTCACCAACCAGACGCTCACGGTGGCGAGTCTGGTCGGGTTCGTGTCCCTCGGCGGGATCGCCGTCCGCAACGGCATCCTGCTGGTGACGCACTACTTCCACCTGATGAAAGAGGACGGGCTGCCGTTCTCGAAAGAGACGGTGCTGCGGGGCAGCCTGGAGCGGCTGGCCCCGGTGCTGATGACCGCCCTCACCGCCGGCATCGGGCTGATCCCGCTGGTGGTCGGCGGCAAGAAGCCGGGGCTGGAAATCCTGTACCCGGTATCGACGGTGATCCTGGGCGGGCTGGTGACTTCGACGTTCTGCGAGTTCCTGATCCACCCCGGCCTGTTCTGGAAGTTCAGCGGCAAGGACGCCGAGCGGTTGGCCCGCACGGACGCCGCCTCCGACGAACTCGCGGGTGCCCGCGGGTGATGACGTTTCCTCCCATGTTCCCGAAAGGACTGCTCCGATGAACCTGAAACTCCTGGGCCTCGGCGTGCTGCTGGTCGGCCTGTCGGCGGTCGGCTGCAACAAGCCGGCGGACGCCCCGAAGGCGGACGACAAGAAGGGCGAGAAGGCCGCGAAGAAGGACGACGACCACGACCACGGCGAGGGGCCGCACGGCGGCACGATCATCGAGTTGGGCAAGTACCACGCCGAGTTCTGCATGGACCACGGGAAGAAGCAGGCGACGGTGTACATCCTCGACGGCAAGGTGAAGAACGCGGAACCCATCTCGGCGGCGAAGCTGTCCCTGAGCATCAAGCAGCCGCCGTTCCAGGTGGACCTCGTGGCGGTGCCGCAGGACGGCGACCCGAAGGGCAAGTCGTCCCGGTTCGTCGCCACCCACGACAACTTCGGCAAGGAGCAGGAGTTCGAGGGGACGGTCAGCGGGGAGATCGACGGCAAGCCGTACTTGGGCGACTTCAAGGAGGAGGAGCACAAGGACCACAAGCACGGCAAGAAGTGAGGTCGGCCCCGGAATGGCCGGGCGGGGTCGTACCTGTCCGGTCAGCCGGCGGCTCGGCTTATGGCGGTTCAGTGGAGGGGCACCCGATGAGTGAGCATGTCTCGGTGACGGCCAGGAACCGGCGGACGCTGTGGGCCGTGTTCGGCCTGACGTTCGCTTACTTCGTGGTGGAGGTCGTCGGTGGGCTGCTGACCAACAGCCTTGCCCTTCTCGCGGACGCCGCCCACATGCTCACCGACGTGGGCGGGCTGGGGCTGGCCCTGTTCGCCGCCCGGATGTCCACGAAGCCGGCCACCGCGACGAAGACCTACGGGTACTACCGCACGGAAATCCTCGCCGCCCTCGCCAACGCCGTCGTTCTGCTCGTGATGTCGGTGTTCATCGTGTACGAAGCGTGCCGCCGGTTCGCGGCCCCGCCGGAGGTGTCGAGCGGGCCGATGCTGGCGGTCGCGGCGGTCGGGTTGGTGGTGAACCTGATCGGGGCGGTGCTGCTCCACCGGGCGTCCGGCGAGAGCCTGAACATGAGGGGGGCGTACCTCGAAGTGGTGAGCGACCTGCTCGGCTCGGTCGGTGTGATCCTCGCCGCCGGGATCATGTGGGCCACCGGCTGGTGGTACGCCGACCCGATCTTCGGCGTGCTGATCGGGCTGTTCATCGTCCCGCGGACGTGGCACCTGCTGAGGGAGGCGGTGAACGTACTTCTGGAGGGGACGCCCGCCCACGTCAACTTGGCCGAGGTCGAACAGGCGGTGCTGTGCGTCGAGGGGGTGGCGTCGGTCCACGACCTGCACGTCTGGACGATCACGTCCGGCATCCACGCCATGAGCGTCCACGTCGTCCTGGCCGAAGGGGTCGCCCAGGCAGTCGCGGACGCGGTGGTCGGGCGGGTGGCCGACGCGGTGAAGGAGCGGTTTCAGATCGCCCACACCACCACCCAGGTCGAGCGAGTCAGCCGGCAGTCGGAGGAGCCGACGCCGTAGCCGGCTAAGGCCGGGGCCGCGAGCGGTGCGGCGAGCAGGCCGATCACGGCCAGAAACCTGTGTGCCATCGTGTCCTCGGCGATCGATCGGTGAGTGATGGGTCGGAACGGGCACACCAGCAACGTTCGCTCCGACCCGTCGGGTGCCGGCGGCGATTGCCCTCGGCGAACCCGCTCGGACCGC
>JALHQU010000350.1 GCA_022841795.1 Fimbriiglobus sp.
CCCCGCCGGCCCGCCGCCACCGCTGGGCGGCGAGCAGCGCGAGCAGCCCGGTCGCCACCGACCCCACCGCCGGGCTGGCCGCGAACCAGTACACCGCCTCCTGGTACGCCGCCGACACGCCGAACCCGGCCGCCGCCGCCAGCCCGGCCGCCGGGTGCCCCCGCTCCCGCCGGACGAACAGGTACGTCAGGCCGACGGTCGCCAACAGCAGCAGCCGGTTGGCCAGGGCGGTCGCCAGCGGGATCGCGGCGGCGGACCCGGCGGCGGACACCACCACCCACATCCACAGGCGGGTGAGCGGCCAGACGTGCTCGTTCACCGGCTCCCACAGGTGGCCGCGGGTGGCGTCCCACGTCCGCGCCTGGAGGACCAGGTCGAAGTCGTCGTTCAGCAGCACCGGGCGGGCGAGCGAGCGGACGTGAACCAGCAGGGCGGCGGCACAGACGGCGAGGAGCAGGAGCGGGGCGGTGACGCGCGGCGCGGGCATCCGGTCAGCGTATGCGGAACGGCGGGCGGCGGAACCCGGCGGGGTGCGCCGCCGGGTTCCCGCCTGGGTCACTTCGCCTGGAGCAGCCCGGCGTAGTACGCCAGCAGCCCGCGGTGCAGGGAGTGGTAGGCGTCCTCGTCGCCGGCGGCCGGCGGGCCGAACCGCAGCTTGTACTTGGTCAGGTGCTTGCTCAGGTCGGCCACCGGCGCCCCGAACTGCGACCACTTCACCCCGGCCACCCCGGCCGCGGTCGCGTCCTTCATGTATTTGGCCGCCGCCTCCAGCCGGGTGAAGAACCGGCTCACCGCCCTGGCGTCGTCCACCGACCAGTCCTGCACCCGCGGGGCCACCGTCTCCCGCGCCTTCGCCACCTCGGCGAGCAGCTTGTCGGCGTCAGACGGCATCACCTTCTTGCCGGCGTGGGCGGCGGACACCACCGGCCGGTACGCCAGTTCCAGCCCGGTCCGCAGGTCGCTGGAATCTCTGCCCGTCAGGGCGGTCGGGAAGGCCAGTTCGGACGTGCGGAACTGGTTGGCCGCGTCCGCCGCCGCCCCGCCGTCGAACACCACCTTCAGCATCAGCTCCGGCGGGCACAGCCCGGACTCGGCCTTCTTCCCCTTCCCTTCCAGCTCGGCGATCAGCGTACTCAGCCGGCCGAGCACCTCCCCGCTCAGGATGGCCTCTTCCGGCGGGTTGACGAGCGCCGCGTCGATGGCCGGGCCTTGCCCGTCCCGCCGGTTCGCCGGGTCCCGCAGCATCCGGTCGACGTCCTGGCTGGTCGCCCCGCCCTTCGGGGCCACGTCGTACTTCGCCCCCCGCTGGGCCGACGCCACCGCCGACCGCTGGCGGGCGGCCACCGCGCTGCCCTCGCCGGCCGCCCACCCCGGCCCGCTGCCCACCCCGCCGTAGTACCCGCCGGCGTACGGCGACCCGCCGCCGCCCACAATCGCCGCCCCGTTCCGGTAGTACACGTAGCTGACTTCGTACGGGCCGTTCGCCCCCGTCCCGCTGAGCGTGTACCCGCTGAGCGAGTACCGGCCGGGGGCCAGCGGCAGGGTGGGCAGCCACGGGTTGTACGGCAGGGCCGGGGACAGCCCGAACTGGTAGTTGTACCGCGCGCTCGGCCCGAACTGGGCCGGGGCGGGGGCGGCGGCCAGCCCCCCGACCACCACCGCGAACAGGATTCGGCTGCGGGTGAACACGGCGCACCTCGGGAACGGGGAACGGCCTCCCGGCACCTCCTGTACCCGCGGGGGCTGGATGGTCTTTCGCACGGGCCGGGTCATTATTCTCCCCGGCGGGCGAAGAATCAATGAGAGAACGGCCGATCTCTGCTCGTCGCCGCGAGCCTGCGCGCGGGGTGGCTGGCTCCGCTCGCAGGCTCGCGGCGACGACAAAACTCGCCCCTTGTACCGCCCGGCGTGGTCGGGGATCATGCCGGGTGTCGGTGACCTCGCTGGTGTCCGGGCTTTAGCCCGTCTTGGGTGAACCGGCGGCGTGAGCCGCCCGGGTGGGATTACACCCGACGGGCTAACGCCCGCGGTTCACCGCCGAAGACGGCCTGAAGGCCGGACACCAACAAAGACCCTTTCCCGAGGATCGCGCCGTGACTCGCTCCCTTGCGCTGCTGTTCCTCTTTTCCGCCGCCGCTCATGTTGGGGGTCAACCGCCCCCCAAACCCCCTGTCGCCGCCGACCCGCTGCCCGGCACCCGGCCGCTGACCGAGGACGGCGACCTGGCGGCGAAGATGGTGGCCGGCATCCACAAGTACCTGGACCGCGAGTTGGCCGCCGCCCCCGCCAGGCGGGACGAAGTGTGGAAGGCGAACGCCCGAGAGCCACTTGTGGCTAAGCGTGAAAGGTTGCGGAAGCTGCTCGGGGTGGTGGACGAGCGGGTGAAGCCGAAGCTGGAGTACGTCAGCGGACCGGGCCAGCCGAGCCTGATCGCCGAGATCGACGGGTGCAAGGTTCACGCGGTGCGCTGGGCGGTGCTGCCGGGCGTGGACGCCGAGGGGCTGCTCATCGAGCCGAAGGGCCAGCCGAAGGCGAACGTGGTGGCGATCCCGCACGCGGATCAACTTCCGGAAGAACTGGCGGGATTGACGAAGGGTGACCCCTTCGGCTTGAACCTGGCCCGCCACGGCTGCCGTGTTCTCATCCCGACGCTGATCGACCGCAAGGACGACCTATCCGGAAACCCAAATCTGAAGCGGCAGACCAACCTACCGCACCGCGAGTTCGTCTACCGCATGGCCTACGAGATGGGCCGCACTCTCACCGGGTACGAGGTGCAAAAGGTACTCGCCGCGGTGGACTGGTTTCAGGCGAACGACCCGACGAGCCGCGACCGCCAGGGAGCGGGGTTGAAAACCGGCGTGATCGGTTACGGCGACGGCGGGATGATCGCCCTCTACGCCGGGGCACTCGACGAGCGGATCGCGGCGGTAGAAGCGGACGGGTGCTTCGCCGCTCGGGAGCACCTACACACGGAGCCGATCGACCGCAACGTATGGGGGTTACTCAACGAGTTCAGCGACGCCGAAGTCGGCGCGATGATCCGCCCAGGGGGGTTCCGGCCGGAAATCCACGTCAACCCGCCAAAGTGGTCCGGACCTTCGGAGAAGCGAGGACGGCAAGCGGCACCGGGCACGCTAGACGAACCCGCGCGCACCGCCTTAGAGCGCCGGCGGTACGAGAACCTCAAAGGTCGCAAGCCGACGGGCGGGACGGACGACATCCTGATCGACGGCAGTGGACTGATTAGTCCGCGCGTACTGATCGACTCCGTACTTCCCGCTCTCGGCATCAAGTTCTCCGATCTCGACCCGATCAAGCCCCTGACAGCCGCTCTCCCCGACCCGGTGGCGCGGCACAAGCGGCAGTTCGATCAGCTTGTCTCCTTCACCCAGAAGCTGTGGCGGGACTCGGAGGGCGTCCGCAAAGACTTCTGGAAGAAGGCCGACGCCTCGTCGCCCGAGAAGTGGGAGCGGAGCTGCGACTGGTACCGCGAGTATTTCCACACCGAAGTCATCGGCAAGCTGCCCGAGCCGACCGTGCCGCTCAACCCGCGGTCGCGGCCGGTGTACGACGAGAAGACGTGGACCGGGTACGAGGTGATGCTCGACGTGTACCCGGACGTGTTCGCCCAGGGCATTCTGCTCCTGCCCAAAGACCTGAAGCCGACGGACAGGCGGCCGGTGGTCGTCTGCCAGCACGGGCTGGAGGGCACCCCGCGGAAGTGCATCGACGCCGAGAAGGGGCCGACGTACTTCGAGTTCGCCCGCAAGTTGGTGGAACGCGGGTATGTGGTGTACTGCCCGCAGAACCCGTACTACGGCGGGAACACGTTCCGGCAGATTCAGCGGAAGGCGAACCCGCTCAAGCTCAGCCTGTTCAGCTTCATCATCCGCCAGCACCAGCGGACGCTCGACTGGATCGAGAAGTTACCCGGCGTCGATCCGAAGCGGATCGCGTTCTACGGGCTGAGCTACGGCGGGAAGACGGCCATGCGGGTGCCGGCCGTCGAGAAGCGGTACTGCCTGAGCATCTGTAGCGGCGACTTCAACGAGTGGGTCGGGAAGAACGTGAGCGTGGACCTGGACCGCAGCTACATGTGGACGAACGAGTACGAGATGTACGAGTTCGACCTGGGGCACACGTTCAACTACGCCGAGATGGCGTATCTGATCGCCCCGCGGCCGTTCATGGTGGAGCGGGGGCACGACGACGGCGTGGGCACCGACGAGATGGTGAGCTACGAGTTCGCCCGCGTGCGGTACCTGTACGCGAACCGATTGAAATTGCCGGAGCGGACGGCGATCGAGTACCAGGTCGGCGGGCACCAGATCTTCCTGAAGGGCACGCTGGAGTTTCTGGAGAAGCACACGAAGTAGCCGCGACCCAACGGGGAGCGCGGTTGTCAATCGCTCCCCGGTGGGTGGCGGCAACGAAGCGGGGGTGTCA
>JALHQU010000351.1 GCA_022841795.1 Fimbriiglobus sp.
TCTTGGGCCGCGGCCGGAACGAACCCGGCAGAAGCGAGCAGCAATGGAAGCGACAGGCGGACCATCGGGCACCGGCGGCGGGAGAGGGCCGAGGCGGGTTTGGTAGTGTACCACACCGCCGCGGCGGGTGCCGGTTGCGGCTGGGTGCGGGTGTGGTACACTACCAGTCCCGCCGAGTTCCCTTCCCCTGCCTTCCCGCTCTCCTCGGAGGCGTTCCGAATGCCGGCGCTTCGCCCCCTGTGGCTCGTCCTGCTCGTTGTTGGCAGTGCATCGGCTGCCGAGCCCGTGAAGTTCAACCGTGACGTGCGGCCAATCCTGGCGGCGGCGTGCTTCGGTTGCCACGGGCCGGGCAAGCAGAAGGCCGGGCTGCGGCTGGACACGGCCGAGTTCGCCACCGCGAAGAACAAGACATCGGGCGTAGCGGCCGTGGTGCCGAAGAAACCGGGCGAAAGCGAGCTGGTCCGCCGCATCCTGTCGGCCGACGAGTCGGAGGTGATGCCGCCGCCGGACAGCCACAAGACGCTGACCGCGGAGCAGAAGGCGACGCTGAGGCGGTGGGTGGAAGAGGGGGCGGTGTACGAGCCGCACTGGGCGTTCGCCCCGATCGTGACGACGGTTAGCCGCGACCCAAAGGGGAGCGTGATTGACGCCTTCCTGAACGACCACCTCGCCAAGCGCGGGCTGACGCCGAACCCCGAGGCCGACAAGCCGACGCTCGTCCGCCGGGTGGCGTTCGCCCTCACCGGCCTGCCACCGACGCCGAAAGAAGTTGACGAGTTCTTGACAGACACGAAGCCCGGCGCCTACGAGCGGATGGTGGACCGTTATCTGGCGAGTCCGCACCACGGGGAGGAGATGGCCCGGCACTGGCTCGACCTGGCCCGGTACGCCGACACCCACGGCCTGCACCTGGACAACGAGCGGGGGGTGTGGCCGTACCGCGACTGGGTGGTGAAAGCGTTCAACGACAACAAGCGGTTCGACACGTTCACCGTCGAGCAGTTGGCCGGCGACCTGCTGCCGAACCCGACGAAGGAACAGCTCGTCGCCACCGGGTTCAACCGCTGCAACGTGACCACCGGCGAGGGTGGGAGCATCGACGCCGAGTGGCACTTCCGCAACGCGGTGGACCGGGCGGCGGTGGCGGCCGAAACCTGGCTCGGGCTGACTGCCGGGTGCAGCCAGTGCCACGACCACAAGTTCGACCCGATCTCGCAGAAGGAGTTCTACGGCCTGTACGCCTTCTTCTATTCCGCCGCCGGGTCGCCGCTGGACGGAAACGCGCTGCACCACGAGCCGAGCGTGAAGCTGAGTACGCCGGAGCAGGAGCGGAAGCTGGCCGAGTACGACCGCCGGCTGCGGGGGATCGACGCGGCGGTGGCCGTGGTGAAGTACACCGACCCCGGCGTGCTGGCGGCCGTGACGGGCGCGGCCGTTCAGCCGGAGTCCGCTGACACCGGGCTGTCATTCACGGCTTGGGTGGCGGCCCGCGGCGGGACGACTGACACGAGCGCCGCCAAGCTGCCCAAGCCCATCGCCGACACGTTCGCCGCCCTCGGCAAGACCGGCAAGCCGAACCCGAACCAGGCGAAGCAGCTCCGCGACCACTTCCTGCGGGCGGTGTGCGTGACCACGGCGGACGTCCTCGACCCGCTGCTGAAGTCGCGGGAGGCGGTGGCGGCGGAGCGGGCGAAGCTCGACCAGTCCATCCCGGCGTCGATGATCTTCCGCGACACCCCGACCCCACGGCAGGCGTTCGTCATGGCCCGCGGGCAGTACGACAAGCCGGGCGAGAAGGTGGAGCCGAACACGCCGGCCGTGTTCCCGAAGCTGGCCGCGACCGGCCGGCCGACCCGCCTGGACCTGGCCCGCTGGCTGGTGAGCAAGGACAACCCGCTCACCGCCCGCGTGTACGTCAACCGGCTGTGGCAACAGTTCTTCGGCGTCGGGCTGGTGAAATCGGGCAGCGACTTCGGCCTACAAGGGGAGCCACCCAGCCACCCGGAGTTGCTCGACCGGCTGGCGGCCGACTTCCGCGACGGCGGGTGGGACGTGCGGGCGGCGGTGCGGCGGATGGTGCTGTCCGACGCCTTCCGCCGATCGTCGAAGGCTACGCCGGCGCTGCTGCAAGCCGACCCGGAGAACCGGCTGTACGCCCGCGGCCCCCGCTTCCGCCTGGACGCCGAGCAGGTGCGGGACAACGCGCTGTTCGTGGCCGGACTGCTGCACCCGGCGGTCGGCGGCAAGGGGGTGAAGCCGTACCAGCCGGACAACATCTGGGAGCCGGTGGCGTTCACCGGGTCGAACACCCAGTTTTACAAGCGGGACGGCGGCGACAGCTTGTACCGCCGCACCCTGTACACGTTCTACAAGCGGACCGCCCCGCCCCCGTACCTGTCCAACTTCGACGCCCCGAACCGCGAGCAGCCGTGCAGCCGCCGCGACCGCAGCAACACCCCGCTGCAGGCGCTGCAACTGCTGAACGACGTGCAGCACGTGGAAGCCGCCCGCGTGTTCGCCGAGCGGGTGTTGGCCGACGGCGGACCGACCCCGGCCGACCGGCTGGCGTTCGCCTTCCGGCTGGTGCTGGCGCGGACGCCGACCGACCGCGAGTTGGCCGTGCTGCTCGAACAGTTGGTCGCCCACCTGGACCGCTACGGGAAGGCGCCGGCCGACGCGGCCAAGCTGCTCGCCGCCGGCGAGCGGAAGCCGAACCCGAAGCTGCCCGCGCACGAGGTGGCGGCGTACACCCTGGTGCTGAGCGTACTGCTGAACCTGGACGAGACGCTGACCCGGAATTAGTAGGTCGCGGTCGAGCGGGTCCGAAGGACCGCGAGGCCCGACGCCCAACCACCTGAACCGAATGTGATCGGCCGTCGGGCCTCGTTTCCCTGCGGGAAACTCGACCACGACCTACAGGAACCACCCATGTCCCCGCTCCGCGACCGCCTGTTGCACCTCACCCGCCGGCAGTTCTTCGGCACTTCCGGCCTGAGTTGCGGCAGTATTGCGATGGCACTGCTCGGCGCGTCCCGCTCCGCGGCCGCTGGTCCGACCCGCGAGCACCCGCCGCTACCCGGCCTGCCGCACCACAAGCCGACGGCGAAGGCGGTCATCTACCTGCACATGAACGGCGGGCCGAGCCAGATCGACCTGTGGGACCACAAGCCGAAACTCAACGACCACTTCGGCAAGGACCTGCCGGACAGCATCCGCCTCGGCCAGCGGCTCACGACGATGACCAGCGGGCAGGCCAAGTTCCCGGTCGCCCCGAGCAAGTACAAGTTCGAGAAGAGCGGCAAGTGCGGCACCTGGGCCAACCCGGAGCTGCTGCCGCACACGGCGAAGCTGGTGGACGACCTGGCGGTGGTGAAGTCGGTCCACACGAACGCCATCAACCACGACCCGGCGTGTACGTTCGTGATGACCGGCAGCGAGGTGCCGGGTAAGGCGTCCATCGGGTCGTGGCTGGCCTACGGGCTGGGCAGCGAGAGCAACGACCTGCCGGCGTTCGTGGTGTTCACCCCACGGTTCCCGGCCGGCAGCAACGGCCAGGCCATCTTCACCCGCATGTGGTCGAGCGGGTTCCTGCCGACGAAATTCGGCGGCGTCGCCCTCCGCGGCAGCGGCGACCCGGTGCTGTACCTGAAGAACCCGGACGGGGTGAGCGGGGCCGACCGCCGGGCCATGCTGGACGGGCTGGGCCGGCTGAACGAGCTGACCGCCGAGCGGCTGGGCGACCCGGAGACCCGCACCCGCATGGCCCAGTACGAGATGGCGTTCCGCATGCAGACGAGCGTGCCCGATCTGGTGGACCTGGGCAAGGAGCGGAAGGAGACGCTGGACCTGTACGGCCCGGAGGTGTCCAAGCCGGGGTCGTTCGCGCACAGCGCCATCATGGCCCGCCGGCTGGTGGAGCGCGGGGTGCGGGTGGTGCAACTGCTGCACCGCGGGTGGGACCAGCACGGCAACCTGCCGCAGGAGATCGGCAACCAGTGCAAGGACACCGACCAGCCGACCGCCGCCCTGCTGACGGACCTGAAGCGGCTCGGCCTGCTCGACAGCACGCTGGTGGTGTGGGGCGGGGAGTTCGGCCGGACGGTGTACAGCCAGGGTGGGCTGACGAAGACCGTGTACGGCCGCGACCACCACCCGCGGAACTTCTGCATGTGGCTGGCCGGCGGCGGGGCGAAGGGCGGGATCACCCACGGGGAGACGGACGACTTCAGCTACAACATCGTCAAAGACCCGGTCCACATCAACGACCTGAACGCGACGATCCTGCACTGCCTGGGCATCGACCACGAGAAGTTCACGTTCAAGCACCAGGGGCTGGACCAGCGGCTGACCGGCGTCGAACCGGCGAGCGTGGTGAAAGCGCTACTGTTGTAGGTGCCGCGAGCCGAGCGGCACTCAAGCCATGCCGGGA
>JALHQU010000352.1 GCA_022841795.1 Fimbriiglobus sp.
CGACACCTGAACCGGCCCCTCAACGCCCTCTCGCCGCCCGGAACCGGGCGGATAAGCTGCCTTCCCCGCGCCACACTTCTCAACCGACGGGCGCCACACTTCTCGACCGGAGTTTACAGGGGGCTGGTGTGGGCGGCCACCACCCGGCCGGAGCACGTCGCCAACTGGTGGGGGCCGCGGGGGCACACCCTCACCCGCTGCGAGATGGACTTCCGCGTCGGCGGGGCGTGGCGGTTCGTACTGCGGCGGCCGGACGGGGGCGAGGACCCGTTCTGCGGCGAGTACCGGTAGATCGTACCGGGCGAGCGGCTGGTGCAGACGTTCGTGTACGACGTGCCGGTCATCCGCGACCACCCGGCGACCGAGACGGCCACCTACGAGGAGCGGGACGGCGGCACGCTGCTGACCGTCACCATCACGCACGTTTCGAAGGAGGCCCGCGACGGGCACCTGCAATCCGGCATGGAGCCGGGCATGAGCGAATCCCACGACCGGCTGGCGGAGCTGCTGGCGACGCTGGCGGGGTCACGGGTTGATAGCTGACTCAGGGGCCGGGCGACGGGTCCGGCGGGCGGAACCCGCCGGCGTCCGCCAGCCGCTCCTGGAACCGGAGCAGCCCGCCCAGGCTCTTGAAGTGGACCCGCTTCACCCGCCCGAGCAGGTCGTCCAGCCGCTGTCCCACCCGCCCGATCCACTCGCCGGTGATGGTGTCGGCGTCCGGCGGCGGGAGGGCCGGGAGGGCCGACCGCTCGGCCAGCAAGTCGCTCAGCGGGGTGCCCGCCGGCACGTTCACCAGGGCGGGGGCACGGAAGCGGTGGGCGTCCGCCAGGTTGCCACTCACCGTGTCGCTGATCCCCCGCAGGGTGGCGAGGATCTGGTGGAACGTGTCGGCGTCGATCGGCTGGCCGGCTGCCTGCTGGAGCAGGGCGACGATCTGCCGCAGACGGGCCGAGTCCCCGAGCAGGCCGCCCAGCAGCCCCTGCACGGCGGCGTGGAACCGATACCGCTCCAGCAGCTCCGCTTCCCGCCCGCCGCCGTCGGCGGCGTCCAACTGCCGGGCGAGCGACCAGTGGGCCAGGAACACGTCGCGGTCCAGCGCCTGGAGCTGGTCGTGGCTGGCGGTCAGCTCGCCGTCCACCTGCTCGGCCAGCCGCCGCACGTCGCGGGCGGTGTACTCCTGCTCGCGGAAGGTGAACGTCTTCCCCTTCAGCGTGTACTCGCCGGAGTTCAGCCCGTTCAGCATGTGGGCCTCGCCCTGGCGGGTGGCGTGGTCGGTCATCCGCTGCTGCAGGTCGGCCGGCGGCCAGCCGGCGAACCACCCGGCCAGCCGGTCCGCGTCCCAGGCGTTGCCGGCCACCGGGGCGAGGTCGCCGTGGGCGACGAACCTGTCGTCGTACAGCCCGTGGTACCGCGGGTCGTAGGTGGCCTCGGCGTGTTCGGCGTCGATGAACGCCTGCACCTCGGCCGCCGGCAGCGGCGCGTACACGTCCGGGCGGGCGAGCGCCTCTTTGTAGAACCGCTCGCTCACCGCCCGCTTCAGCCCGGCGGGGTCGGCGAACAGCAGCCACGGCGAGCGGTCGTCCTGCGGGCTGCGGACGTACACCCGCTTGGCGTTCTGCTCCCGCTGGTGGTGCGTCGGGTGGGTGCGGTACTTCTCCGGGATGCCGTCAGGCACCGGCTCGAACACCGCCACCCGCGCGGCCGGGTCGTCCGGCAGATCCGGCGGCAGGCCGAGCCGCGGATCTTTCCGTAGCCGGCGGAGGCGGTCGGCGGACGCGGTCTGGTGAACGAACACGTCGTCCGTCTGCACCCCGTGGTCGGCGGCGGCGGACAGCGACCGGGCGGCGTCGGCCAGGCACTCGCCGGCGAACTCCAGCCGGGCCAGCCCGTGAATGAGCGCGTCCGACCCGGTCAGCCGCACGGCCACGCTGTCGGCGTTGAACTCCATCTGCCGGCCGAGCGACAGGTGCATCAGGTTCAGCCCGTTGTACACCTTCGCCAGCACCCCGCGGATGGCCCACAGGGCGGCCTTCACCCCCCACGCCGGGAACGACACGCGGATGTCGATGGACGCCCACGCGTCGATCACCTTGTCCAGCGCGTCCCGCCCGTAGATGACGTCGTGCATCACCCGGTTGGCCACGTACAGGTAGCTGCCCAGGCCGACGCTCCGCTGGGCGAAGTGGCCGAACTCGTGCGCCAGCACCGCCTTGAACTCGGCCAGGGTGACCACGTTCACCAGCCCCAGGCCGATGAGCAGGTCCTTCTTCGGCGGCACCACCAGGTTGAGCACCGACGTGTTGTAGATGAGGGCGGCGTTCACCTCCGGGCTGACGTACACCCGACGGGGGGGCGGGGCGCCGGCGTCGGCGTACACCCGGCGGATGAACGCGAACAGGTGCGGGTGATCGGCCGGGTCCAGCGGCAGGTGGCCGGTCCGCTCCGCCCGCCGCCCCTTGAACAGCCCCTTCACCAGGAATACGGCGAGCAGGACGAGGGCCGCCCCCCCGCCGTACACGGCGATCAGCGCGATGTACGCCCCCCGCTCCTTCGCCTCCGGCAGCGGCACGAGGAACAGGCGGTACGCCAGGTAGCACACGCCGGCCAGGAGCAGTAGGTAGAAGGCGGCGAACAGCCCCAGCCCGAGGATCAGGCCGGCCGCGCGGGTGCGGTAGGCGGCGTCCGGGCGGGCGAGGTCGGGCGGCACCCCGACCGGGGCCGGCGGATATAGGGACGGAAGCGGGGGCGAGTCGGTCACGGCGGTCTCCTGACCGTGTGATCGTAAGCCCCCGTCGCCCGGCGTGCCAGTCCCGTTTCGGGCGCCTCGTAGTGGGCGGCAAGGTGGCCGACGTGTTCGATCGGAGTCCGCGGTGTTGAGGCCCGAAGGGCCGAACTCCCTCAGCCCAGGGCAAGCGAGCCGAAGGCGAGCGACGCCCTGGGTCGTGGTTCACCAAACCCACAAGCCCCGAAGGGGCGGGCTACCGGAGGCCGCCCCTTCGGGGCTTGTTCTCGTTCACTTCGTTTCCCAGGCCTGCGCTCGCCTGCGGCTCGCTCCGACCTGGGCTGAGGGAGTCCGGCCCTTCGGGCCTCCGAACACGTGCCGTGACCGACGAGGGGTGCGCGCTTCCCCTCGCTGGCGCGTCGGGCTAACTCAGAGTCTGTTCCAGGATTGGTCCGGCTCAGCCGGACCACGGGCCGCCACATAGGGCGGCCCCTACAAATCCGCCCGTTCGGCCGCCCTCTGTGGCGGCCCGCCGATCGCCACCGGCGATCGGCTTTTGGAACCGTCTCTCACACCTTCACCCGCGGCGCCAGGCGGTTGCGGCGGAACGCCTGGTTCAGCTGCGGGTCCACCACGCACTCGTAGTCCTGGATCTGGGCCACCACCCCGCCGTCCGTCGGGTCGGTGAACTCCACGTCCGCGCGGGCGAAGCTGCCGTTGTCGCGGGTCACCCGCACGGCCACCCGCACCGGCCCGGCCGGGAAGCTGCGGCGGAACTGGCGGTACCGGCCGGCGTAGCACGGCAGGCTGCCCGCCCCGTGCTGAGCGTAGCTCCACAGGATCATCATCTGGAACGCCGCGTCCAGCGCCAGCGGGTCGGCCACCCACGCCCCGCGGAGCGGGTGCTCCAGCCACTCGTGCGGGGCCGGGGCGGGGTACGCCGAGCCGACGAACGCCGCCTCCGCCACCCCCTCCAGCCGCTCGATGCCGTGCAGGTCCGGGCCGTGGAACAGGAAGTAGCGGTAGATCTCGTCCAGCGGGTGCGGGTACGGCTGCACCGCCGGCACGGCGGCGGCGGCCGGCGGCTTGGGCAGGGCGGACGCCAGCACCACCTCCCCGCGGGAGTGGATCACGTCCCGCCCGTCCCGCCGCTTGCCGCGGAGTTCCACCGGCACCAGGAACAGCCCGTCCTTCTTCGCCGCCCGCCCGGCCAGCGCCCGCACCGGCGCCGACCCGCCCTCCTCCACCATCACCCCGTTCGTCACCCGCACGTCGTTGAACCCGTGGAACACCAGCCCGGGGTTGCCGTGCAGGGCGGCGTGCGCCAGCCACTCCATGTGCAGGGCCATGGGCAGCACCGCCCGCCCGTCGATCACGTGGCTCCGCAGCACCGGGTGCGAGGCCAGGTCCACCGCCCGCTCGAACACCGGGGCGAGTTCGGGCACCGGCGGCAGGGTGGCCGGCGGGGCGGCCGGCACCGGCGGCACCGGCACCACCGGCACCGCCCCGGACCCGGTCCGCCGCAGGGCGGCCGCCGGCAGCGCCGCCGACCCGCCCTTGTTCCGCGGCTTGGCCAGCGCGATCACCTCCACCGCCCGCCCGGTGGCCGCCAGCTCCTGCACCAGGAACAGCCCGCCGTCGGCCAGCGGGATCAGCCCCACCCCCCCCCCCTCGCACACCCCC
>JALHQU010000353.1 GCA_022841795.1 Fimbriiglobus sp.
CAACCCCCTGAACGTCCAGGTCCCGGGTTCGGTAACATTCCCCCGGGCCGTTAGCTCAGCTGGCAGAGCAGGGGACTCTTAATCCCAAGGTCGTAGGTTCGATCCCTACACGGCCCACTCACCAGGAAGCCCGCAGAGATGCGGGCTTTCGTCGTTCCGGGGCCCGGTCACCGCAACCCGCTCCAGCCACATGGTCAACAGACGGGTCAACACGCCCAGGGTCGTGGATGGCCCACGGGTGCGGGACCGACGATGACGGGGGGTGGTGGGGAGCGGGGAAAGGGTGTGGTCCGCACCGAAGGCCGCGTGGTCGTGACCGGGTGGGCCAGGCCGATGGCGTATCCCCCCCTCCCCCCCGGGCGCCCCCTTTCGAGGGGGGGTGGGTCGGTATGGATTCCTTCCCGTGTCTGACCGGGAGCACCCGGCAGCGTGCCGCCAACCGGCGCCGCCTGTTCGGGGGTGCCACGTGCCGTCCCCCCTATAGGGGCTGGCACCTTGGCACCCGGCTTCACCTCACGGTCGGCCGCGGGTGTGCTCTTCCTGTTCGATGTCGCGCACCAGGCGGGACATCGCCCCGGTGACCGGCCGGGGGCGTGGTGGGGGGAGGGGTGCTGGGGGCCCCGCGCGGGTTGGGTGCGGCAGGGAGGATGCCTCGATGCGCCAGTGTCCCCCGATCTTCACCGCGTCGATCTCCCCCCTGGAGAGGTACCGGTGGATGGTCCGGGGGTGCACCCCGAGGATCTCGGCGGCCTCCCGGACACCGACCAGTCCCCGCCGGGCGGGCGGGTCGGGCTCAACCGGAAGCGGGTCGGGTTCCTCCGAGGCGGCGGGTTGTGGCGTCGTCGGGCCGATGGTGCGTTCCATGACCGCGGCGATGCGCTCCAGCGCGTCAGCGATCCGGACAAGATCCAGTTCACTCCCGGCGAGCATGAGCGGTTCCTCCCCTGATCAGTCGCAGTACCGGGAGGCCGCCCCGGCCGCGCCGGTCCAGCCACACCGGCAGGCCCCAGCGTCGCAGGGCGTCCGCCAGGCCGGGGGCGCCACCCTCGGTGATCGCGTCCAGCACCCGCACGTCGGCGCCGACGCCGATCAGGAGCGCCCAGGCATCGCGGGCCACATCGACCACGGTCTCGGCGGCCTCGGCCTCGGCCACCAGGTCCTCATCGGTGGGTCCGTCCTCGGTGCCCAGCAGCGCAGCACGTAGGCCGCTGCTCCACTCGATGAGCCGGCGGCCGAACGAACCCTGCACCCACTCCTTCCATACCTGCCAGTCAGCCGGGTCCTCATGGTCGGCATGGTCGGCGAGTACCTGCATGGGTGTGCGTGACCCCGGCGCGCGGGCGGACTTGCCGTCCTCGCGGGTCACCTCGGCCGCGATCCCGCCGTTCACCGAGGCCAGGTAGGCCGCCAGCGCGGTGTTGTCCTCCCGACAGGGGATGACCTGCACGCCACGGGCCAGGGACGGTGGACGGCCGCCATGGGCGACGATCCGGCGTGCCCACCGCTCGTGAATCCACCGCCACAACTCGGTTACCCGCCCAAGGTCCGCCCAGGGTTCATCGACGAACAGCAGCAGGTGTTGGTGGACGTGCCACCCCGCACGCCCATGGGTGACCTCGGTTGCGCGGACGAATCCCCGCACCCCGAACCGGTCCCGCAGGGTCGCCCGGTGTCGGCCGCGCATCACCTCCCCGAACGCCAGCCGGATCAGGTCCCAGCAGTCATCCAGGCTCATGCTGCGGTCATGCGGGGCGGTCAGGGTCACGAACAGCAACCCCCCGCCGGCCTGCTGGTGGGCGTGGGCTGCGCGGGCGATCTCCCGTCCACGGCCGTGCCGGATCTTCGGGCCGCACACCGGGCAGACCGCGAGGTTCCCGCACACCGCCAACCCGGTGTAGTGCGCGGCGCCACCGGGGGCCCGGCGGATCGACACCGCCGCGCTCGGGGCGATGTACCGGCCGCACATACCGGCGCGGTGCTCACCCCGGCTCAGGTGCCGTTGCAGGTGCCTGCGCAGCCCGTATCGGAGCATCGCGGTACCTGTTGTCGGTGAGGTACCAAGGGCGCCGGGGGCGGCCTTCCGGCCGCGGGCCCGGCCCGTCCGGGGGGTGGGGTGAGGGACGGGGGCCAGGCCTTGGGGGCCGCCCCCTCCCCCCAGGCGTGGCGCGGTCGCCGGGCCCATCAGGCCACCAACTCGGCTGGGCGGACCCCTACGGGACGCAGGGCGTCGACCGGGAGCCAGCGGACCTGCACGGGGTAGGGCTGCGCGCCGTCGGCGTGGGCCAGGCGGGCGACCAACGCGCGGCCGGGGTGGCCGGTCAGGTGCACCAGCTGCTCGCGGTGGCCGACGCCCAGGGCCTGATCGCACCCGTCGTCGTCGATCGACCCGGCGACCACCCGGGCAACCAGCTGAGCGCGCAGGGCACCCCCCGCAGGACCGAGGGCCTGCACATCGGGACGTTGGAGGGCGACGACCGGGTGAATCCACGCTGCGCGCCCCTGCTGAGCGAGGAGGGTCAACAGGCTCCCGGCCTCGGCGCGCAGCTCGTCGGCGGCCTTCTCGGTCCCGACACGCCGGAGCGTGAGCAGGTCGGCGGCCTCATCGACCACGCAAACGACCGGTTGAGGCCGGAGACGCGGCGGAAGGTCACCGATCTTCTCAGCGCCGAGGGCGGCCAGGTCAGCGCAGCGGGCGCGCAGCTCATCAGCGAGCACGCGCAGAACCTCGACTTGGCGTTCAAGGCCACGATGTAGATGGCCGCCATGGTCGGTGACCCACGCGTGCTCCCCGGTGCCCTTCGGGTCGATGACGTGGACGACCGCCCCGGCCGCGAGACACTGGCTGGCCAGGTACCGCAAGCACCCGCCCTTGCCGCCCCCGGTGGCGCCGACCACCAACAGCCCGTTCACCTCGGAGGGGCGCCAGACCGCGACCCCGCCGCCTGCGCGCTGGCCGAGCTCCACCGCCAACGTGGGCGCCTGATGGACGGCCAACGGCTCGCTCGCCAGGGTGGGGGCGGCGGCCTGCCCGTCCACAGGACCCGGGGCGTTATCGTGGACCGGCAACGCCCGGAGCCCGATGGTGGCAAGGATCGTGCCGGGCTCCCGGGGATCCTCAGCGAACCTGACCGAATGGCCGCCAAGGTGCCGGCGTAGCGCCTCGGCATGCTCGCGCCACTGCTTGGGGTTGGTGTCCCCCCGTGGGCGCCACGCGATCCGAAGGGTGTCGCCCAGGTGCTCGACGTGGCGCAGCCCCGGGGACCGTGGCCGTTGCCGGCGGGACTCGCGCGAACGCCCGGTGCTCGATGGTGGTGGGTCCCCTTCGGCGGTGTCCCACCCAAGCTCCCGGCACGCTGCCGGCCAGCGGCGCCGCAACCGGGTGGCCGCGTGCCGACGCCGGGTGCGCTCCATCGACTCGCCCACGTTGTGCACCAGGGCGTCAAGGCTGAACCCCCGCCCGTGGTCGGCATGGGCAAGAACCGCCACCAATCCGAGGACCGCGACAAGCAGCCACCCGGGCAGCCCGAACAGGGGGCCGGAGAACACCAGCACGAATACCGCCGCGAGGGCGGGAACCGAAAAGGCACGCCAGGCGACCAGATACGCCAGCGCGCCGCCAAGGGCCCGCCCACCAACGCGGGCGAGCCCAAGCACGGTGCTCATCGGTCAGTCCCCCTCCGGCCAGCCCCGGCGCGCCCGGCGCAACTCACCGGCCAGCACCGACACGTAGATCGGGGAGACGATCAGCAGGAACACCCCGACCGCCAACACCCCGGCGAACAGCACGTCGATGTAGGTCACGACGCACCCCCCGGGTTCATGCGCGAAGCGAGGTGAACGGCGGCCATCGCCTCGCGCAGCGCCACCCGGGCCCGCTCCATCTGCTCGGAACTCAGGCCGTGGTCGGGACCGGTGAGCGCCTCATACGCCAACGCCAACCCGTCACCGACCTCCCGACACCCCTCGGCCGTGGCGGCCATCACGCAGCCGCCTGCTCGGCCAGAGGGTCCGACTTCCGGGCCCGACCGTTCGCGTTGATGGCCGGCTCAACCCCGGAGGCCACCAGGGCGATCCCGGAACGGTCCCCCTGTGCCCACGGCCTGGCGGTCAGGTCGGAGAACCGAACCGGCGACAGCGGGACGATGTTCGGCTCGGAGTCGAATGGGACGCGCACCGCGACGGTCTCCCCACCGGACTCGCCCTCCACGATCGCCAGGGCGTTGACGCGGTACAGCAACCGGCCGTCGGCGTCGGTGCGCTGCTGGCCGTTGCGGGAACCGTCAGCCGCGTAGTCCGGCACGGCCTCCACGTCGATGGCCACAAAGCTGATCCGCTCGCAGTCGAGCGGGAACGAACGAAGAGACATCAGGAACCTCCAGATCGGAGGCACCCAAGG
>JALHQU010000354.1 GCA_022841795.1 Fimbriiglobus sp.
CGCTTCAACGTGAGTGAACGCTCCTCACGCTGAAGCGTGAACTCCAACACCCGCCGGGTTCACCCGGGATGTGGTTCGCTTTGAGGTTCCGCCGCCGGCGGTTCCTTCACCCGGAACATGAGCACGTTCCGCCCGTACTTCCGCACGTCCCACGCGGTCGGGTCGGGCACCTCGGCCACCGGGAACCCGTCCTCGACCTGCAGCACCAGCACCGACTCGTCCGGCATCTTCGCCCACAGGGTGCCGGCCAGGGTGAAGAAGTCGGTCAGTTTCGCCCCGGTCAGGTCCGGGAACGGCGGGCTGAGGAACACGTTCACCGGCTGGCCGGGGGTGGGCACCCACCGCTCGGCCCAGCGGTACCCGTCGGTGCGGAGCACCTGCACCCGATCGGCCACCCCGAACCGATCTGCTGCTTTCTGCATGTCGGCGGCCAGCTTCGCGTCCCGTTCGATCAGCCGGGCGGACGCCGCCCCGCGACTGACCGCCTCCAGCCCGACCACCCCGGTGCCGGCGAACACGTCGTAGAACGGGCGGTCGGGCACGGCGTTGCCCAGGATGCTGAACAGCGCCTCCCGCACCATCTGCGGGGTCGGCCGCAGCCCCTCATGCACGACCACGGTCAGCTTCCGCCCGCGGAGCGACCCGGCCACGATCCGCACTTCCGTCTTCTGCACGGCCGGCCTCCGAATGGGGGTGTGGGGGAATAGACCCATCTTTCGACCGGCGGTTCGGGATTTCAACCCCGCCGGCGGGTAAGATGGCCCGGTCCGATTTCCCCGATCCGGGACGGCGGCAGTGGGGTTAACAGATCCAGACGTTCGGCCGGCGAAGGTCGCCCGGCAGGTACTCTCGGCCCGGCTGAAGGGGGTGCGGGACCGGATGACCCGCGCGTTCGCCC
Organism: Fimbriiglobus sp.; assembly: GCA_022841795.1. Lineage (GTDB taxonomy): Bacteria > Planctomycetota > Planctomycetia > Gemmatales > Gemmataceae > JALHQU01. Next base: position 899 of record JALHQU010000354.1, read on the forward strand.
CGCCGGCCGACGACCCGACCGAGCCGCTGCACAAGCTGCGGGTGGAGGTGCGGCGGGCGGGGGCGGCGGTGGAGGCGTTCGCCGAGTACCTGCCGCGGCGGGCATACCGGCGGGCGAAGCGGGAACTGCGGGCCGTCCGCCGGGCGGCCGGCGACGCCCGCGACTGGGACGTGTTTGCAGTGGCGGTCTCGGACTGGGCGGCGGGCCGGCCGGACGCCGAGCGGCCGGGACTGGACGCGGTACTCGGGTGGGCGGCGGCGAAGCGGCACGCGGCCCAGGCGACGCTGGACGAGCTGGCGCAAGATCACCCGGCGGTGGTCGAACAACTCCGCACCGAACTGCGGGACGCCGTCCGCCGGCCGCGGGGTGCGAAGGGGCAGACGCTCGGCGAACTGGTTGGCCGGCGGTTGGCCGAACGGTCGGCCGAACTGACCGCGGCGGTGTCGGCCGAGATTACGACCGACGAAGACCTGCACCGGGTGCGGATCGCGGCCAAGCGGGTGCGGTACACGGCCGAGGTGCTGGACGACTGGCTGCCGCCGGGGGTGGGGGACGAGCTGTACCCGCGGCTGAAGGAGGTGCAGGAGGCGCTCGGCCGGTTCAACGACGCGGTCACGGCGGTGGCCCACCTGGACGAGTTCGCCGCCCACCTGCGACAGACTCAGCCCGCCCTGTGGGACCGCTGCCGGCCGGCGGTGGAGGCGCTGGCCGACCACCACGCCGTCGCCCGCGAGCAGGACCGGGCGGCGTTCCGCACCTGGGCGGAGGGGTGGCGGGGCCGGCAACCGGGCGCCTGACTCCCCGTCGGGAGTCGGCGGATTCCGTCGCCCACACGGGTTTTTCCTTTGACAGCCGACCCCCGCAAGTTCATGAATATTTGGGTGGTTGATAGCTCGGGGCGAATTCTGCGTCTATACTCGGCGTACCCCCGTTTCCCCCCGGCGGCGTCCGCGATCGGCCCTGGAATCGCATACCAGACGATGACCACGCTCTCGTTCCGCTGGCGGGTGATCGAATGACCGATCGGTCGGTCCTTCCGGATGGCTACGCCCCGCTCCCGGCCGTCCGCGTGGAGTCCGCCGCGTACTTCGATCTCTCGACCCGGCCCTTCGACCCCACCCCTCCCCCGGTTCACCCGCCCGACGTGTCGCAAGTCCTGATTCAGCGAGTCGGCACCAACCCCGCCGCCGACGGACGGGAGTGGGCGGGCGTCGCATCCGATATGATGAGCCAACGGCTGGCCGCCCTCACGTCCAGCGTCCGTCCGGCGTTCGACATCCCCACCGCCCGCCGGCCGGCGGGCGTGTCCGCCGCCGCCGCCTGCCCCGACCTGTTCTTGCTGGACGTGCTGCCCGCGAACCAGCCCGCCGCCGTCGCCGACCTGGTAACAGCCGCCGCCGGACACGGTCAGCGGGTGCTGGTCGTCACATCTGCCCCGGATGACCTCGTCGATAAACTCGGGCACCTCACCGACCGCCTGGGACGCGCGATCCCGGCTTGCGAACGGGCCACCCGATGTGCGCAGCTCCGCGAGCGGCTGGCCGTGGTCGAACACGCCGAGCGGCTGACGGCCGAGGAGAGCGAGGCACAGGCCGACTTCACCCGACAGGCCGAGCGGGCGGCGTTCGAGGTGGAAGCGACCGAAGCATTCCGCGCACTGACCACCGAGCGGGCGGCGAACGAGACCCGCTGGCAGGATCACCAGCAGCAGCGGGCGGCGGCGGAGAAGGAGTTGGCCGACCTGCGGGCGCACCCGCACCCGGCCGGCGGGTTCCTGAAGCGGCTGTTCGGCGGTGGGCGGAACGGCGAGGCGGACGCCGCCAAAATCGCCGCGGTCGAGGCTCGTCTGCGGGAACTCGACACCGCCCGCCCGCCGGAACCGGAAGTTGCGTTCCGGGACGGACGAGAGCGGCTGATCGCCGCCCGACGAACGGAACTGTCCGCCGAACTCGACGGCCGGCTCGACCACCTCCGCGCCAGCCGCAACGGCACCCACCCGCCGGCCGAGCCGGCCGACAGGCTCCGCGAGCAACTGGCCGAACTGACCGGCGGGGCGAAGGACGCCGTTCGCGTGGTGGTCGGCCATCCCGATGCCGTCGGGTCCGACCCGTCCCTGGTCGCCTCCCACCCGGAGGCCGCACCGCGGTTCGACCGCCTCGTGTGGGTGGGCGACGGGACCGAGGACCAGATCCGCGCCGCCGCCCGGCTGGCCGGTTCGTGGGTGCTGGTCGGGTCGGACGAGTCGTACTTCGCCGACCTGTGGTCAGCGCTCGACGACGCGCCGTGGGCGGTGGAAGGCGACCGCCAACTCGCCCGGCTCGCGGCGGTGCCGGCCGAATTCCGCCAACACCTCGTCCGCGAGCCGCTGGTCGATCGGGCCGACATCGAACTCCGCTACCTGGACGGCGACGCCGGCCGCGAGCTGGTCGAAATCCACTTCCCCGCCTGGATGACCACGGCCGAGGCGCGGGCGTTCGTCGCCGCCGAAGTGGGCGAGGTGCGGATCGCGGCGCTCGGCCCGGCGGTGTGGCACGAGGCCGCCGACGCCGTCACCTGCTGCTGGCCGGCGGTGGAAGCCGACCCGACCGCGACCCCGTGTGCCGTCGATCTCGGCGACGGGGTGACGGAGCAGGCGTGCGGCCACCTGACCGCGTCCGTCCGCTTCGCCACGTCCGCCGGCTGGACCCGCGAGTCCGCCGCCGACTGGCTGGCCGCCCGCTGCCACACCTCCGCCCGCACCGCCGTGATCCGGTGACGCCCCCGCTGTTCGAGTTCCGCCGCGCCACCCTCCGCCGGGGCGACACCCCGGTCGTTCGGGATTTGAACTGGGCGGTTCACGCCGGCCAGACGTGGGCGGTCGTCGGCCCGACCGGGTGCGGCAAGACCACGCTGGCCGAAGCGGTCGCCGGGAAACTGCCGGTGGCCGACGGTGAGTTCGTTCACCGCTTTCCCACACCCGACCTCCGCCGGGCGGTGCGGTTCGTGCCGTTCCGCGAGCACTCCCGGCTGTTCACCCCGGAGCGGTTCTACTACCAGCAGCGGTTCGAGTTCGGCGACGACCCGGACTGCCCGACCCTGCGGGAGTATCTGACCGCGAACCAGCCGACGACCGACGCCGAGTTGCTGGCTGTTTCGGATCGCCTCCGCATCACCCCGCTACTCGACCTGAAGTTGCTGAAGCTGTCGAACGGCCAGACCCGGCGGGCGCGGCTGGCCCGTGGGCTGCTGTCGCACCCGCACCTGCTGGTGCTGGACGACCCGTTCGCCGGGCTGGACGTGTCCGGCCGGGCGGAGTTGGGCGAACTACTCGGCGAGCTGGTACGAGGCGGGCTGCGGCTGGTACTGGTGACGCGGGCCGATCAGGTGCCGGTGTGGGTGACGGACGTGCTGGAGTTGGGGAAGGAGAAGAACCTAACCCCCCCGGCCCCCCTTCCCTGGGAAGGAAGGGGGGAGGAAGAAAGGGCCTTTTCTCCCC
>JALHQU010000355.1 GCA_022841795.1 Fimbriiglobus sp.
TGTTCAAAGACCCCCTCACCCGCGCTCGGCTTCGCCGAGCTTGCCCTCTCCCCAACGGGGAGAGGGGACAAAACCTCCCTCCGAGACGGAGGGACCGGATGCCCGCCATGACCCGCCCCGCCCGCCGCCGCGGCTACACCCTGCTCGAACTGCTGTGCGTGATCGCCGTGCTGGTGATCCTCGGGGCGGTGGTGCTGCCGTCGCTCGCCGGCATGTTCCTGGACACGCGGGTGAAGGCCGGCGCGGACCTGGCCGTCAGCCACTGCTCGGACGCCCGCACCTACGCCATCGAGCACGGCCGGTCGTACCAGGTGTTCGCCTCCCCGGACGGCAAGCGGCTGAAGGTCGGGCCGGACGAATCCGAACAGGTGGAACAATCCGGCTCAAGTGCCCCGGTTCCCCCGTTCGTCCGCGAAACCGACCTGCCGACCGCCGTCACCCTGGTGCCGATCATCACCGGGGAGGACGCCGGCACCAGTTCGAACGGGTGGGTGAAGCTGGTGACGTTCAAGCCGGACGGCACCTGCCGCGAGGCGGCGGCGCAGTTCGAGCTGCGGGAGGACGGGGTGAACCCGCTGGTGGTGAACGTCCGCGGCATGACCGGATCGGTGGTCGTCAACCCGGCCAACTCACAAGCCGGAGGAGGCACCCGGTGATCGCCCGCCGCCCAGGTCGGTCTGCGTCGTCGGCCGGAACCCCCGGCCGATTCGTGCGTTCGGGGTTGAGCCTGCTGGAAGTGCTGGTCGCACTCGCCATCTTCCTCATCGCCCTGGCCGCCATCGCCACCCTGATGGACACGGCCAACACCCAGGCGTCGGACGCCGCCGGCACCACCACCGCCACCCGCCTGGCCCAGTCCAAGCTGGCCGAGGTGGAGGCCGGGCTGATCGGGGTGACGGACGGCGGGTCCGGCACGTTCGAGGGGGACGAGTCGGTTTGGAGCTGGGAGGTGACGTCCGCCGCCACCGGGGTGATCAACCTGTACGACGTGTCGGTGCGGGTGTACCGGCCGGAGGGGCGGCCGCTGGAAGTGACCCTGCACCAGACCATCTACGACCCGGCGCTGATGAACAACGCCGCCACCGCCCAGCCGCCGACCACCACCACCCAGGGGAACTGACCGATGCTGCGACACAGTCAGATTGCCCTGTCTTCGCCGCGACCTCCGGGAGCGGGCGGAGCTTTGCCGCTCCCGGAGGTCGCGGCGAAGAGGGGGGGGCGCCCCGCCTACACCCTGCTCGAAGTGCTGGCCGCCACCGCCATCGGGGTGATGCTGCTGGCCGCCCTGTACGCCGCCTACGACATGACCCTGCGGCAGACGAGTACCGGCCGCGACCTGACCGCCGACGCCAACCTGTCGCGGGCGGTGGTGAACCGGGTCAGCCTGGACATCTCGTCGGCCGTCGGCGTCCTCCCGCCGAAGTCCGGCGGCACCCCGGCCAGTTCGTCGAGCGGCACCGGGTCCACCGACACCGGCACGGCCACCACCGGCAGCGGGACGACCGGCACCACCACGGGCGGCACCGGGACCACGGGAACGACCACCACCGACACCGGAACGACGACCACGGATACCGGCACCACGACCGACGGTTCCACCACCACGACCACCGCCGCCACCACCGGCACGGACATCCCGTTCCAGTCCGGCATCGTCGGCAACGACCAGCAACTGACGGCGTTCGTGAGCAAGCCGCCGAAGTACCTGTCCGACCGGAACGTGCCCTACGATTCGACCGTGCTGAACCCCGGCGACCTGGTGCGGGTGACGTACTATCTGCACAGCTCGGGCAAGGGGCTGTGCCGGCAGGAGCGGCCGTGGGTGACGGCCGACGGCATCTGGAACAGCACCGACCCGGACCGCAGCACCGAGGAGGACGACCTGATCGCCCCCGAGGTGGCGAACGTGGCGTTCGAGTACGCCAGCGGCACCGGGTACGTGTCCGACTGGGACGGGTCGCAGGCCGGCACCGACGGGTGCCCGAACCAGGGGCCGCCGAAGGCGGTGAAGATGACCCTGACGTTCGAGTTCCCGCCGGAGCGGGCGGGCGGCGACCCGATCCGCAAGACGGTGGTTCACGTGCTGCCGGTGCGGGCGTCGGTCGGCCCCGGCCCGGCGACGACCACCACGACCGAGACGACGACTACTACCGGGGGGAACTGAGCGTGCTGCGGCGTGCGACGAATCTGATGTCTTCGCCGCGACCAGCGGGAGCGGCCGGGTGGGTCGCTCCCTCCGGGAGCGACACCGACTCGCGGAGCGAGTCGGCCACCCGTTCCCGCCCCGGCTACGTCCTGTTCGCCGTCCTCGTCGTCGTCGTGGTGCTGTCGCTGGTGGCGTACCAGTACCAGGACGCGATGGCGTCCGAGTACACGGCAGCCATCCGGGTGCAGGAGGCCGCCCAGGCGCGGGCGAGCGCCATCGCCGGCATCCACTACGCCGCCGGGTACGCCGCCGACCCGAACTCGGCCGGCCTGGACCTGACCGGCAACGACTCGCTGTTCGCCGCCCAGCCGGTGGGCAGTTCGACCGAGTTCCGCGGCGGGAACAGGTTCAGCCTGTTCCACTTCGTCACCACCGACGGGGCGGTCGAGCGGCGGGCCGGGCTGGGGGACGAGTCGGCCAAGCTGAACGTGAACGCGCTCATCGCCCAGGACCCGGTGGGGAACGTGCTGCACGACGCGCTGATGAAACTGCCGGACATGACCGAGGAGATCGCCGACGCCATCGTGGACTGGGTGGACGCGGACAGCACCCCCCGCCCGGCCGGCACCGAGGACTACGCCGGCCAGCCCACCCCGTACAAGTGCAAGAACGGGCCGATCAACAGCCTGGAGGAGCTGCTGCTCGTCAGCGGCGTGACGCCCGACCTGCTGTTCGGCACCGACCGCAACCGCAACGGCGTACAGGACGGGGACGAGGCCAGCCTGGGCACGTTCACCCTCGGGTGGAGCCAGTACCTCACCTGCTACGGCCGGGAGGTGAACGTGGACGGCGCCGGCACCCAGCGGATCAACCTGAACACGGACGACGCCAAGACGCTGTCCGAGCAGTTGACCGCGGCCGTCGGCCAGGACCTGTCCGACTACATCCTGTACTACCGCTTCAGCGGCACCGGCGAGGCGTACGGCACCGGGCTGGGGCCGACCAAGGTGGAGGTCGGGTTCGGCGAGGCCGGGCTGCGGGACCTGGTGCAGGCGCGGATCGACTCCGGCGTCGCCCCCACCCGCCGGCTTACCTCCACCATGACCGTGGTGGCCACCCAGATCCGCCTGCCGAACCTGCCGGCCCAGCCGGGGCAGCCGGCCCCGCCGCAGCGGGTGGTGGCCTGCCCGGTGAACGCCGCCGACGCGCTCAAGACGGTGCTGCCCGCCCTGCTGGACAAATGCACGGCGTCGGACGACTACGAGATGACCCCGCGGGTGAACGTGTACACCGCCCCGCGGGAGGTACTCGCCTGCCTGCCCGGGCTGATCGAGACGGACGTGGACGCGATCGTGAGCAACCGCCCGACGGACACCACCGACCCGACCGCCGCCTGGCTGGTGACGGCCGCCAACCTGTCCCCGGCCAAGTTCAAGAACATCGAGAAGTACGTGTGCGGGCGGAGCGGGGCGTACCGGGTGCAGTCGGTCGGGTACTTCGCCCAGGCCGGCGGGCCGGTGGCGCGGGCGGAGGCGGTGATCGAGGTGTCGCAGAACATGCCGCGGATCGTGTACTTCCGCGACCTGACCGACCTGGGCCGCGGGTTCGACGACCTGCCACGGTAAACGAAATCTTCGCCGCGACCAGCGGGAGCGGGTTCCGCTCCCGCTGGTCGCGGCGAAGAATACACCGACGGAGTCTTACAGCGTGTCTCGCTTCGTTGCCATCGACTTCGACGCCGGCGGGCTGCTGGTCGCGTCCGGGTTCGCCAAGGGCGACGCCGCCCGGCTGGAGAAGGCCGCCGCGTCGTTCGACGACCCGCGGCCGCTGTCCGCCGCGACCGCCCAGGAGCTCGGCGACCGGCTGAAGGCGCTGCTCGCGCAGGCCGGCATCGCCCCCGCCCCGGCGCTGGTTGCCCTCGGCCGCGACCGGGTCATCGTTAAAGAAGTGAAGCACCCGAAGACGGCCCCGGCGGACGAGCCGGCCATCGTCCGCTTCCAGGCCCAGCGGGACCTGACCGAGTCGCCGGACGACGTCCACATGGACTACGTGCCGGTGCCCACCCCCGAGGGGGAGGAGAGCCGGGCGACGGTGGTGTTCGTGCGGAAGGACCTGTACGAGGCGGCGAAGGCGGCGTGCGAGCGGGCCGGGCTGAAGCTGGCCGGCGTCACCCCGCGGCCGTTCGCGGCGGTGGCCGCCGCCCGCGCCGCC
>JALHQU010000356.1 GCA_022841795.1 Fimbriiglobus sp.
AGCGTGAGCGACCGGAGGTTCATGCCCTCCGGTCGCTCACGCTCCCGGCTCGCCAACACGCCCCCGGCTCGCCGTACCGGGTTCGCCTAGAATTGTGTCATGTTCACCCGCCCGGCGTGGCTCGACCCCCGCACCGTTTACCTGCACGTGCCGTTCTGCGCCCACCACTGCGGGTACTGCGACTTCGCCGTCAGCGTCGGGCAAGACCACCAGATCGAACTGTACCTCGATGCACTCGAAATCGAGCTGAGCGGACTCGGCACGCCGCGGCCGGTGGAAACGGCGTTCATCGGCGGGGGCACCCCGACGCACCTCAGCCCGGCCCAACTCGACCGCCTGCTGTCGTCCCTCCGCCGCTGGCTGCACATCCCACCCGGCGGCGAGTTCAGCATCGAGTCCACCCCCGAGAGCCTGGACGACGACAAGTGCCGGGTGCTGGCCGCCCACGGCGTCACCCGCGTCAGCGTCGGGGTGCAGTCGTTCCGCCCGCACCTGCTCGCGGCGCTGGATCGCCGACACCGGCTGGATCACATCCCGCGGGCGGTGGAGGTGGTGCGGAAGCACGTCCCGCACCTGTCGCTCGACCTGATCTTCGCCGCCCCCGGCGCCACCCCGGCCGACTGGCAGGCCGACCTGGCCGACGCCGTGCGGTACGCCCCGGACCACATCTCCACCTACGGCCTCACCTACGAGACGGGCACCCCGCTGTGGAAGGACCGCCGTCGCGGGCGGGTGGTGCCCGTGACCGAGGACGACGAACTGGCCATGTACGAGTTGTCGCTCGACGCCCTGCCCGCCGCCGGGTTCGACCACTACGAGATTTCGAACTTCGCCCGCCCCGGCCGCCGCTGCCGGCACAACGAGCGGTACTGGGCGAACGAGGCGTACTTCGGGTTCGGCGTGGGGGCGGCCCGGTACATGGACGGCAGCCGGGAGTTGAACGTGCGGAACACCACCGACTACGTCCGCCGGGTGCTGAGCGGCGAGCCGCCCACGTTCCAGAGCGAGCGGCTGGACGACCGGGAGCGGGCGTTCGAGACGGCGGCGGTGCAGTTGCGGCGGGGCGACGGCATCGACCGCCCGGCGTTCCGCGAGCAGACCGGGTTCGAACTGGGTGAGTTGCTCGGCGACCGGCTCGCCCGGCTGATCGAACTCGGGCTGCTGGAGGAAGCCGGGGGGGCGGTGCGGCTCACCCGGCGGGGGAAGTGCGTGGCCGACGGGGTGGTGGCCGAGGTGATGGCGGCGGGGTGAAGGGTTAAGTGACCTCACCCCCCGGCCCCTCGTCCGTTAGCCCGACGCGCGAGCGAGGGCCGGCGAAGACCTCACCCCCCGGCCCCCTCTCCAAAGTGGAGAGGGGGTGTTCAAGTCGCCGTCGTGGTTGTGGTGCCCGCTCCCACAGGCGGATGGCTGCCCCGACACGCGGATGCCCGCCTCGTTTGAACACCCCCTCTCCACTTTGGAGAGGGGGCCGGGGGGTGAGGTCTTCCCCTGCCGCCGCTCGGACGCCGACATCCGCCGGCGATACGCCCGCAGCGTGCGGAACTTCCTCGAACTCTACCGTCCCGTTGCAGACTGGTGGGAAGTGTTCGATAATTCCTACGGGCAGCGCGCCCTGCTCGCCGTCGGGAGCGGGGACGAGCAGGTCGAAGACAACCCCGACACCTGGGATGCGTTCGTGAGGAGTGCCGATGCCGACTGAAACCAAATCCGCCCTGTGGGACGAGATGACGGCCCTCCGTCCGGCCATCGCCAAGGCCCACGCGGACGCCAACCGCGAGGCGCTGCTCGAACACGCCCGCCTGGGGCAGTCGGTGTGTGAATCCCGCGACGGGCAGGTGGTGTGGATCACCCCGGCGGAGATCTTCGCCAGGTACGGGCTGGACGAGTTCGGCCGGCCGAAACAGGCGTAACCCCGTCATGCCCCCCGCCGACCCGCTGTCGAACGTCCCGCTCCGCGACCCGGCCCGCGGGCGGCGGAACCTGGACGCGCTGGCCGCCGCGCACGGCGAGCGGTTCGCTGAACTGCTCCCGCCGCTCCGCCGGCTGCTCGCCCGCTCCGCCGACCCGGACCTGGCGCTGAACAACCTGGAGCGGCTGCTCGGCACCCCGCACGGCCGCGACCGCCTGCCGGACATGCTGGCCGCCTCCGCCCGCGGGCTGGACGCGGTGCTGCAACTGCTCGCCGTGTCCCAGTTCTTCGCCGACACCCTCGTCATCTATCCGGAAGCGCTCGACCTGATCCGCGCCCCGCAACGGCGGAACCCGTCCACCGACGAACTGACCGCCGAGCTGAAGGCGGACGTGGACGCCACGTTCGACGACGCCGGCGCGCTGCGGGCGTTCCGCCGGTTCCGCCACCTGCACATGCTGCGGATCGGCATCAACGACGTGATCCGCGACCGCCCGCTCGAAGAGGTCACCCGCGAGCTGGCCCGCATCGCGGATTCGTCCATCAAGATCGCGCTGGCGACGGCCCTGAAAACCCTGGGCAAGCGGTTCGGCCAGCCGCTCGCCCCGGACGGCCAGCCGGCCCGCGTGGCCGGGTTCGCGTTCGGCAAGCTGGGCGGGGACGAGCTGAACTACTCGTCCGACATCGACCTGATGTTCGTGTACGACCAGGACGGCGTCACGAACAAGAAAGTGGGCGGGGTGACGAACGCCGAGTTCTTCGCCAAGGCGGTGACGGAGGTGGTGCGGCTGCTGTCGTCCGTGACCGACCGCGGGTTCGCCTACCGGGTGGACCTGCGGCTGCGGCCGGAGGGGAAGGCCGGCCCGCCCGCCCGGTCGCTGGCGTCCACGCTGAGTTACTACGACCTGCGGGGCCGCACCTGGGAGCGGCAGGCGCTCATCAAGCTGCGGCCGGTGGCCGGCGATCGCGAGCTGCGGAAGGAGGTGATGGCCGGGCTGGAGCCGTTCGTGTACCGCAAGTACTTCAGCTTCTCCGAGATCAACGAGGTGAAGGCGCTGAAGCGGCGGATGGAGCAGGCGGCGGCCCGCGGCGGGGCGGACGAGCGGGACGTGAAGACCGGCCGCGGCGGCATCCGCGACATCGAGTACACGGTCCAGTTCCTGCAACTGCTGAACGGCGGGGATCTGCCGGCGGTGCGGCAGCGGAACACCCTGCTGGCGCTGGAGGCACTGGAGATCGCCGGCTGCCTCACCCCGCAGGAGACGTACATCCTGGCCGACGCCTACCGCTTCCTCCGCCGCACCGAACACCGCCTGCAACTGCTGTTCGACTGGCAGACGCACAAGCTGCCGGACACGGCCGACGAGCTGCGGAAGGTGGCGCGGCGGATGGGGTACCGGGAAGTGCGGAACTCGGAACGCGGAATTCGGAATGAAACCCAGGACACTCAGGCCGTAGCCGGTGGCGGTGTTCCGACTTCTTCGGTCGATTCCGAGTTCCGCGCTCCGAGTTCCGCGCTGACCGCGCAGCGGCGGTCGCCCCTGGACGAATCCCCCGAGCCGACGCTCGACACCCGCGACCTGCTCATCGACCCGCTCGACCTGTTCCTCAAGGACTACCAGGAGAAGACGCACCTCGACCGGGCCATCCTCGACCACCTGCTGCACCAGACGTTCGCCACCGCCGACGGCGGGCAATCGGAGCCGGAGAGCGACCTGATGCTCGACCCGGACCCGGACGAGGTGGCGGTGAAGGCTGTGCTCGGCCGGTACCCGTTCCGGGACGTGCGGGCGGCGTACCAGAACCTGAGCCGGCTGGCCCAGGAGGCGGTGCCGTTCCTGAGTCACCGCCGCTGCCGGCACTTCCTGGCGAGCATCGCCCCGCAGCTGCTCCGCGCCGTCGCCGACACCCCGGACCCGGACGGCACGCTGAACGACCTGGAGCGGGTGACGGCGTCGCTCGGGGCGAAGGCGGTGCTGTACGAGCTGTTCAGCTTCAACCCGCCCAGCCTGCGGCTGTACGTGGACATCTGCGCGAGCAGCCCGTACCTGTGCGGGCTGCTGACGAACAACCCCGGCATGATCGACGAACTGCTCGACAGCCTGGTGCTCGACCAGCCCCGCACCGCCGACGACCTGCGGGCGGAGCTAGCCGAGCTGCTCCGCGGGGCGTCCGACGTGGAGCCGATCCTGCACAGCTTCCAGGACAAGGAACTGCTGCGGGTCGGGGTGACGGACCTGCTCGGCAAGGCGGACATCCGCGGGGTGACGGCCGCCCTGAGCGACCTGGCCGACACCCTGCTGAACGCGGTGTTCGACCTGACCGAGCCGGGGGTGAAGGCGAAATTTGCCCCCCTCGCCTTTGGGGGTCAGGGGGGGGCGGATTCTTCACCTCCCCCCGTTGGGGGGAGGTCGCTGTCGGCGTCAGCCGACGGCGGGAG
>JALHQU010000357.1 GCA_022841795.1 Fimbriiglobus sp.
GGGGGGATCGCGGGGACCGGGGCGACCGGCGGGGTCCGCCGCGGGGGGATCGGGGCGGGGACCGCGGCCCGCGCCGCGACGGTCCGCCCGGCCCGTTCCGTGGCGGCGGCATCCAGAATAAGGCACACACCCGGCACAAGGGGCTGCCCATCCCGCCGATCCAGGACATCTTCAAGCGGGGCCAGGAGGTCATCATCCAGGTGATCAAGGAGGGCATCGGCACCAAGGGGCCGACCCTGTCCACGTTCGTCAGCATCGCCGGCCGGTACCTGGTGCTCATGCCCAGCCTGAACCGGGTGGGGGTGAGCAAGAAGATCGAGGACCGGGACACCCGCCACCGGCTGCGGGACATCATGAACGGGCTGAACCCGCCGAAGGGGGTCGGGTTCATCGTCCGCACCGCCGCCGTGGACCGGGACGAGACGGAGCTGCGGAACGACCTGGTGTACCTGCTGCGGCTGTGGCAGGTGGTGGTGAAGCGGATCAAGCGGCCGGGGCCGGTGGAGGTGTACCGCGAGTCGGACATGATCACCCGCACCATCCGCGACATCTTCACCGCCGACATCGACACCATCTGGGTGGACGAGGAGAAGGCGTTCGCCCACGCCAGCGAGTTCCTGCAGATCGTCATGCCCAAGTACGCCGGCCGCATCCGCTACCACGGGGAGACGGAGCCGCTGTTCCACCGCTACCGGGTGGACGACGAGATCGCCAAGATCAACCAGAAGCGGCTGGACCTGCCCGGCGGCGGGTCGATCATCATCGAGCAGACGGAAGCGCTGGTGGCCATCGACGTGAACAGCGGCAACTTCCGGGCGGAGGGGAACGCGGAGGAGACGGCGTTCCAGATGAACCTGCGGGCGGCCAAGGAGATCGCCCGCCAGCTGCGGCTGCGGGACCTGGGCGGGGTGATCGTCAACGACTTCATCGACATGCGGGCGGAGCACCACCGCCGGCAGGTGGAGGACGCGCTGCGGAACGCCCTGAAGCGGGACCGGGCGCGGACCAAGATCCTCCGCATCTCCGAGTTCGGCATCATCGAGATGACCCGCCAGCGGATGCAGCCGTCGCTCAAGAAGCGGGTGTACAACGACTGCCCGCACTGCGCCGGCACCGGGTTCGTGAAGACGAACGAGACGATGGGCATCGAGGTGATGCGGCTGCTGCAACTGGCCGCCCACCGCGCCCCCGGCGGCAGCTCGGTCACCGTCACGGTGCACTCGGACGTGGCGTTCCACCTGCTCAACCGCAAGCGGCGGGACATCGCCGCCCTGGAGACGCGGGTCGGGCTGGAGGTGACGGTGGACGGCAAGTTCGGGGTGTCGCCGGACCTGTGCGAGTTCCGCTGCCTGGACTCGAACGGGATGGAGGTGCGGCTGATGGGCGCCCCGCCGCCGCGGGTCGGGCGGTTCGGCCCGCCGCCGCCGCCGCCGCCGCCGCGGAACGGCGGGGGCGGGTACGCAGGCCGCCGCGAGGATTGAGAAAGAGGTTGAACCACAGAGGCACAGGGACACAGAGAAGACGAAAGAGAGTTCGGTGTCTTCACCCTCTCTTTCGTCTTCTCTGTGTCCCTGTGCCTCTGTGGTTCAATCCTGTCATTCGCCAGGAATCGGGTCCGTGCCCTTGCCGGCGAGGGTGAAGTGCGCCCACAGCACGGCCGGCGGGGTGCGGTCCGTCAGGAACCGGGCGGACCCGTCGGCGAACCCGAACCCGCCCACCCCGGGGTAGTTCCCGCCGAACTGCCCGCCGCGGCCGACCGGCCGCTTCGCCCCGTCCGTCACGTCCAGCCCGCGGACGGTCGCAAACCCGCCCCGCACCCACGGCCCCAACTCGTCCGCCGTCTCGGCGAACAGGGCGGTGCTGCTCAGCCCGTCGTGGTCGCGGATGGTGCGAAGTGGGGTGGGGGCGTCGTACCGGAAGCACCCGGCCTTCGCCGGAATTGGCGGGCCGAGGCCGAGGGTGGCGGCGTCGGCACCGACGCCGGCGATGCCGACGAACTGCGTCGGCATCTGCCCGTCGGCCAGCGGGTCGGGCAGGGGGCCGGGGCATGTGAACAAGACCAACCGCGTCCGCCCGACGTCCAGGTTGGCCGGCGCGTCCCACGCCCCGCGGCGGTCGAACCGCGGGGCGAGGTCGGCGGCCGGCTGCAACTTCTGGTCGAGGAACGGCAGCACGTCCGGGATCCAGCTCAGCCGGCGGTCCGGCGGCAGGTCCGGGTTGGGCAGCGTGCCGGGCGGGATCGCCTGCGGCAGGTCGGCGGCGTTCGCCCCCGGCGGCGGCTGGCTGTACGCGGCGGCGAACTGGCCGAGCCGCTCGAACCGGCGGAGGCAATCCACCTTGTCCGCGTCCGCCCGCACCCGGACGATCCACGGCAGAACGAGCAGCACCACCGTCAGGCCCATGCCGATGAGGATCACCGCCGTCACCCGCCGCCGCATCAGTCGCCCTCGCACCAGGGTCGTCCGGGTGTACTACGCCCCGGTCCGGGTGCGAGTTCTGCGATAGCCCGGCCCGTCGGGTGGCCGACCGTCTCCGACGGTCGGTGCCGACTCCCGGAGGGAGTCGGCCACCCGGGTGCCGCCCGGCGGGCGGCACCTACCCCGAGCCGCCTACTCCTGCGAGCCGAGCTGGGCGAGCAGGTGGGCGGCCTTGTTCGCGTCGTCCGCGTGGTCGAACTGGGCGTACCCGACGAACCGCCCGTTCACCACCGCCATCATCAGCCCGTGCAGGTTGATGCCGGCCTTCTCCCACTCCATCGTCACCCGCCCGCCCAGCCCGGTCTTGTCGTCCCCCTCGAACCGCATGACGATCGGCTCCTGGATCTCGTGGAACCCGGCCTTCTTCACCAGGTCCATCTCCGCCTTCACCTGCCGCGGGGCGACCAGCAGGTCGCCGCTCCCGGCCTTGCCGTCCGCCCGCTCGCTGTGCACGTATTCCAAATGCACCCCGGCGTCGGCCAGGGCTTTCAGCTTGGCCGCGGTGCCGCCCGGCTTGTCGTCCACGGCAATGTGGTAGACGTGGACCCGGTACATCTTGAACATGGGAGTCTCTCCGACGGGGGAACCGACCCGGCGGCGTGCGGCCGGGCGTGATTCCCAGCGCCGAATATACCCCCGATCGCGGCCGGGGGAAGGGAATTCCGCCGGTTCGCGGCGGGCGAAATGCTAGGATGCGAGTATCGAATCCAGTTCCGGCGGAATTCCGTCGTGTCTCCGTTAGCCCGACGCGCGAGCGAGGGGCCGAGTCACCTGAACGGACCCGCACCCGGAACCGATGACCGGAATTCTCTCCCCGACCTCGGAGGGCGACGATGCGGCTGTTCCAAGTGGCGGCGGCGGTGGTGCTGGCGGCGGTGCCGGTGATGGCGGACGACACCTACGACCTCCGCGGCCCGGCCCCGACCAAGGGGCAGGTGGTGACGAGCAAGATGACCATGACCATCAAGGAGGCGGAGGCGAACATCACCGTCGCCGGGCAGAAGGTGCCGGTGACCATGACCATGGCGTTCACCCACGACCAGCAGCAGGAGGTGGTGGAGGTGAGCGGGCGGCAGGTGAGCAAGGTGAAGGAGAAGGTGACCAAGGAGGGGGTGAAGGTGAAGGCGACGGCGTTCGGCCAGGACACCGAGGAGGACAAGCCGAGCGAGTTGGAGGGGGAGACGGTGGTGGGCGAGCGGACCAAGGACGGCAAGTGGGCGTACAAGCTGGTGGACGGCAAGCCGACGGACGACCAGCAGAAGGAGCTGAAGAAGCGGCAGGGGCCGGAGAACGAGGACGACGCGTACCCGGCCGAGAAGGTGAAGGTGGGGCACAAGTGGGAGGTGGACGCGTCCACCCTGAAGGGGCTGACCGGGAACACCATGACCGACGTGAAGGGGAAGATGAAGCAGCACTTCGTGAAGGTGGAGAAGGTGGACGGGGAGGAGTGCGCGGTGATCGAGACGACCGGCAAGCTGACCGCCAAGATGCAGCCGGAGGAGGACGGCGACCCGGCCCCGGACGTGGAGATGACCATCAAGGCCACCGGCTGGAAGTCGCTCAAGACCGGGCTGGAGGTGAAGGGGTCGTTCGACGGCAAGATCAAGCTGTCCGGCAAGCAGAAGGCGATGGGCCAGGAGGTGGAGATCGAGATGGAGGGGCCGCTCAGCGGCGAGTCCACGAGCGCGCTGGCCGCGAAGAAGTGACCGGATTTTCCGTGGCCCCGGCGGCGTGAGCCGCCGGGGCGGCGAACCGCGGGCGTCAGCCCGCGGGTGGTTCGAACCACCCGACGGGCTGACGCCCGCGGTTCGCCTGGCAGACTTGCGAGG
>JALHQU010000358.1 GCA_022841795.1 Fimbriiglobus sp.
CCACCCCTCCCAGCAGCACCACGCCCATGCCGCCCATGCCACCCATCATGCCCATCATCCCGCCGCCCATCCCGCCCATGCCACCCATCATGCCGCCCATCCCACCGCCCATGCCCATCATGCCCGACCAGATGCCCATCATGCCGCTGGACGAGGTGGAGACCGGGCCGGAGAACCCGCTGCCCATCATCCCGCCGCCCATGCCACCGCCCATCATGCCACCCATGCCGCCGCCCATCATGCCACCCATCCCGCCCATGCCACCCATCATACCGCCCATGCCGCCCATGCCACCCATCCCTCCGAAGCCGCCGCCCATCCCGCCCATGCCACCGCCGAACCCACCCATGCCGCCACCACCGAACCCGCCGTTGCCGAACTGACCGCCGCCACCGAACCCGCCCTGACCGCCACCGAACCCACCCTGGCCGAAGTTACCGCCGCCCCCCTGGCCGAAGTTGCCGCCGCCCTGCCCCTGCACGCCGCCGCCCTGCCCCTGCACACCACCGTTCACCCCGATGTTGCCGCCCGGCGGGCGGATCGGCGCGTTCGACGGCGGGGCGGGCAGGAACCCGTTCCCGCGGAACCGGCCGTTCAGCCCGCCCAGGCCCGGGCTTTGGGCGGTGGCGGTGTGCGACAGCAGCGGGAGGAGCGAGCCGAGGGCCATCAGTAAAGTGGCGGCCCCGAGACAGCGGATGGTCAGCCGGAACATGACAGACCTCGGATGAGGGTGGCGGTGGTCGTGAAGACCCTGGGCCGGTCGAGGAATAAGTCGAACGATCAGGAAAAACAATCCTGCACAATCACCATAATGTACCGGGCGGGACCCCACGTCAACTGAGAAACGGCAACTTCTTCCCGCTGCCGCCGGCCGGACTGCCCCGCGACGGGCACAGCCGGCAAGACACCTCCGCCCAAACTACCACAACCGGGTAGTCCGTGCGGCGTTGGCCGGCAGATGGGAAAAAACCTGACGCCGACCGATTTTTCCGCCGGATCACTCTTGACCGGGTTGACGGGCACGTTATTACCCGTCGCCACTTTTGCACAAGAAGTCGCACGCCCGGGGTTCGGAACCCGGGGCGGGCAGGCTCGGAAGGCGGACTCGCCGCGGGGTTGGGGAGCCTCGCGGTCGGGTGTGATGCCTACGAGCACTTTGGGGGATGCGGCATATGCGCAGCAAACTGTACGGGGGGATGGCGGTGCTGGTCGCGGTGCTCGCCACCGCCGCACCGGGGTACGGTCAGGGGCTGGGAACCCCGACCGGGTTCGCGCCCACACCGGGCGGGGCGAGCGGCGAGGGCCTGCTCGACGCCGGCGGGCTGCCCGGCCTGGACGGCGGGCGAAACATCTTCACCGCCCCGCTCGGGGACCCCGGCAAGCCCGGGTTCTTCACCTTCGCGGACGCGGTGTACTACACCGGCAGTTGGACGCTCGGCAGCCAGACGGTGGCCGTGCGGGGGCTGCTGGACACCACCGGCCAGGTGACCGGCCTGCCGGGCACGCTCATCGGCAGCGGGGCGACCGCCCTGAGCACGAACGAGTTCGGCCGGCGGTCGTGGTCGCCGGGGGTGAACCTGGGGGTGGGGTACAAGTTCGACGACGGCACCACCGTGCACGCCCGCATCCTGCACACCGCCGGGCAGACGTACACGGCCGGGGCCAGCCTGGCCACGCCGTTCGCCCGCAGCCGGGCGGACCTGTCGGACACGTTCCTGGTGAGCGGGGTGTTCAACTTCCCGCCGCAGTACGCCGGGCCGCGGGTGAAGACCGCCCTGGAGGGGTCCATCGTCACCCCCGGGTTCATCATCAGCGGGCAGACCATCACCATCCCGCCGTTCATCGTCAACGGGGTCACGTTCGGCGGGCAGACGATCACCATCGACGGGGTGACGGTGCCGGCGCGGACGCTCGGCGACGGCCTGTTCTACGGCATCTGGAACGGGGCGTCGAACATGACCATCAGCTACAAGACGTGGTACACCGAGGCCGAGATCGGCGGGCGGATCCCGCTGTTCGAGAGCAACTCGTCCCGCATCTACGGGATGGCCGGGGTGCGGTTCCACCACTTCATGGAGCGGTTCTCCTGGCGGACGGAGAGCTACGACGTGAACGGGGTGGTCACCGCCCAGAGCGTGGCCAACTACACCAACACCCTGTCCCAGCGGATGTACGGGCCGTACTGGGGGTGCGGGCACGAGGTGTACCTGGGCAAGCGGTACAGCCTGAGCGCCGACCTGCACGGCGGGGTGTTCCTGGACTACATCAAGGAGCGGGCCAAGTACGAGCTGGAGGACAACAGCATCGCCAACAAGCGGTCGCTGAACAAGATGCAGTTCGTGCCCACCGCCGGCGGCAACCTGAACCTGTGGTGGTACCCGGTGAAGGGCGTGCAGATGCGGGTCGGGTACATGGCCAACACGTTCTACAACACCGTCCGCATGAGCCAGCCGATCGGGTTCAACTACGGCTCGCCCGATCCGGGGTACGCCACCCAGTACTTCCGCCTCATCCACGGGCTGAACGTGGGCATCGGGCTGTTCTTCTAACGCCGGACTGCCGCCATCCCCTAACCCCGCCCCCCGCGACCCCTCACCGGGTCGCGGGGGGCGGGCGGATTTGCCGGCCGATTGCCAGCCCCGGTGCCCTCCATACCATGCCCCCTAACCCGCCGGCCGCCGGCCGGATGGGGCGGGCGGACGTGTGGCCCACACCGAGGAGTGAGCATGGCCGACGGGCGTGACGAGGCACCCGCTGTTGGTGCCCCGCGGCGGTACCTCTGGACCAACATCTTCCGCTCCTTCCAGGTCGCCCTCGACTGGCGGAAGCTGCTCGTCGCCGCCGCCGGCATCCTGGTCATGTCGTTCGGCTGGTACGTCCTGTCCACCATCTTCTACTACGACAAGCCGCTCCGCGGGAGCACCGAGTACGACAACAAGACGCTGGACAAAGAGGTGCCGGCGAAAGACGGCATCGACCGCGAGGCGCAGCTCCGGGAGGAGGGCGACAAGCGGTACCTGCGGGACCTGAAGCGGTGGGCGGTGATCGAGGAGCTGGCCGGGCCGGCCGTCGAACCGACCACCGACACCCCCGGAAAGCCGGCCGGGCGGATGCGGGCCATGCCGTGGGACGAGTCCCGCGGGCCGAACCCGTACCTGTTCGCCTCCAACCTGGCCAGCCAGCCGGCCACCACCTGGGCGGAGGCGGCGGGCAAGTACGTGCTGCGTCAAATCCCGGTGCTGGTCGAACCGCTCACCAAGATCCTGCTGCCGATCATCAAGATGGTGGACGCGAACGCCGGGTTCCGCACCCGCATGTACCTGCTCCTGTGCCTGCTGTGGAGCGTGGCCGTGTGGGCGTTCTGCGGCGGCGTCATCACCCGGCTGGCGGCGGTGCAGTTCGGCGGCAAGGAGCGGACCAGCCTGATGCAGGCCGTCCGGTTCGTGCTCAGCCGGTACGTGTCGTATGTGCTGTCGCCGGTGGTGCCGCTCGGCGTGGTGGCCGTCATCCTGCTGTGCATGTTCCTGTACGGGGTGGTCGCTCTCATCCCGTTCGTCGGCGACATCCTGCTGTACGGCCTGCTGTTCCCGCTGGTCATCGTCGGCGGCGTCGCCATGGCCATCATCCTGCTCGGGCTGGTCGGCTACCCGCTCATGTACACCACCATCAGCACCGAGGGGAGCGACACGTTCGACGCCATCAGCCGCAGCTACAACTACGTGTTCCAGGCGCCGTGGAGCTTCGTGTGGAACTCGCTGGTGGCCCTGGCCTACGGGGCGGCGGTCACGTTCGTGGTCATCCTGGTCGCCTGCCTGATGGTGCTGCTGGGCAAGTTCGGCATGGCCGCCGCCGCCGCCACCCTGTGGACGCCGAGCAAGCCGGACTACCTGTTCGTGTACGCCCCGGACTCCTACGGCTGGCGGGAGATGCTGCTCAAGGGCAGCGACATGGAGCTGCAGCCGAACACCACCGTGCCGGCCAACCCCGTCCTGTCCGACGCCTACTACAAGTCGCTCACCGGGCTGAACAAGGCCGGGGCGGGCATCGTCGCCTTCTGGCTGGCGATCGTGTTCCTGTTCATGATCGGGTTCAGCTACAGCTACTTCTGGTCGGCGTACACCATGGTGTACCTGCTCATGCGGCAGAAGGTGGACGAGGTGGAGTTGGACGAGGTGTACATCGAGGAGGCCCCGCCGGCCCCGCCGATGCCCCCGCCCCCGCCGCCGGCCCCGACCGGCGGGGCG
>JALHQU010000359.1 GCA_022841795.1 Fimbriiglobus sp.
CGACCCCGCCGCCGAGACCCGCGCCGTGACCGCCGGCCCGCTGCCCCCGCCCCGCCCGGTGACGGTGTGGCTGAACCCGAACGCCCCGGCCCGGCCGATGCCGCGGTGGTGGTTCGCCGTCGCCGCCCTCGGGGTGATGGCGTTCATCGCCTACGGCAGCTACGTGCCGTTCGAGTGGCGGGAGCGGCCGTGGGCGGAGGTGCGGGACGCCTTCGTGTGGACCGTCCAGACCCGCGCCGTGCCCGACTCCCGGTCCGACTGGGCGGCGAACGTGGCGCTCGGCATCCCGCTCGGGTTCGCGCTGCTCGGGCTGCTGCGGGCGAACAAGCCGGGGAAAGCGGCGGCGTTCCTGACCGGCGTGCCGGTGGTGGCGTTCAGCACCCTGTACGCGGCGGTCATCGAGTTCGGCCAACTGTACACCCGCGACCGCACCTGCTCCGGGTCGGACATCTGGGCGCAGGGGTTCGGGGCGATGATCGGGGTGGCGGCGTGGGCGCTCGCCGGGCCGTGGGCGGTGGGCAAGGCGCGGGCGGCGCTGCGGTCGGACGGGATGAGGTCGAACACCGCCCCGCTGCTCGCCGGGTACGCGGCGGTGTTGCTGCTCATCCAGACGCTGCCGCTCGACCTGACCGCCAGCCCCTACGGTATCGCCAAGCGGCTCCGCGACCCGGCCCAGGTGACGCTGGTGCCGTTCACCGACCCGCTCATCGGCGAGTGGAAGAAGGCGGCCGACTGGTGCGAGCTGTTCGCCCTGTTCGTGCCGGCCGGGGCGCTGGCGGCGGGGTTGCCCGGCAAGTGGCGGTCGGCGAACGGGCTGTTCCACGCCGCCGGGTACGGTCTGCTGTTCGCCCTGGCGACGGAAGCGGCGCAGGTGCTGGTGCAGAGCCGGCACGCCAGCACGACCGACGGGATCGTCGGCGGAATCGGGTTCCTGGCCGGGTGGGTGGCCGCCCGCATCCTGTCCGACCGCGGGGTGAAGAAGTACCGGCCGGAGGTGGCGGCGGGGGCGGCGCAGCTGTGGTTCGCGGTGCTGGCGGTGATCGCGTGGCAGCCGTTCGACTTCCACCCGCGGCTGTTGCCGAGCCGGTTGCACCAGATCGACTGGTGGCCGCTCGGCCCGCAGGTGGCGAAGAACTACCTGTGGGCGCTGAACGAGATCCTGACCAAGTTCGTGGTGTACGCCCCGCTCGGGGCGGTGTTGGTGTGGGCGTCCGCCCGGCACCACGAGCGGAGCCGGCCGCTGATCGCGGCGGCGGCGTGCGGGCTGATCGCGGCGGTGCTGGAACTCGGGCAGGCGATGGTGCCGGGGCGGTACGTCAGCCCGACGGACGTGCTGTTCGGGCTGGTCGGCGGGTACCTGGGCGGGGAGTGCGTGCGGCGGGCGATGGGGGTGCGGGTGCGGTTCGTCACCGCCCGGGCGGAAGGGGCGGCGGTGGTGCCGCCGATCACCGCTGTCCCGCCGCCGGTGCTGCCCGAGCCGGCCGCCGGCGAGCCGTGGTGGGCACCAGCCGAGCGGGCGTTCCCGTCTCGTCCGACTTCGGAGGAGGCCGACGTGCGAGGGCGAGCGGATGGATAAGCAGTTCGTGTTCCTGTCCGCCATCACCGCCGTCGGGGTTGTCGGCGGGGTCGGGTTCGGCCCGTACATCCCGCTGCTGGTGTACTACCTGTACGCGGTCATGCGTCCGCAGAACATGTGGTTCCACCTGCCGAACGTGCGGGACACCCCGTGGTCGTTCGTCGTGGCGGTGGTGGCCATCGGCACCGCCGTCATCTACCGGCTGGGGCTGATCGGGTACCCGTCGTGCGGGGTCACCCGCGGCGCCCGCACCCCGGTGTGGAACGCCGTCCACTGGTGCGTGCTGGCGTTCGCCGCCTGGCTGACCCTGCGGCACGGGCTGACGCTGGCCTACGGGAACGTCGCCGAGGTGAAGGAGTCGGACTGGACTTACGATCAGTACATCAAGATGCTGGTGATGTTCCTGGTCGGGTCGCTGATCGTGTACCGGCTGGACCAGTTGTGGGGGCTGCTGGCGGTCATCGCGCTGGCCGACGCCTACGTGGCGTACGAAGTGAACATGCACTACTTCAGCCTGGGGTACAACCGCATCCAGCGGAGCGGGTACGGCGGGCTAGACAACAACGGGGCCGGGCTGATGATGGCCATGGGCATCCCGCTGTGCTACTTCCTGTGGGAGGGCACGAGCAGCCGGTTCCGGTGGGTGTACCTGGCGTGCATCCCGGCGCTGGCGCACGCCGTGCAACTGTCGTTCAGCCGCGGGGCCATGCTGTCCGCCCTGGCCAGCGTGCCGGTGGTGTTCCTGTTCAGCCGGCACAAGAGGTGGTTGCTGCTGTTCGGGGTGCTCGGGGTGGTGTTCGTCCTCGCCTCGTCCGGGCCGGAGCTGCGGGAGCGGTTCCTGTCCATCAACCGGCACGACCTGGACGCCAGCGCCAACTCCCGCAAGCTCACCTGGTCGATCGCCGTCAAGTTCGCCAACGAGAACCCGTTCTTCGGCCTCGGCCTGCGGTGCTCCAAGCTGCACATGAAGGAGCACGGGGCGGAGGAGAACCAGGCCATCCACAGCCAGTACTTCCAACTGGCCGCCGACACCGGGTGGGTGGGGGTGGGGGTGTTCGCGGCGCTGGTGGCGGCGGTGCTGTGGACGTGCTACCGGCTGTGGCGGAGTACCCGCCACTGGCCGCCGTACCCGGAGGTGATCCGCGCCCGCGCGATGGCCGGGGCGGTGTCGTCCAGCATCGTGCTGTACTGCGTCGGGGCGCTGTTCCTGTCCCTCGACTCGTTCGAGCTGCCGTACATCCTGTTCCTCATCGTCGCCCAGTTGTGGGGGGTGTACAAGGGCGGCGGGGTGCAGGCGACGGCGTGGGTGAACGGGTCGCAACTGCCGGTGCCGGAGCTGACGAAGTCCCGCCTGCCGTGGCGGCCGACCGGCCTGAAGGCCCCGCCCCCCATCCCGGTGGGATAGTTGGTAGGTGCCGCGAGCCGAGCGGCACTCTTCTGTAGCCGGGGTCTGTGACCCCGGCCCGGCCTCGCAGAGGCCGGCTACAGAAAACCGGGTGCCGCTCGGCTCGCGGCACCTACCCGGTCGCCCATGCCCCGCCCCGTCCGCGTCGGGTTCGTCGTTCACGTCATGCAGGTGGCCGGGGCCGAGGTGCTGGTCCGCGAGGCCATCCGCCGGCTGGGCGACCGCATCATTCCCACCGTGTTCTGTCTGGATCGCGTCGGCCAGATCGGCGAGGAACTGCTCGCGCAGGGCGTCGATCTGGTGTGCCTGAACCGCCGGCCGGGGTGGGACTTCGCCGTCTCCCGCCGGCTGGCGGCGGCGGCCCGGGCGCGGCGGATCGAGGTGTTCCACGCCCACCAGTACACGCCGTTCTTCTACACCGCGTTCGCCAAGCTGCTGATGTGTCCGCAACCGCGGGTGATCCTGACCGAACACGGCCGGCACTACCCGGACTTGGTGTCCCCAGCGCGGCGGGCGTTCAACCGGCTGATCCTGGATCGGCTGGCGGACGAGGTGAACGCCTGCGTCGGGTTCAGCGGGCGGGCGCTCAGCCGTATCGACGGGTTCCGCGGCAACCGCATCGAGATCATCGACAACGGCATCGAGGTGGAGCGGTACGGCCCGGCGACAAATCGAACCGAGTTGCGAACCCGCTTCGGATTGGACCCTGCTCGCAAGTTGATCGTCCACGTCGCCCGGCACCACCCGGTGAAGGACCAGCCGACGCTCCTCCGCGGGTTCGCCCTCGCGGCCCGTGACCTGCCGGACGTGGACCTGCTGCTGGTCGGCGACGGCCCGCTGCGGGGGGAACTGGAAGCACTGGCGAAGGCGCTCGGCATTGCCGACCGGGTGAAGTTCCTGGGCATCCGCCCGGACATCCCGGACGTGCTGGCGGCGGCCGACGTGTTCGCCCTCACGTCCGTGTCCGAGGCGGCGTCGCTCACGCTGTTGGAGGCGATGGCGACCGGCCTGCCGGTGGTGGTGACGGACGTGGGCGGGAACCCGGACCTGGTGCGGGCTGGGATCGACGGGCTGCTGTTCCCACGGGGGGACGCGGCCGGGTGCGCGGCGGCGTTCCGCCGCCTGTTCACCGAGCCGGGTCTGGCGGAAAAGTTGGGGGCGAACGGCCGGCAGCGGGCGCGGGAGGAGTACCGGCTGGAGCAGACGATCGAGCGGTATTTCGGGTTGTATTACAAGCTCATGTAGCCGCGAGC
>JALHQU010000360.1 GCA_022841795.1 Fimbriiglobus sp.
GCGGTTCGCGCACGCCGTCCCCGGCGCCGGCACCGCCAAGCCGCCCGGCAGCGTGGGCGTCGTCCTCGAAGCCCCGCCGACGAACGAGCGGCCGTACCTGGTGCGGTTCCTCGACGGCATCGAACTGCGGGTGAAGTGAAGGCGGGTGTGATGAACGGGCACCGTTGACCAGCGGGGATAGGAGATGGAACCGGCGACCTGGGAAACTTGTCGAGCAGATTTCGCCTTCGACGGGGCGTTGATCGATCTGCAAGTGCCGAACTCCGGTTCGACCGAGTGGGAGATGTTTTGGTCCGCGCTACGGGTCGGGCCGTTCGAGTTGTTCGGGTATCGAGACGGTGAACCGTATCAACTACCCGAGACGTTGGCCGACATTCGTGCTGAATGTGAGGCGGCGTCGGTCATGGTGTCCGTGCAGTCCGGCGGGGTCATAGCGAACGCTCATTTCGGCTTCGCTGGCGATGAGTTGGAATTGGACATCGACCCGCGTGAGGTGGTGAACGAGTGGGCGTTCGAGGCGGTGTTGGCGGTCATGCGGTTCGTCGCGGCCACGGTGCGCCTTCCGGTCTTCGCGTCGGCAGAGGGCGGAAGTGTGCCATATGCATTCCTGCGGGTGACGCCGGACGGGCAGGCTGTGTTTCTGCCCGAGGGGTCTGTTCGACGGGTCTAGAACACCCAGGGCTTCCGCCCTGGGCTACATCCGCGGGCCGCTCCGCGGCCGGTGACAAATGGCCGCACCCCGGCGGCTGTCTTCGCTGGTGTCCCGGCTTCAGCCGGTCTGGGGTGGTGAACCGCGGGCGTCAGCCCGTCGGGTTCGGAACACACCCGACGGGCTGACGCCCGCGGTTCGCCTGACCTGGGCTCACGCCGTCGGTTCACCCCAGACCGGCTGAAGGCGGGACACCAACAAAACTTGCCGCTCGCGTAACCCGTGCCGGCGTGTCGGGTTCACGGACACCCCCGCGTCACTTTTCTCGGCTTGCGCGAGGCGGCGCGTTGGCCCGCCGGCCCGGAGTGGGTATAATGACACCACTCATTGACGAGCGACTCAATCATCCCCGACGCGCCGACCCGCCCCAACCCCTAGATCTGCCGATCCCCCAAGCACCCTGACTGCCCGAATGGTCTCTCGCCCGGCCCGGCGGTTGCTCTCGGTTCGCCCGAAGCAGCCTCCCGCGCTTGCCCCGTCCCCCGACCCGCAAGGAGAGGCCGATGTGGACCCGCGACGCCCTGCGTGACCTGATCCGCACCAAGATGCAAGGGGTGAAGTTCATTGTCGTCGCCAACCGCGAGCCGTTCATCCACAGGTATGACGGCGACCGGATCGTGGTGCAGAAGCCGGCCAGCGGGATGGCCACCGCCCTCGACCCGATCATGGATGCGAGCGGCGGCACCTGGATCGCCCACGGGTCGGGCGACGCCGACCGCGAGGCGGTGGACGAGTTCGACCGGGTGCGGGTGCCGCCGGACGACCCGACGTACACCCTGCGGCGGGTGTGGCTGACGAAGGAGGAGGAGAAGGGGTTCTACTACGGGCTGGCGAACGAGGGGCTGTGGCCGCTGTGCCACGTCACGTTCACCCCGCCGGTGTTCCGCCCGACCGACTGGGACATGTACCGGGCGGTGAACCGCAAGTTCGCCGACGCGGTGCTGGCCGAGGCGGCGGGCGAGCCGGCGTTCGTGTTCATCCAGGACTACCACTTCTGCCTGCTGCCGCGGCTGCTGAAGGAGGCGAACGCCAACCTGATCGTCGCCCAGTTCTGGCACATCCCGTGGCCGAACCGGGAGGTGTTCCGGGTGTTCCCGTGGCAGGAGGAGCTGCTGCACGGGCTGCTCGGCAACGACCTGCTCGGGTTCCACATCCGGCACCACTGCCTGAACTTCCTGGAGACGGTGGACCGCACCCTGGAGGCGAAGGTGGACACCGAGCGGTTCGAGATCACCCGCGGCGGGCGGGCCACCACCGTCCGCCCGTTCCCCATCAGCATCGACGCCGACGAGCACGCCGCGCACGCCAACTCGCCGGCGGCGGACGAGGCGATGGTGCGGTGGAAGAGGCGGCTGGGCAAGCGGACCGAGCTGGTCGGGGTGGGCATCGAGCGGCTGGACTACACCAAAGGCATCCCGCAGCGGCTGCTGGCGGTGGACCACCTGCTGGACACCACCCCGGACCTGCGGGGCAAGTTCAAGTTCGTGCAGGTGGCGGTGCCCAGCCGCAGCCAGGTGCCGGCGTACTCGCGGCTGGAGGACGAGGTGGAGGGCCTGGTGGCCGACATCAACTACAAGTGGCGGGACCGCGGGTGGGAGCCGATCCTGTTCCTGAAGGAACACCAGGGGCCGACGGACATGGCCGCCCTGCACCGGCTGGCCCGGTTCTGCGTGGTGAGCAGCCTGCACGACGGCATGAACCTGGTGGCCAAGGAGTTCGTCGCCAGCCGGGCGGACGACGACGGGGTGCTCATCCTCAGCCGGTTCACCGGCGCCGCCCGCGAGCTGCCCGACGCCCTGCTGGTGAACCCGTTCGCCCCGCACGAGATCGCCGACGCCATGAAGCAGGCGGCGGACATGCCGGCCGACGAGCGGGCCAAGCGGATGCGGCGGATGCGGCAGCAGGTGGCGGAGAACAACGTGTACCGCTGGGCCGGCAAGATCCTGTCCGGGCTGCTCAAGTTCGACTTCCCGGAGCCGGCCGAGGCGGGCGGCCGCGGGCGGGACTCGAAGGCGGACGACGTGCTGGTGCCCGCCCCGGACCTGTACGCGCGGGTGTAGTCTTCCGGTGAACCCCGACCGCCAGGTCGGTGGGTGTGTGGCAGCTGGCCCGCACCCACCGACCTGGCGGTCGGGGTTCACCCGGAACGCAGACCCCAGATCGCACTTTCGGCCTATGCTATCCGCACGCCCCCTCCCCGCGGCGCGGAACTGTCATGCCGTCGGACCCGCGAACCGGCACCCCGGACTTCTCTCAGGCGGACACCCGCACCCCGTTCACCCCCGTCGGCCCGCCGCCCGAGACGGTGTCCCAGCCGGTCGCCGTTCACCCGCCGCTCCCGCCGCCGCCGCTGCCCGCCCTGCCGGGGTACGAGGTGGTCGGGCTGATCGCCCGCGGCGGCATGGGGGTGGTGTACAAGGCCCGGCAGCTCAGCCTGAACCGGCCGGTGGCGGTGAAGATGATCCTGGGCGGGGCGTACCAGGACCCCACCGCCGTCGCCCGCTTCCTGATCGAGGCCGAGGCCATCGCCCGCGTCCGCCACCCGCACGTGGTGCCGGTGTACGAGTTCGGCCGGCACGACGGGCTGCCGTACCTGGCGATGGAGCTGGTGGACGGCGGCACGCTGGCGCAGAAGGTGATGCGGGACGGCAAGCTGGACCCGCGGCGGGCGGCGGACATCCTGGCCAAGGTGGCCGCGGCGGTGGCCGCCGCCCACGCCCAGGGGGTGATCCACCGGGACCTGAAGCCGGGGAACATCCTGCTCACCGCCGCCGGCGAGCCGAAGGTGACCGACTTCGGCATGGCCAAGGTGGGCGACGTACACCTGACCGCGTCCGGGGCGATGGTCGGCACCCCGGCGTACATGGCCCCGGAGCAGGCGCGGGGGAAGGGGCGGGAGGTGGGCACGCCGGCCGACATCTGGGCGCTCGGGTGCGTGCTGTACACCCTGCTCACCGCCCGCCTGCCGTTCGACGCCGACACCCACCCGGCCACCCTCCAACTGGTGCTCACCGCCGAGCCGGACCGCCCGCGAACGGTGGTGCCGGGCGTGCCGCGGGACCTGGAGACCATCTGCCTGAAGTGCCTGGAGAAGGAGCCGGCCCACCGCTACCCGACGGCGGCGGCGCTGGCCGACGACCTGCGGGCGTTCCTGGACGGCCGGCCGATCGCCGCCCGCCCGGTGTCGGCGGCCGAGCGGGCGTGGAAGTGGGCGAAGCGGCACCCGGGGCGGGCGGCCGGGTGGGCCGGGGTGCTGGTCGCGGCCGTCGTCGCGGGCGGGGTGGCCGTCGCCGCCGACCGCTGGCACCAGCACCAGAAGCGGGCGTTGAAGGCGGACGAACTCGTCCGCGGGCTGCTCCTGGCCGACCCGGCGGCGGTGCCGGTGTTTCTGGACGAGTTCGACCGGGACGGGGTCCGCGACCTGGCCGTGCCGCCGCTGCGGGCGGCGGCCGACCGGCCGATCGGCACCACGGCCGGGCTGCACG
>JALHQU010000361.1 GCA_022841795.1 Fimbriiglobus sp.
CCGCCCTCTGTGGCGGCCCGCCGATCGCCTCCGGCGATCGGATCTGCTGAAGGATGTCGTCAGAACACCGCCGGGTTACTTCTTCTTCGCTTTGTCCACTTTACCCGCCGCTGCCGCGGCGGCCGGCGGCGGGGCGGCCGGGTCGTCCGTGGGGTCGTCCCCGCGGATCATGTACCCCTCTCCCCACTTGGTCAGGATGAGCGGGGTGTCGAACGGCTTGTCGATCTTGTTCCGCAGATACCGGATGTACACGTCCACCACGTTCGACGTGTTCTCGTCGTACTCGTCGTACAGGTGCTCCCAGATCATGGTGCGGGTGACCACGCTGCCGGCGTGGAACGCCAGGAACTCCAGCAGCGCGTACTCGCGGGGGGTGAGCGGGATCTTCTTCCCCCCGCGGATCACCCCGCGGGAGGCGGTGTCGATGGTCATGTCCCGCACGCGGATGTACGGGTCCTTCTTCTGGTGCCCGCGGCGGACGAGCGCCCGCACCCGCGCGTGCAGTTCGTTGAAGTCCAGGTTGGCCTTGGACAGGTAGTCGTCCGCCCCGCTGTCCAGCCCGGCCACCTTGTCGTCCGTGCTGCCCTTCGCCGTCAGCATCAGCACGTGAGTGGTGATGCCCGTCTGCCGCCACCGCTTGAGTAGCGTCAGCCCGTCCACCTTCGGCAGCATGATGTCCAGGATGATCACGTCGTACGGGGTGGTGCGGGCCTTCACGTCCGCCTCCTCCCCGTCCACCGCCGTGTCCACCGCGAACCCCTCCTCCTCCAACCCCTGGCGGAGCGCCCGCGCTAGCGGGAGCTGATCTTCGACGAGCAGGATGCGCACGGCAACACCTCGGGGGCAGAATCTATTGTCCCTTGTACCACCTCCGGAGTGAAGGGTTTATGAGAGTAACTCGCCGGAGGGGCCGGCCGGCGGGCCCCGCTGTCGGAGTTGCCGGCCGGGGCGATAAAATGCCCGCATGGCGAAAAAGACCGCCCGCAAGCGGACGACCAAACCGGCGGCGCCCGCTGGAATGCTCACCGCCGTGAAGGTGCTGGCCGCGGTCGCCCTGGCGGTCGGGCTGGTGGCCGGCGTCCGCTGGATCGGGTCGCTGGCCGCCGTCGGGGTGGCCGCCCGCGATCGGTACGCCGTCCGCACCGCCGACCTGCGGTTCGACCCGCCGCCGCACACCGACCCGCGGCTGTTCCTCACCCAGGTGTGCTACCTGGCGGACCTGCCCGTCGCCGTTCAGTCGATCGACCCGAAGCTGCCCGACCAGCTCGCCGCGGCATTCCGGATGCACCCGTGGGTGGAGGACGTGACCGGCGTGACCGTGCAGCCCGACGGCGGGGTGCACGTCGGCATGCGGTTCCGTACCCCGGTGCTGGCCGTCCGCTGGCAGAACGGGGCCGAAACCGAAACCCGCGTCGTGGACGCCGCCGGCGTGCTGCTGCCGGACGACGCCCCGCCCGCCCGCCTGCCGGTGCTGGCGAACCCGCGGACGGTTCCCCGGCCGGTGGCCGGGCGGGTGTGGCCGGAGGCGGACGTGGTGCGGGCGGCGGATTTGGTCCGAAGGCACCCGGCGACGGCCGTCGAGCGGACCGCCGGCGGGTGGACGCTCACCGAGCCGGACGGGAAGAAGTTCACCATCCAGGCGCCGTAAAGAGTGGGTGAAGAGTTCACCACAGAGTCACAGAGGGCACCGAGCAGCACCGAGGAAGACACGAAGCAGATTTCACCGCCGAGGGCACATGAGGGCACGAGAGGAAGACAGGAACAGACGGTCTGAAGACGGGATCTCCTCTTCCCTCATGTGCCCTCTCGTGCCCTCGGCGGTGAATCCT
This sequence comes from Fimbriiglobus sp., assembly GCA_022841795.1. Classification (GTDB taxonomy): domain Bacteria; phylum Planctomycetota; class Planctomycetia; order Gemmatales; family Gemmataceae; genus JALHQU01. The sequence goes on from JALHQU010000361.1 coordinate 1,830, forward strand.
GTTTCTCTCTGAGCCGCTCGGTGCTCTCTGTGACTCTGTGGTAATCTCTGCTTTCAGGAAGAGCCGCCATGCTGTTCGGGTACAACACCAACGGGTTCGCCCACCACAAGCTGGAGGACGCCGCCCGCATCATCGCCGGGTGCGGGTACCGGGCCGTCGCCCTCACCCCGGACGTCCACCACCTGAACCCGTTCGAGCCGGATTTCGGCGGGCGGGTGGCCGAGTTCCGCGAGTTGCTCGACTCGCTGGAACTGAAGTGCGTGATCGAGACCGGCGCCCGGTTCCTGCTCGACGCCCACCGCAAGCACCAGCCGACGCTCATTTCCCCGAACCCGGACGACCGGAACTATCGGTACGAGTTCCTCGCCCTGGACTGCGTCGCACTGGCGAAAGAGTTGGGAACGGATGTGGTGTCGTTCTGGTCCGGTACCGCCACCGACGACGCCCCGCCGAACGAACTCATGGACCGGCTGGTCGAGCAGTGTAAACGGCTGGCGGACGAGGCGGCGGGGAAGGGGGTACGGCTGGCGTTCGAGCCGGAACCGGGCATGTTCATCGACACCATGGACCAGTTCGCCGAGCTGCACGGGAAGGTGAATCACCCGGCGTTCGGCCTCACCCTGGACGTCGGACACCTGGTGTGTACGAACGAACTGCCGGTAGGTGCCCACGTCCGCCGGTGGCAGAAATGGCTGTGGAATATCCACCTGGACGACATGCGGCCGGGGGTCCACGACCACCTGCCGCTGGGCGAGGGCGAGGTGGATTTCGCGGATTTCTTTGCCGCCGCAGAAGAAGGGCGGTACACGGGGTGTATCTCCGTGGAGTTGAGCCGCCACAGCCACGACGCCGTGACCACCGCCCGCCGGTCGATGTCGTTCCTCAACGCCCACGCCGGATCGACGTTATGACGAGCGGGCGGTCCGGGCGGGATGTCGGGCAGAACCCGACAGGGCGGTGAAGATCGGGCGAAAATCCGCCGACGGCTCTCCCCGAAACAGTTGCAACGCGGGCGGAGACGGGGTACATTTTAATCAATCTAACTCCGTGCCCCTCCCACGACCCACAACCCCTCCGAGGTGACCGATGACCGCCCTGAAACGAGGCCGCTCGGCCTTCACGCTGATCGAACTGCTGGTGGTGATCGCGATCATCGCGGTCCTGATGGGGCTGCTGCTGCCGGCCGTGCAGAAGGTCCGCGAGGCCGCCACCCGCATGAGCTCGGCCAACAACCTGCGGCAGATCGGGCTGGCGCTCATCAACTACGAGACGAACCAGAAGGGCCTGCCGAACAACGGCATCGCCGGGTTCCCCGGGTGCTTCGCCACCCCGGCCGGGTTGAACGTGAACAACTCCAGCCCGGCCCCCGGGTTCATTGGCACCGCCCCGGGCGGGTACTACACCCCGGCCAACTCGGTGGTCATCTTCTCGTCCTCGTGGGCGTTCAAGCTGATGCCGTACATGGAGGCGGACAACCACTACAAGAACTGGGCGCTCGCCCTGGCCGCGCCGATCAAGTCGTTCATGGAACCGGGGCGGGCCGGCACCGGGCTGGTGGTGCTGCCGGCGGCCACCGACCCGGGTTATGGCCTGACCGCCGCCCGCACCGGGGCCGGCCCGGTGTGCGACTACGCGGTGAACGCGAACATCATCTACAACATCCCGAACGTCGCCCTGAACCCGGCCGCCGGGGCCACCCTGCGGTCGCCGTACACCATCGGGTCGATCACCGACGGGTCGTCGAACACCGTGATGGTGGGCATCAAGGCGCTGCCGCTGGAAGCCCGCACCGCCCGCGGCGAGAACGTGGCCTACCTGGACGAGTCGGTCGGCTGGGGCGGGTGGACGAACGTCATCCGCGGCGACCTGGCCGCGCCGTCCACCGCCGTCCGCGTGCTGCGGGACGAGGCCGGCATCGACCCGACCAACTGCTGGAGCAGCCCGTACCCCGGGTCCACCCTGTTCTGCTTCGCCGACGGGCACGTGGACTCGATCAGCTACACCGTCCAACTGACCACCATGCAGGCCCTGCTCGGGCCGAAGGACGGCATCCCGGTCGGCGAGTACTAAGCCGAAACAGCGGGTGATGTCACGAGCGAAGCCGGGGCGAGAGGCCATCTCGCCCCGGCTTCGCTCGTTTGATATGCTGTGCGTGGAAGACGGAGGGTGTTCGGACCCCTCCCCCTGGCAGGGGGAGGGCAAGCGAGCGGAGCGAGCGCGGGAGGGGGTGGCTTTCTAAGGGGGGGGGGGGGGGGGGGGGGGGGGGGGGGGGCGCGCCCCGCCCCCCCCCCCCCCCCCGGGGGGGCGCGCG
>JALHQU010000362.1 GCA_022841795.1 Fimbriiglobus sp.
GAGTACGACGGCACGCTGACACCCGGCTGTCACCCGCGGCTGAAGCCGGCGGCGGACGCCGGGCGGTTGGCGGAGGTGGGACGCTGAGTGTGGTCCGCACACGCCGTGTGCGGGTTTGCCGAACCGCACACGGCGTGTGCGGACCACACTCAATGACAGGACTTTCATGAGTCGGATTTCATCCCGAACTCAGGAAGCACTCACCGCCCGTGAGGTATACCTGTTCTCGCCCGACGACCGACACCCGGACCCTCTCCATGTCCGACGCCGACCTGTTCCGCCGCCTGGCCCTCGTGTTCGCGTGCAGCGGCGGCGCGCTCGTGTGGGGCCTTTCCACGGCCGCGTTCGCCCCCCGCCGGTGGTGGGCGCAGGCGGCGGTGGCCCTGGCCGGGGCGGGGCTGGCGTGCGGTGGCATCGCCCTGTTCGTGCCGGACGCGCTGCCGGTGGCGGCGGGGGTGACCGCGGTGGTCGTCCTTTTGGCGGTCGGTGCGGTGCGGGTGACGATTGCGGCGGTCGCCAGCCGGCTGGCCCGCCCGCGGGTGGCCGGGGTGATCGTGTCCGTGGTGGCGGCGGGCGGGCTGGTGGCCGAGGGGTGGCGGTACGACCGCGGGTCGGAGGAGCTGGCGAACCAGGCGTTCGAGTCCACCGACCGGGAGGCCCCGCCGGCGACGGCGGAGGCCGCGGTGCCGGCGTACACCGACTGCGGCACGGCGGTGCCCGTCCGCATCCCGATCGACCCGCGGACGCCGACCGAGGCGGTGGGCGACGAGCGGCACGTGGACGCGGTGGTCGAGTGGTCGGACAAGTGGATCCGCCGCGGCCCGCCGACCGACCACAGCAACTGCCACGGGTGGGTGTTCACCGGCGGGCGGTTCAACCTGAGCGGCGAGCAGGTGGACACCATCCTGACCGACAACGGGTACGAGAGGGCGGACAAACCGCAGGCCGGTGACGTGATCGTGTACCGCGCCGGGACGATGCTGCGGCACACCGGGGTGGTGCAGGCGGTGCTGCCCGGCGGGGAGGTGCTGGTGGAGAGCAAGTGGGGGTGGATGGGGGTGTTCCTGCACGCCGCCGGCGACTCGCCGTACGGCAAGGAGTACGAGTTCCGCCGCAGCCCGCGGGCCGGCCACCTGCTGGCCGGGCTGACCCCACCCGCCAGCAGCGGCACCGCCCGCACCGCCCCGTGACGGGTTTGCCGACACCTGAATTCTGAGGCCGCCTTCATGAGTCTGTTTTCATCCGCGGCTCAGTAAACCCTCACAAGTTGCGAGGTATACCTTCCCATGCGCACCGGCGGTACCTCCCGCCGCCGATCGCACCGTGAGTTCCTCTCCCGATGACCATCGACGAACTGTGCTCCCGTTTCGCCCTCGTCGGCGTCACCTGCGCCGGGCTGATCGCGTACGGTGCCGGTCTGGCCGCGTTCGCCCCGCGGCGGTGGTGGGCCCAGGCGGTTCTGGCCGTGGTCGCGGCCGGGGTGGTGTGCGGCGGGTTCGCCCTGTTCCTGCCGGCCGCCCTGCCGGTGGCCGCCGCGGTGGCGGGGGTGGTCGGGCTGCTGTCGATCGAGCGGGTGCGGACCGGGCTGCTCGGCGTGCTGGCCACGCCCGCCCGCCAGCGGGCGTTCGGGGCGGTGGTGGCGATCACCGCGGGGGCGGTGTGGCTGGCCGAGAACCGCCGGTACGACCGCGATTCGGACGCGATGGCCAACCAGACGATGGTGGCCATCACCAAGGAGACCTCGCCGTTCACCACCCCGGCCAAGGTGGCGTGCCAGACGGACAAGGGCAGCCCGGTGCAGGTGCGGGTGCCGGTGGACCCGCGGGGGCCGGAGGACCTGGCCGCCACCGAGCAGCGGGCCATGCACGTGCCCGCCCTCACCGGCAAGTGGATCCGCACCGGCGAGCCGGACGACCGCAGCAACTGCCACGGGTGGGTGTTCGCCGGCGGGCGGTTCCACATCGGCGGGGAGCAGCTGGAGAAGATCTGGGCGGAGAACGGGTACGAGAAGGTGGCCGCCCCGCAGGCCGGGGACGTGATCGTGTACCTGGACGACAACAAGCAGCCGCTGCACACCGGGGTGGTGCGGGCGGTGCAGGCGAGCGGGGCGGTGGTGGTGGAGAGCAAGTGGGGGAGCATGGGGCCGTGCCTGCACCCGGCCGACCACTCGTGGTACGGCACCGACTTCGAATACCGCCGCAGCCCGCGGGCCGGCCACCTGTTGACCGGGCTGACCACCGCCGCTGGCGATTCGCGGACCGGCCCGTGAGAGTGTGGCCCGCACACGGCGTGTGCGGGTGTTGGCGGACCGCACACGGTCGGAATTCCACCGTGACGAGGCGGACCCGTCTTGAGGCCCGAAGGGCCGACATCCCTCAGCCCAGGTCGGAGCGAGCGGAGCGAGCGCAGGCCTGGGAACAAAGTGCAATGGGAACAAGCCCCGAAGGGGCGTCCTACGACAGGGCGCCCCTTCGGGGCTTGGCGAATTGTTCGATCGAACCCAGGGCGTCGCTCGCTCCGCTCGCTTGCCCTGGGCTAAGGGGGTCCGGCCCTTCGGGCCTGAAAACCGGGACCACACCCGGTCACACCAGCACCCGATCCCCGAAGCGGTTCGTCAGGAAGTCCGGCACGGCGTCCAGGCCGGTGAGTTGCAAATCCAGAAGCACCAAGCGGTGCGGGTCCAGCGCCGCCGCCAGTTCCCGCAGTCCGTCCAGGTACACGTCGTCGTCGGACAGGCTGTTGCCGGACAGATCGAGCACCTCCAGGTACGGGGTGAACTCCGCCCCGGCCAGCGCCTCCAACCCGCCGGGCGGGAACGTGCCGCCGTCGTCGATGTGGCAGTTCAGATGCAGTTCGGTCAGCCGCGGCCAGCGGCTGCGGGCGAGCGCGGCGACGTCGGCCAACTCCCCGAAGAAGAGCGTCAGCGATCGTACCGTGTCGGCGATGCCGGACCGTTCGAGCGGCGGCAGGGCGGCGCGGGTGTACGCCCCGTTGAGTGCCAGCCGCGACACCCGAAGGCGGGTGTTCACCCCAAGCGCCCGCACCCCGTCGTCGTCGATCGCCGTCAGTTCCAGCGCGTCCAGCCGGTACGCCAGCCAAGAGCGGGTAAACGCCGCGACCGCCTCCGGGGCGATCCGCACGCCCTCGTCCCCGGTCGGGTCAGACGACAGGGCGAACTGCCGCACCCCGGCCAGGTGCGGGTCGTCGAACAGCGGGGCCATGACAGTATGGGTGAGGCCCGACGCGTCCGGGTGGAAGGTGGCCTTCAAACGGGTGATCCGCCGCAGGGCCGGCTCGCTCAGCCGCAACCAACTCTTGGAATCGGTGCGGACGCCGAAGTGGGCTTCCAACGTGTGGACCGGCTCGTGCCGGAACGCCTCGGCGAACGAACACACCTTCGGGGCGTTCGCCACCGTCACCGCCAACTCCTCGACGAACCCGCGGCGGAAGGCGAGGTGCGGCACCAGGTGCGACAGCCGGTACTGCCGGTCGAACACGTCCACGGTCAGGGCGCTCGTCCCCGCCTCCCGCCACAGGGCCGACCGCTTCAGCTTGTACCCGGTCAGGTCCAGGCCAAGCGCCGTCAGGAACGTGTGGCACCACCCGATGCCGTGCGAGTCGAACGCGGTCGCCGCGGTGCGGGCCAGGGTGCCGTCGTCCGGCCCGCACCACACCGCCGCCCGTCGCACCTGCGCCCGGATGAACTCGGCGCGGTCGGGTTCGCCGTGTTCGTCCAGGTAGTCGGCGAACACCAGCCGCGGCAGGTCGTCCTCCGGGGCGGCGGCGATGGCGGCGACGAACGACTTGCGGTCGGGCATGGGGATTTCTGTAGGTGCCGCGAGCCGAGCGGCACCCCGGCGAGCCGAGCGGCGTGAGCCGCCGGTTGTTTTCCCACCCGGCCCCTGACGGGGCACGGCTCGCCAAACCGTGCCGCTCGGCTCGCGGCACCTACATCAGGTCCGTCCGCTCACCGAGCAGCTTCCGCACGGCGGCGGCGTCCGCCGGCCGCAGCGGGTTGCCGGCGAGCAGCATCCGGACCAGCGGCCCGCCGCGGGCGGC
>JALHQU010000363.1 GCA_022841795.1 Fimbriiglobus sp.
CAACAGGTCGATCCGGGTGGCACCGTGGCGAAACTCCCACCCCACCTCCGCGAACTCTTGCTCTCCTCGCTCGCTCCCGCGCCGTGAGCCATCCCAAAATCGGCATCAGTCGAGCTCAGTCGATGATCTTGTTCAGCGGGAACTCGACGATGCTGGTGGCGCCGGCCCGCTTGAGCGCCGGGACCAGTTCCCGCACCTCCTCCTCGCTCAGGATGACCACCACGTCCACCCACGCCGGGTCGCTCAGGCTGCTGAGCGTCGGGGTGTGGCCGGGCATGAGCGCCAGCACCGCCTCCTGCGATGCCCGCGGCACGTTCATCATCAGCCCCACCCGGCCCTCCGCCGCCATCGCCCCCTTCAGCATCAGGATCAGGTCGTCCATCTTCCGCCGCTTCCACGGGTCGGCGGCGGCGGCCGGGTTGGCGATGAACCGGGTGGTGCTTTGCAGCAGGTCGCATACGATCCGCAGGTTGTTCGCCTTCAGGCTGCTGCCCGTCTCCGTCACCTCCACGATGGCGTCGGCCAGCTTCGGCGGCTTCACCTCGGTCGCCCCCCAACTGAACTCGACGTTCGCCGTGACGCCGTGGGTCGCCAGCCACTTGCGGGTGATGTTCACCACCTCGGTGGCGATCCGCTTGCCCTGCAAGTCCTTCGGCCCCTGGATCGGGCTGTCCGTCGGCACCGCCAGCACCCACCGCACCGGCCGGCGGCTCACCTTGCTGAACACCAGCTCGGCCAGTTCGTCCACCTGCGCGTCGTTCTCGATCACCCAGTCGTGCCCGGTCAGGCCGCAGTCGAGCGACCCGTCCTGCACGTACCGCGGCATCTCCTGGGCGCGGATGAGGGTGCAGTGAATTTCGGCGTCGTCGATGGCCGGGTAGTAGCTGCGGCTGGCGAACGTGAGCTTGTACCCGGCCTTGCGGAACAGGTCGGCGGTGGCCTCCTGGAGGGAGCCGGCGGGGATGCCCAGTTTGAGCACGCGGTCGGACATGGGGTGCGGCACGTTCGGGACGATCGGCGGGGTCAAACAGAAACGGTACGCCAACCGCCCCGGCCGACAACCCGCATTCGGCATCCGCTATAGTGCCAGTACCCACCGGAACCCGTTCATGACCTTCCCCGACCGCCGTTCGCTCCTGCTGCTCGGCGGCGGGGCCGCCCTCGCCGCCGGCCTCACCGCCCTGAGCGCCCGCGGGACGGCCGACGCCGCCCGCCGCCCGGCCGTTGGGTACGGTCCGCTCCGCCCGGTGGCCGACGAGGCCACCGGCCTGCAACTGCTCCGCCTGCCAGACGGGTTCCGCTACAGCACCTTCGGCTGGACGAAAGACCCCCTCTCCGACGGCTCCCCCACCCCCGGCTCCCACGACGGCATGGCCCCGGTGAAGGCGGACGGCGAACGGCTGACGCTGGTGCGGAACCACGAGATCAGCGGGCGGGCGACGGCGTTCGGCGTCGCGCAAGCGCGGTTCGATCCGGCCGGCCCCGGCGGGTGTACCAACCTGGTGTTCAACACCCGCACCGGCGAGCTGGAGCGGAGCTTCGTCAGCCTGTGCGGGACGGCGCACAACTGCTCCGGCGGGCAGACGCCGTGGGGCACCTGGCTGAGCGGGGAGGAGAACCTCGGCGACCCGACCACCCTGCACACCGACAAGCAGCCGGTCGGGTACGAGCGGGAACACGGGTGGGTGTTCGAGGTCGGGCCGGACGGCGCCCCCGACCCGCAGCCACTGCGGGACATGGGCCGGTTCATCCACGAGGCGGTGGCGGTGGACCCGAAGACCGGCCGCGTGTACCTGACCGAGGACACCAACCCGGCCGGGCTGTACCGCTTCACCCCGAAGACCCCCGGCCGGCTGGCGGACGGCGGGCAGTTGCACATGCTGGCGGCGGTCGGCCGCTCGGACGTGCGGAAGCGGGTGCCGGCCGGGGCGGTGTACGACGTGGCGTGGACCCCCATCCCCAACCCGACGCTCGCCCACACGCCCGGCACCATCGACGGCAAGGGGGTGTACACCCAGGGGCGGCGCCGCGGCGGCACCACGTTCGCCCGGCTGGAAGGGGCGTTCTTCGCCGACGGGCGGGTGTTCGTCACGTCCACGAACGGCGGGGACGTGGAGCAGGGGCAGGTGTGGGAGTACACGCCGGCATCGGAGACGCTGCGGCTGCTGTTCGAGTCGCCGTCGGCCCTGGTGCTGAACATGCCGGACAACCTGTGCGCCAGCCCGCGGGGGTGCCTGGTGATGTGCGAGGACGGCGGGCGGCCGGGCCAGCGGCTCCAGGCACTCACCCCGGACGGGCAACTGTTCGCGGTGGCCGAGAACACCACCCGCCTGCGGGGGGAGAAGAACGGGTTCAAGGGCGACTTCCGCAAGACGGAGTGGAGCGGGGTGTGCTTCAGCCCGTGCGGGCGGTGGCTGTTCGCCAACCTGCAAACGCCGGGGTTCACCGTCGCGATCACGGGGCCGTGGGAGGCCGGGCCGCTGTGATGTGGCGAACGGCGCGACGTGAGTCCGCCGGTGGGTTTGGTGAACCCGGCCCGCGAGGGCCGCGGGTACAAGCCAGTTGCCGCACGCACCCACCGACCTGGCGGTCGGGGTTCGCCCGGAACCGGCGGACTCACGTCGCGCCGCTCGCCAATTGGCCCGACCCGCCTTGACCCGTCCCACCTCCCGACGGGACACTACACCACTTCCCCCCGCCGAGACCCCGCCGTGCCCACCCCTCCGCCGCCCGGTCAGCCGCTCCTCCGCGTCCGCGGGGTGAACCACACGTTCGGCACCGGGGACGCCAAGACCCAGGTGCTGTTCGACAACACCCTGGAGGTGATGCCCGGCGAGCTGGTCATCATGTCCGGGCCGAGCGGGTCCGGGAAGACCACCCTGCTGACGCTCATCGGCGGGCTGCGGGGGTTGCAGTCCGGGGAGATCGACATCTGGGACGCGACCGCCGGCACCTACCGCAAGTTGGCCGGGCTGGACGAGGACGGGCTGGTGAGCGTCCGCCGGCTGATCGGGTTCATCTTCCAGCGGCACAACCTGTTCGACTCGCTCAAGGCCACGCAGAACGTGCGGATGGCCCAGCAGCTCTTCGGCGGCGGCGACCAGGACATCCGCGACCTGCTCAAGTACCTCGGGCTGGAGCAACGGACGGGGTACAAGCCGGCCAGCTTGAGCGGCGGGCAGCGGCAGCGGGTGGCGGTGGCCCGGGCACTGGTGAACCGGCCGAAGCTGATTCTGGCGGACGAGCCGACGGCGGCGCTGGACGCGAACAGCGGGCTGGCGGTGGTCACGCTGTTGCAACATCTGGCACGCGACCGCGACCCGGCCGACCTGGCGAAGCTGGTGCGGCAACCCGGCGACCACGACGACGAGGGCGGGCGGATCACCGCCGAGCAGGCGGCCATGCTGCCGGCCCTGGCACGGGAGAAGGGGGCGACCAGCCTGATCGTCACACACGACGCGCGGATCATGAACCGGGCCGACCGCATCGTCCACATGGAGCGGGGGAAGATCGTGTCGAACGTGGTGGTGGCCGAGCGGCTGTTCGTGTCCGAGGGCATCCGCAAGTGCGCGTACTTCGCGGCCGTGCTGCCCGAGCAGCAGCAGGCGATCGCCGACGACCTGTGCATCGGCCTGCACCCGGACCTGCCGGTGCAGCCGATCCACCTGACCCAGCCGGGGAACTCGGTGCAGGTGTTCGAGCCGGGGGCGGTGGTGGTGCGGCAGGGCGAGCCGGTGAGCGACGACAGCAAGTTCTACCTCATCCGCCGCGGCAAAGTGGACGTGTTCCGGAACACCGACGGCGGGCAGAAGAAGGTGGCGGTGCTCGGCCGGCAGGACTTCTTCGGCGACCGCGCGCTGGCGACGGACGAGCCGCGGGTGGCGACGGTGGTGGCGGCCGAGCGGACGGAGTTGTACACGGTCGGGCGGGACGTGTTCCGCCGGTACGAGGCCACCAGCCGGCCGTTCATCACCCGCATCCGCGAGGTGTACGGGGTGCGGTGACTCAGGGTTAGCCGCGACCCAACGGGGAGCGCGCCGAGCGCGCTCCCCG
>JALHQU010000364.1 GCA_022841795.1 Fimbriiglobus sp.
CTTCAGCGTGAGGAAAGTTTCCTCACGCTGAAGCGTGAACTCCAACCCCGGCCGGCTGTTTCCAGATTCCACCACGACCCAAAAAATCAGGAACACGCCTCGACGAACCGTGTGATTAGTCTAGACTAATCACACGGTTCGCCCCAACTACATCAGGACGAGGCCATGTTCCCCTCTCGCTCCCGCCGCCCCGCGTTCACGCTCATCGAGTTACTCGTCGTCATCGCCATCATCGCCATCCTCATCGGCCTGCTCCTGCCGGCGGTGCAGAAGGTCCGCGAGGCCGCCGCCCGCATGAGCTGCCTGAACAACCTGAAGCAGATCGGCCTCGGCCTGCACAACTACCACTCGGCCTACGGCCACTTCCCGCCGGGGTTCTCGGCCAACACCGCGCCGGCCAGCACACTCCAGCCGTCGGATTTCAGTCCGGGGTGGAGCCTCTTCTACCACATCCTCCCCTTCATCGAGCAGGACAACTTGTACCGCTCGATCAACCCGAACCTGCCGATCCTCGACCCGGCGAACAAGGCCGGGCGGGAGACCATCGTGCGGCTCTACGTCTGCCCGAGCGACGACGCCCCGCGGCTCATCAACCTGACCGACTCGGGGGCCACCACCTGGACCCCGCCGAACACCTTCTCCTACCCGTCGCCGACGAGTCCGCTGGCGGTGCTCGGGCAGGCGAGCGTGTCCAGCTACGCCGGCTGCCTGGGGACGCTCGGGTACGAGGAGCAGCCGTTCACCGGGGTGTTCCACCGCAACAGCCGGGTGCGGGTGGAAGACATCACCGACGGGTCGAGCACCACCATCGGGGTGGGCGAGCGGACCAGCCGGTTCTCGCCGAACAGTTGGGTCGGCCCGGTGTGGCAGCAGGAGACGGTGTACGCCCCGACCGCCCCGCGGTACGACCCGGCCCAGCCGAGCTTCCAGTGCCGCGCCACCCCGACGGCGGTGCTGGTCCACGTCCGCATCACCTCCCTCCAACCGAACCACCCGAACAACAGCCCGGGCAGCTTCTTCTCCAGCCATTCCGGCGGCGCCCAGTTCCTGAACATGGACGGGTCGTGCCGGTTCATCACCTCCTCGGTGAGCATCGAGAACTACCGCTCCCTGTGCAGCCGCAACGGCGGCGAAGTGCTGACCGGCGACTACTAGATCCGACCGGCTCCTCGAACGATTCCTTCCTCCCGCAGGCCAAACACCATGCCTCTACTGCACCACACCCGACGCCCGCGCCGCGGGTTCACGCTGATCGAGTTACTCGTCGTCATCGCCATCATCGCCATCCTCATCGGCCTGCTCCTGCCCGCCGTGCAGAAGGTCCGCGAGGCGGCCGCCCGCATGAGCTGCCAGAACAACCTGCACCAGATCGGCCTGGCCCTGCACAACCACCACGACCGCTACGGCCAGTTCCCGCCCGGCTACACCTCGAACGCGGTGAACACCGACGGCACCGGCCCCGGCTGGGGGTGGGCCGCCCACCTGCTGCCCGACCTGGAACAGGAGAACCTGCACCGCACCATCGACTTCACCCAGCCGCTGACGGCCCCAGTGAACCGGCCGGCGGTGGCGGCGAACATCCGGTTCCTGCGGTGCCCGTCCGACCCGCGGCAGGACCCGATCCGGCCGGGCGACTTCGTCAACCCCGGCGGGCTGACCGGCGACCTGGGGCGGTCGAACTACGTCGGCTGCTACGGCAACACCCCGTTCCTGAACGAGCCGGCGGCGGTGCTCACCACCCCGCTGACCATCGACGGCATCTCCGGCCGCGGGCTGTTCCTGCGGAACAGCAAGGCCCGCATCGCCGATATCACCGACGGCACCAGCAACACCATCGGGGTGGGGGAGAAGAGCGCGGCCACCACCCTGGCGAGTTGGGCCGGGGTGATCCCGGGGGCGACGTGGCGGAGCAAGAACGACGCCGCCGCCTACGGCGGCATCCCGACCAACCTGCCGGCGGCGATGGTGCTCGGCCACGCCTGTCGCCAGCACCCGCCGAGTGCCGACGCCGGCGTCGCCGAGGACTTCAGCGCCCCGCACCCGAACGGGGTGAACTTCCTGTTCCTGGACGGCGGGGTGCGGGCGGTGCGGCGGACGGTGAGCATGAACATCTACCCGTTCACCGCCACCATCGCCGACGGGCTGGCCGTGCAGCCGGACTTCTGATCACGAGATGTGGTCGTTCGGCTGAAACGGCCAGCTCCGTCGGGCGTCCTGTCGGTATTCGGCCCTTGCGGCCGCGGACAGGAGTGGACCGTGACCTCGACCCGCTTCCGGCGTCTGCCGCTCGTTCTGCTCCTCGTCTCGGGCATCGTCCCCGCGGGTCGGGCGGCGGAGCCGGCGGTGAACACGGTCGTCCTGCCGGACCCGGACGCCAAGCCGAAGTACCACTGCTGGGAGCCGCACGTCGCGGTCGATCCGGACCAGCCGGATCGGGTGGTGGTGTCGGCGATGTACCGCGGGCAGATCGGGGAAGGGGAGAGGGCGCGGGGCGACTGCACCCTCTTCACCTGGCGGAGCGAGGACGCGGGCCGCAAGTGGTCTGCTCCCGTGGCCCCGTTCGTGACCGCCGACCGGCCGGCGGGCCGCCTCGGGGCCGACGTCGTGCTGGCCTTCGGAACGAACAAGACGTGCTGGTTCTCCGGCTGCGACTACGACTGGAAGCTGCCCGGCACGCCGAGCTACTCGTCGATCAAGGTGGCCCGGTCCGACGACGGCGGCAAGACGTGGGACACGCCGCTCGCGGTGACGGAGTTGGACAACGTCAAGAACGGCAAGGGGCTTGCGGACAAGCAGTGGGTGGCCGTCGATCGCGGCGGGGGGAAGCGGGCCGGCACCGTGTATGTGGCGTGGACCCGCATCGACGACGCCGCCGGGCAGCTCGAACTCCGCTGCGCCGCCCTGCCGCCCGGGGGCAAGGCGTTCACCGCCGGCGTACCGCTGGCCGACCCGATCCCGTTGAAACACCTCCAGGACGCGGTCCACCAAGTGCAACTGGCCGTCCGCCCGGACGGCACGCTCGACGCCGTCTGGCGGCGGGGCGACGACGCCAACCGGATCGTCCACTCGCTCTCAACCGACGGCGGGGCGACGTTCTCCAAGCCGCAACCGATCTCGGCCGACGAGAAGCGGGGGGCGGGCCAGTTCCCGGCCCTGACCGCGACCGCGGACGGCCGGCTGCTGGCGGCGTGGGGGAGCGAGGGCGACGTGTTCGCCGCCGTCCACTCGGAGGGGAAATGGTCGGCCGCCACGCCGCCGGCCGGCGAGCGGCCCGACGGGGTACGGCTGTCGCACCCGGCGGTCGCCCACACGGCGGACGCGGTGTGGGTGCTGGCGTACCGCCACGAGAAGACCCCGGCCCGCGTGCGGGTGGTGCTGTACCGCTCGGCCGACCACGGCCGGACGTGGGAGAAGTACGCCGTCGTGGCGAACCGGGATCTGACCGGGGGGAAACGGGTGGCCAGCCCGGGCGACTACGTCGGCCTCACCGCCGCGAAGGGCCAACTGTACGCCGCCTATGTGCTGCCGGGGGAGGGGAAGGACGGCCCCGGCCCGCGGCTGTACGTCTCCGCCGTCGCCACGGCGGTCCGCAAATGACGCCGGCGGCTTCGGCCCACGGCGTGGGCCGGCTACTTTGATGTAACCTGCTCACGCCGTGAGCGGCGGCTTCAAGCCCACCGCACCCCGCTCGCGTGTCGTCGTTGTCACCCTGCTCAACTGCTCGGCGGTTGCTCAGGTGCGGGTTGCTCGGCGGCGGGCGGGGCCGGCTGTTCCGCCGCCGGTGGCGCGGCCGGCGGCGGCTGGTCGCTCGGCTTCGGCTTCTTCTTCTTTTCCGGCGGCGGTTCCGGCGGGGCTGCCGGCGCCCCGCCGAACATGGCGGCCAGTTGGGCGAACGTGTTCAGGTCGGCCTTGCCCGTCTTCTGCTGCTCGTTCAGCTTCGGGGCCGGGCGGTTCACCTTCGGCCGCGGCGGGGGCGGGGCGCCTTCGCCCGGCGGTTGCTGTTGCGGCGGACCGCCGGCCCCCGGCCCCCGGCCGG
>JALHQU010000365.1 GCA_022841795.1 Fimbriiglobus sp.
TACGCCCTTTCCACCATCTGGTACGAGCGGCAGCGGTTCCTGCCGGCGGTGCTGGCGGTGGCGTTCAGCGCCGTCCTCATCGCCGTCCAGGGCGGGCTGATGATCGGCCTGCTGTCCATGATGTCCCGGCCGGTGGACACCACCGCCGCCGACGTGTGGGTCGGGTACCCGGGGGTGCAGAGCGTGGACCTCGGCCGGCCGATCCCCACCCGCTGGGTGAGCCGGGTGGCGGCCGAGCCGGGGGTGACGCGGGTGGAGTCGGCCATGCTCGGGTTCAGCCTGTGGACCCGCACCACCGCCGGCGCCCCGGCCACCCCCGAGGTGATCACCGTGGTCGGCTGCCGCCTGCACCCGGACTCGCTCGGGGCGGTGCAGTACCTGCGGGACCACCCGGAACTGCTGGTCAAGCTGGGCGAGCCGGGCACGGTGGTGGTGGACGACGACGACCGGGTGCGGCTGGGGGTGTCCCGCGAGGGGGACATGGCCGAGGTGTTCGGCCGGCGGGTGCGGGTGGTCGGGTTCACCAGCGGGTACCGCAGCCTGGGCGGCCCCTACGTGTTCTGCTCGATCGAGACCGCCCGCAGCATGGTCAAGCACCAGCCCGGCGAGAACACCTACCTGCTGGCCAAGTGCGAGTCGCCGGAGCAGGCGAAGCGGGTGGCGGCCGGGCTGCGGCGGTACCAGCAGATGAGCGCGTTCACCCACGACGAGTTCTCCCTGCGGTCGCGGATGCACTGGCTGCTGACCACCAAGGCGGGGGTGGCGGTCGGGTTCACCGCGCTGCTCGGGCTGGTGGTCGGGGCGGTGGTCACCAGCCAGACGCTGTACGCCGCCACCGCCGCCAGCCAGCGGGAGTTCGCCACCCTGCGGGCGATGGGCATCCCGAGCTGGCGGCTGCGGCTGATGGTCGTCGCCCAGTCGCTGTGGGTGGGGTTCTTCGGGCTGCTCGTGGCCGCCCCGGTGACGTACCTGACGAGCGAGGCGGCGAACGCCGTCGGCACGCGGGTGAGCCTGCACCCGCTGGTGCTGTTCACCTCCGGGGCGGTGACGCTGCTGATGGCGCTGGTGTCCGGGCTGGCCGCCCTGCGGTCGTTCCAGCACGTGGACCCGGCGCACAACATCCGATAGCCGAGTCGTCAAGTCATCAGGTCGGAAGGTCGTCAGGTCGGCTGACCCGTGACCTGATGACTTGACGACTTGCGGACCTGACGACTGGAGAAGTGATGTCGAACGGTCGCCGATCGCCGGGGATCTTCCGCGTGCTGGCGGTGCTGCTGCTGGTCGGCCCGCTCGGGTTCGCCGGCTGGTACTTCTACCAGCGGAAGCCGGCCGACCCGCCGCCCGCCCGCGGGGACGACCTGGACGTGGTGTGCACCGGGCGGGTGGACGCCCCCGGCACGGTCATCTCCCTGGAGCCGTCCGCCGCCGGGCGGGTGGTGGAGGTGTGCGTGGACGAGGGGGCGGCGGTGTCCGACGGCCAGCCCATCCTGAAGCTGGACGACGCGGTCGCCCGCAACCGCTTCCAGCAGGCGGACGCGGCGGTGAAGGCGGCCACCGTGGACCGGGACAAGGCGAAGCTGGACGCCGAGCGGATGCCGGACCAGTTGAAGGCCCGCGAGGCGCTGGTGGCCGCGGCCGGCGAGCAGGTGACGGCGGCGAAGAAGAACCTGGAGGCGCGGAAGGGGCTGGACGCGGTGAGCAAGCTGGGGGCGGCCGAACTGGCGGCGCTGGAGGCCCAGGTGCGGTACCTGGAGGAACTGAAGAAGGCCGAGGACCTGCAACTGGCCGACCTGAAGAAGCTGAACCCGCAACTGCTGGTGGACGCGGCCGACGCCCGCCTGATGGCGGCGAAGGCCGACCGCGACCTGGCCCAGAAGGCGGTGGACGAGTGCGTGGTGAAGGCGCCGGCGGCCGGCCGCATCCTGCGGCTGGCGGTGACCAAAGGCGGGGTGCTGGTGCCCGGCGGGTTCACCCCGGCGGTGGTGTTCGCCCCGGCCGGCAAGCTGCTGCTGCGGGCGGAGGTGGACCAGGAGTTCCTCGGGCGGGTGAAGGTGGGGCAGGCGGTGACGGCCGAGGACGACAGCCGGCCGGACTCGCCGAAGTGGACCGGGCGGGTGCGGTCCATCGCCGCGTGGGTGGCCCAGAAGCGGTCGCTCATCCTCGACCCCGGCGAGATCAACGACGTGCGGACGGTGGAGGGGGTGGTCGAGTTGGACTCGGAGGACGGGCTGGTGATCGGCCAACGGATGCGGGTGCGGATCAAGATGAAGTAACAGGGGGTGGTCCGCACACGCCGTGTGCGGGTTCCAACAACCGCACACGGCGTGTGCGGACCACACCCCCGCCGGCGGACCGTTCTTGACACGTCCCCCGCGCAAATCGGAAAATCCCGCCAACTGGTGAAATCACGCACGCCGTCCGGGACACATCTCCCCGACAGGCAGGACGCCACCCGGACGGACCCATGCCCGCCGTTTCCGCTCGTTCCCCCTTCGCGCTCCCGCCGCCCGCCGATCCGCGGTCGGACGCGGTGCTGCTGGCGCTGTTCCACGCCCAGGCGGACGAGGCGGCGTTCGCCGCCCTGGTGAGCCGGCACACCCCGCTGGTGCGGGCGGTGTGCGGGGCGTGGGTGCGGTCCGCCGCCGACATCGACGACGCCGCCCAGGCCACGTTCCTGGTGCTGGTGCAGCGGGCCGACACCATCCGCGACCCGGCCAAGCTCGGCCCGTGGCTGTGCCGCACCGCCGGGTTCGTCGCCCGCCGGCTGCGGAAGCAGTTGAGCCGATCGACCCCGCTGGAGGCCGACCCGCCGGCCCGCACCCCGCCGCCAACCGACGACCGCGTCGAGCCGCTGCTGGCGGAGTTGGCCCGGCTGCCCGAGGCGTACCGCCTGCCGGTGCAACTGCACTACGCCGCCGGGCTGAGTACCGCCGAGATCGCCGACAAGCTCGGCTGGCCGAAGGGCACCGTCCTCACCCGGCTGGACCGCGCGCGGAAGCTGCTCGAACGCCGGCTGTCCGCCCGCGGGTTGACCATCGCCCTCGCCGGGGTGGTCGGTTCTCGGAGCGTGTCGGCCGGGTGGGTGCAGGCGACGGCGCGAGCGGCGGTGGCGTGCAGGTGTGGCGAATCCCCGATCGCCGCCGGGGCGTCGGGCCGGTCCGTTTCCTTAACCGATGGAGTGGTGCGAACCATGACGTGGAACAAACTGCGGCTGCTGCTGGCGGCGGTGATGGTGGCGACCGGGCTGGGCGGGTTCGCCCTCGGCCAGTGGGGGACACAGAAGCCGAAACCGGCCGAGGCGGACACCAAGGTGGCGGCGAAGGTGGAGGACCCGAAGCCGGCCAAGGCGGACGAGCCGAAGCCGGCGGCCGGGCGGCGGCGGGAGGCGGTCATCAGGTTGCCGACCGGCACGTTCGTGAAGGAGATCGACGGCGGCCCCTACGGGTCCGGCCGCATGAGCTGGACGTTCGAGGACGAGAAGGTGCTGGGCAAGATCGAGGCGTCGCTGGCCGTCGTCGGCGGGGCGGAGGTGGAACTGGTGACGGAGGCGGAGTATTCCCTGAGCAGCAACGGCACCATCTACGGCGTCGTGACGGGGGTGAAGGTGACGCACCTGAAAATCCCGCAGGGGCTGGGTAAAGAGGGCGACCAGATCGCGGCCATGGTCGGACTGCTGCCGCTGGCCGAGCCGCTGCTGAACGAGGTGCTGACCGACCTGCCGTTCAGCTACCAGTTCCGGCTGGTCGGCGACCGGCTGACCATCCTGAACTACCGGGCGCTGCTGGCCGGGCCGAACCCGTTCGGCAAGCTCGGGCTGCTCGCCGGGGCCGGGGGGAAGGGCGACGCCGCCTTCCTCGCCTACTTCCAGGCGTTCGGCACGGCCATCGAGGGGACGTACACGGCGGCCGACCCGGACGCGCCCGAGCCGGCGAAGAAGAAGCCGGTGGTGCGGAAGCTGGGGAAGTGACAGTCGGCGAGCCGGGAGCGTGAGCGACCGGAGGATTCACCCCACCGGTCGCTCAC
>JALHQU010000366.1:0-3343 GCA_022841795.1 Fimbriiglobus sp.
GGGTTCTTCGATCCACCCCCCTCCCGCGCTCGCTCCGCTCGCTTGCCCTCCCCCTCAAGGGGGGAGGGGGAAAAACGCCCGCCTCACACGTTCCCGAACCGGGTGTTCCGCAGGATGGTGTACCCCTTCATCAGCTCGCGGATGCCGTCGGTCAGCCCGTACTTCGGCCGGAACCCGGTGGCCTCGATCTTGGCGTTGCTCACGATGTAGTCCCGCTTGTCCGGGTCCTCGCCGATCGGCGCCTCCAGGAAGGTGAACGCCGGGACGTGCTTCTTGATCTCGCCGCACAGTTCCAGCTTCGACAGGTTGGCGTCGCTCAGCCCGACGTTGTAGGCGTTGCCCTGCATGGTCTCGAAGTGGGTCAGCCCGTGCAGGAACGCCCGGCACACGTCGCGGATGTGGATGTAGTTCCGCTTCATGTGCCCCTCGAACACCACCACCGCCCGGTCCATCACCGCCCGGTACACGAAGTCGTTCACCAGCAGGTCGATCCGCATCCGCGGGGACATGCCGAACACCGTCGCCAGCCGCAGGGTGATGCTGTTGCCGGCTTCCAGCGTGGCGAGTTCCGCCTCCACCTTCGTCTTCCCGTACAGGCTGATCGGCCGCAGCGGGCTGTCCTCGGTGCAGAACGCCCCCTTCTCGCCGATGCCGTACCCGCTGTTCGTGTTCGGCAGGATGATCCGCTGTTGCTTCGACCGCAGCGACAGCAGCAGCTTGATGGCGTCCAGGTTGATGGTGGTGGCGGCCGTCGGGTCGATGTTGCACGCCGGCGCACCGACCACCGCGGCCAGCGGAATGACCACGTCCGCGTCCTTCAGCAACTTCTCCATCGTCCCCTTGTCGCGGCAGTCGCCGCGGGAGACGGTGAAGTGCGGGTGCAGGCAGCAGTCGGCCAGGCTGGTCTGCTGGAACCAGAAGGCGTCGAGCACATGGACGTGGTGCCCGGCCTCCAGCAGCATCGGCACCAGCACCGACCCGATGTACCCGGCCCCGCCGGTGATCAGAATCTTCGCCATGAAGGAACACCTCAGAAACAAACGGCACGCGGAGGACGCCGATTTCAGCGCGGATGACACGGATCAGAGCGGAGATCATCTTCGTCTTGATCTGCGTTGATCCGCGCTGAAATCGGCGTCATCCGCGTCCCTGTCGGTTGTCCAGAATCCACCCCACCGCGTCCACCACCGTCGGCAGCACCGCCGCCAGTTTCAGCGTTTCGTCCGGGGCGGTCCTGTCGATGCCGGCCCCGTACCCGGTTCGCACCAGGATCGTGCGACAACCCGCCGCAGCGCCGGCTTGCAGGTCGCTCAGCTTGTCGCCGACCATCCACGAGCCGCCCAAATCCAGCCCGAGTTTCGCCGCACTGCGGAGCAGCATTCCGGGGTTCGGCTTCCGGCAGTCGGTGTCCCGCTTGTACTCGCCCACGCCCTCGGTCGGGTGGAACGGGCTGTAGTCGTAGTGGTCGATCCGCGCCCCGGCCTCGTCGGCCAGCACCTTCGACAGGTGGTCGTGGACCACCGCCACCTGCGACTCGGGGAAGTACCCGCGGGCGACCCCGGCCTGGTTCGTCACCACCACCACGGGGATGCCGGCGGCGTTCAGCCGGCGGATGGCGGCGGCGGCACCGGGGATCACCCGCACCTGCTCCACGCGGGCCAGGTAGTTCACCTCGTCGATGATCACCCCGTCGCGGTCGAGGAACACGGCCGGCTTTTGTTCTTCACCTCCCCCCTTGCGGGGGAGGTCGTCGGAACCGGAGGTTCCGGCGGGAGGGGGGTGGGTGTTCAAGACAGACCCCCCTCCCGGAGCAGTCGCTGCGCTCCTGCTCCGACCTCCCCCTCAAGGGGGGAGGTGGGGCTGGTTGCAGTTCTCCGGTTCACTCGGAATACCCCCGCTCGATCAGGTCGCACACGATGTGCCACGCCACGATGTGGCACTCCTGGATCCGCGGCGTCGCTGTGGTCGGCACCTTCAGGCACAGGTCGCACGCCGACCCCAGCGGCTCGCCCGGCTCGCCGGTCCAGCCGACCGTCAAGGCGCCGATCTCGCGGGCCGCCTTCAGCGCCTCGATCACGTTCGGACTCTTCCCGCTGGTGCTGATGCCGCACACCGCGTCGTTGCTCGTCACGCACGCCCGCACCTGCCGGCTGAACACCTGGTCGAAGCTGTAGTCGTTGCCGATGGCGGTGAGGATGGACGTGTTCGTGCTCAGGGCGACGGACGGCAGCGGGCGGCGCTCGCGGAGGAACCGGCCGACGAACTCGGCGGCGATGTGCTGGGCGTCGGCGGCGCTGCCGCCGTTCCCGCACAGGTAGATCGTCCCGCCCTGCTTGAGCACCGCGGCCAGCCGCTCGGCGGTGGCGGCGATCACCCCGGCCTGGGTTTCCAGCATCCGCCGCTTCACGGCGATGCCGTCGTCGATCGTTTGGCGGATCAGGTCGAGCGGGGTCATGCGGCGTCCTGCATTCGGTTCGGGTGGCGGCCTGTGTCCGACAGTCGGATCGAAACCGACTGTCGGAGACAGTCGGCCACCCTATTGAAGCTCACGGTACACGTCCTGGAACCGGCGGAAGTCGTCCGGGGTGCCGATGTCGTAGAACGGCGCGCGGCAGCGGAACGCGGCCAGCTTCTCGCCCGCGTTCAGAATCGCCGGGAACGTCTCCCGCTCGATGCTCACCGGCCGGCCCGCCGGGATCGTCTCGATCAACTCGCGTTCCAGAACGTACACCCCGGCGTTCAGCCAACCGCCGTGGCCCGGCGGGGTGGCCTGCTTCTCGCGGAACCCGGTGACGAACCGTTCCGATTCGTCCAGGATCACGGTGCCGAACCGCGAGGCGTCGTCCAGCCGGGACACCGCCAGCGTGCCGACCGTGCCGGCCGACAGGTGGTGGGCCAGCACGTCGGCGTAGCTCACGTCCAGGTAGGTGTCGCCGTTCATCACCATCGCCCGCGGGGCGAAGTGCTGCACCGCCAGCCGCAGCGCACCGGCCGTGCCCATCAGCTTGCCGCCGGCTTCGACCGAGTACGCCACGCTCACCCCGAGGGCCGAGCCGTCACCGAAGTAGGCTTCGATCTGCTCCGCCTGGTGGCCGACGCACAGCACGAACCGGCGGGCGCCCTGCCGCTTCAGCAACTCGATCTGGATGCGGAGGAACGGGGTGTCGCCGATCGGGGCCAGCCCCTTCGGCCGGTCGGCCACCACCTCCCGCAGGCGGGTGCCCAGCCCGCCGCACAGGAGGACGACGGGAGTGTCAGCTAGGGTGGCCGACTCTCTCCGAGAGTCGGTGCTAGCTTCGGTGGCCGACTCTCTCCGTGAGTCGGTGCCGGATTCCCTCTCACC
>JALHQU010000366.1:3353-4003 GCA_022841795.1 Fimbriiglobus sp.
CGGTTGGGGGTCGGTCTCTAACGGGGTGTCGCGGAGGGATTCCGACTCTCGGAGAGAGTCGGCCACCCTGTCAGAGTCGCCACCCGCCATCACGCCGCCCCTCGCACGGCCCGCGGGCGGGAGGTGATTGACGGGAAAGGGCGGTCGCTCCCGCAGTGGACGACGTGCGAGCCGGGGGCGTTCACCTGGAAGTCCACCTCGGCCAGGTGGCTCAGCCGCCGCTGCACCGCCGCCCGCTTGTCCGGCGGGACGAAGAACAGCAGGAACCCGCCGCCGCCGGCCCCGAGCAGCTTACCGCCCAGCGCCCCGGCCTCCATCCCGGCGTCGTACAGGTCGTCGATGGTGCTGTTCGAGATGCCCGCGTCCAGCCCCCGCTTCACCATCCACGACTCGTGCAGCAGCTCACCGAACCGGGCGAGCGGCTTGCCCCCGGCCAGGATGTCGAACCCCTGGTCCACCGCCCGCCGCATCCGCAGCAGCCGGTCCAGGTTCTGGTCCACCCGCTTCACCTGGGCCTTCGCCAGGTCTTCCGCCCGCCGCTTGATGCCGGTGAACAGCACCAGCAGGTGGTCCTCGAACTCCCGCAGCCGGTCGGCGGTGAACGGGATGCGGTTGACCACGAAGTTGTTCGCCCCGCGGAACTCGATCAG
>JALHQU010000367.1 GCA_022841795.1 Fimbriiglobus sp.
GCCGCCACAGAGGGCGGCCCCTACAGAACGGGCGGATTTGTAGGGGCCGCCCTCTGTGGCGGCCCGTGGTCCGGCTGAGCCGGACCACTTCTGGAACAGACTCTCACTTCGCCTTGCCTGGGGCGGTGAGCTGCTTCACCGCGTCTTGCAGCCACTTCACCACCTCGGCGTCGCCGGTGACGGTGTACCCGTCGTCGGTCACGTCGACCGCCAGGTTCACCTTGCCGAACTTGGCGCGGGCCAGGTCGGACAGCAGGCGGGCGGCGGCCGCCGGGTCGCCCTTGCCCAGGTCGGATGCGGCGAACTTGATCGTCGCCTTGCCGGACGCCTTCGCCGCCGGCTTGTCCGCCTGCCCCGACTTCAGCCGGGCCAGCTCCTGGGTCAGCTTGTCGAGTTCCGCCTTCAACTGCTCCTCCTGCCCGCGGGACTTGGCCACCTCGGCCAGCTTCTCCTTCGCCTTCGGCTCGATCTTCTCCAGCTTCTCCTTCAGCGCCTCCTTCGCCTTGTCGGACTCCTTCACCTTGTCAAACACCTCCTTCAGCTTCGGCTCGGACTCCTTTACCTTCTCGATCACCTCTTTCAGCTTCGGCTCGAACTTGTCCTTCACGACGGCTTCGGCTTCGACCGCCTTCTCCTTCAGCTTGCCCTGGGCCTCGGCCAGCTTGGCCAGCGCCGCCTTCGACTGGGCGTCGGCCGACTTCATGTAGAACTGATCGAGCACCTCCACCTTCGCCAGGTCCTGCAACGCGGTGGCGGCGTCGGTCCGCAGCTCGACCACTTTCGCCTTGCGGAACACCAGCGTCGGCACCGTCTCGCCCTGCTTGCTCATGCCCTTCATCGTCACCACGCCGACGAACCGGTACCCGCCCTCCTCGCCTCGCTTGACGAGTTCTTCCAACTCGTCGGCGGTCGGGGCGAAGTTGGCCGACTGGCCGAAGTACTTGAACTCGGACGGCTTGTCCTTCGCCGCCTTCTCGTCCGTCAACTTCCGGGCGCGGGCCAGCCTCTCGGCCTCGACCGCCTTCTGAAGTACGGCCTCGGCCTGCGCCCGCTGAGCCTCGGCCACCCGCGTTTGCGCCTCGGCTTGCGCCCGCTGGAATTCCGCCGCCTTCCGCGCCGCCGATTCCTTCTGGGTCGCCGCTTCCGTCCGCGCCCGCAGTTCGTCGATCTGCCGCTTCAGCGCGTCGATCTCTTTCTGCGTGTCGCTGGTCGAATCCTTCTTCGGCTTCGGGTCCTGGGCGTGCGCCGTCCACACCCCGCCGACCCCGGCCATCAGCCCGCACGACACCAGCACCGCCGCCGCCATCAGCTTCCCGTTGAGCGTACCCATGCCGAGCACTCCGTGAGTGAGGGAGAGAATGTTCGCCGGAATAGCCACGGACCCTGCCGCCAGCGCCGTCGCCAGTTCGACCGCCCGGTTCAGCACCTGGGCCGGGGCGGACGCCGCCCCGCCGGTGATGGCCGCCGCCGCCAGCACCCCGGCCGACAGCCCGCGGGCGGACAGCCGGTCGAGCAGGGCTTGCTTCGCCCGCGTCAGCCGGGCGGAGAAGGTGCCGAGTTTCAGCCCGAGCTGCTCCGCCGCCTCGGTCGTGCCCTTGCCCTCCAGGCAGCACAACACAAACGGCACGCGGAGGGTTTCGGGCAGCTGGTGCAGCTCGTCGTGGACGGCGGCCAGGGCCGCGTCCCACGCCGAATCAGCCACCGGGCGGGCGGCTTCGGCCGTTGCCGAACCCCGCTCGCGCTTGATCCGCCGGGCCGCCACCCGCCGGGCGTTGCGACACACGCGGTACGCCACCCCATGCAGCCACGGGCCGAGCTTGTTCGTGTCGCGGATCTTGGCCGCCGATTTCGCCAGGGCGACGAACGTGGCCTGGAAGGCGTCGTCCGCGTCGGCTTCGGACGGCAGCAGGTGGCGGCACTGCCCCCACACCAGCCGCCCGTACCGGCGGACCAGTTCGGCGAACGCGGCGTCGTCCCGCCCGTCGGCGAACCGGCGGAGCAGGGCGGCGTCCGGCTCGGTCGGCCGGGCCACCTGCTTGAGCAGCGACTGGAACCGCGTCCGCACCGTGGGCCTCCTCACAGGTATGTTGCCGCCGCCGGCCGGGTTCTGCATGGGAAAAGCGGATCGCTACGGAATGTGATACCACTCCCGCAAGGGGAGAGGTGTCTTCGCTGGTGTCCGGCCTTCAGGCCGCTCTTCGGGGGTGAACCGCGGGCGTCAGCCACAGATCGGGTGAACCGCGGGCGTCAGCCCGTCGGGTTCGGAACACACCCGGGCGGCTGACGCCGCCGGTTCACCCCAGACGGGCTGAAGCCCGGACCCCAACGCAGGCAGCCGACGGCGGGTGTTCCCTCGCCATCGGGTACAATCAGCCAACACCGCCGAGGACGCCCGATGTCCGACCCCGCCCGCCCGTTCGCAATCATTGTCGATCTGGACGAGACGTTGTGTAGCCTGTTCGACGTGCCGATCCGGTCTGGGGTCGAACTGCTGCGGCGGGTGGACCGGCTCAAGCTCCAGATCCACTACGTCACCGCCCGCACCGAGAAATCCCGCCGCGGCACCGAACGGTTCATCGAAGCGCACGACCTGCCCGGCGGTGACACAGTTCACTACTCGCCGACGATCGTCAGCAGCCGACAGCACAAGCTGGAATGTCACCTGCGGCTGGCCCGCGAGTGCCGGGTACTAGCCAGCATCGGCGATTCGTTCGAGGAGGCCGAGGCGAGCGAGGCCGCCGGCGTGCCGTTCGTGCTGGTGGACGTGAACCGGCCCGAATCGGCCTGGGTGGAGTTGGCGGCGCTGTTGGAAGCAGCCGGGGTGATGGTGGATGACGACAGGAAGCGGGGGTAACGCATCTGCCGCCCCAACGGGGCGACCGGGAATAGCCAGGGGTGGAGCGAGCGCCAGCGAGCGCAACCCCTGGAAACGGTGCCGGAAAAGACCGCAGCCCCGAAGGGGCGACCCGTTCTTATGTAGCCGGCCTCTGTGAGGCCGGGCCGGGGTCCCAGACCCCGGCTACAGACGGGTCGCCCCTTCGGGGCTGCGATGTTGTTGGTTCGGGGTCCAGGGGTTCCGTCGCTCCGCTCCGTCACCCCTGGCTATTCCCGGACGCCCCGTTGGGGCTACAGGGTTGGCCTCACTTGTCCTTCTTGTCTTCCTTCTTCTCCTCCTTCTTCTCCTCCGGCTTGTCGTCCTTCTTGAGCGCCGCCTTCGCCTTCTGCAGCTTGGTCGAGATCTTCTTCCGCCGCTCCGCGTCCCGCTTCGAGATGTCGTCGAACTTGAGCGCCTTCGTCCACGTGTCGATCGCCCCCTTGGCGTCGCCCAGCGCCATCTGGCAGTCGGCCAGGTGGTCCCAGATCTCGATGTGCTGGGCCTCCTCCTCGTCCAGGCTGGCCTCCACCAGGTGCTTCTTCGCCTCCTCGTACTTCTTGTTCTTGAACAGCACCCAGCCCAGGCTGTCCAGGTACGCGGCCGTCCGCTTCTTGGCCGTCTCCTCGTCGATCTTCTTCTCGGCCAGCAGCTTCTTCCGCTGCTTCTCGTCCAGGTCCAGTGCCTTGCGGATGAGCTTCTCCGCCTCGTCCATGTGCATGTCGTGGTCGCACCAGATGAACCCCAGGTCGTTCGGGTACGTCGGGTTGTCCGGGTCCTCCTTCATCAGCTCCTTCAGGATGTCCGCCGCCTTGTCCACCTTCTTGTTGTCCACGTGCACGCCGGTCATCATGTACTTGGTGTTCTTCTTGAACCGCGCCTTCTGGTCGTCCGTCAGCCCGTCCGCGTCGTCGAGCGACTTGACCACCTGCTCGTAGCTGTCGACGGCCTCGTCGTACTTGCCCGCCTCGCGGTACACGTACCCCCGCAACTGCTGCGCGTACCAGCCGTCGCGGTACACCTGCCCGAGCAGGTTGAGCGCCTTGTCCGTCTCCCCCTTGCGGGCCAGCGCCTGGATCATCCGCTCGACGGCGAACACC
>JALHQU010000368.1 GCA_022841795.1 Fimbriiglobus sp.
CACAGAGGGCGGCCCCTACAAATCAACCCGTTGTAGGGGCCGCCCTCTGTGGCGGCCCGTGGTCCGGCACAGCCGGACCACTTCGGAGACTCAATCCAGCCCCTCTTGTTCCACGAACCTCCGAACCTCTTCATCTGACACCGCCCGCCCGGCCCCGTCCGGCGTCGCCCCGAGCGAGTTGATCACCCGCCGTGCCGTCGGGTCCGGTGTTTCAATTTCCCCCTTGTGCAGCAGCCCGAGTGGGTGGCCCGGCGGGGCGACGTCCGTGAACAGGCTGTTGTTCACGACCACGATCGCACCCAACTCGTGCGGCCACCTCACCTCGGTCACGAACGGTTCGAGAACCCGCTCGCCGGCGGGCAGCATCGGGTTATTCGCCGACAGGAAGGCGTTCACGCCAACCCCCGCCCGCTCCGCCGCCCGGTAGGCGTCGGCCACGAAGAGCCGGCTGCGAACGGTCGTCGGCTCGTACCCGAGGATCAAGAGCGAGGCGTGCGGCGCCCCGTCGCGGTGGAACTTCGTCGTCACCTGCTGATCGAACCGCCCGAGCCGCTCGACCGCAAACGAGTACCCCGCCTCGTCGCCCAGCGCGGGC
Organism: Fimbriiglobus sp.; assembly: GCA_022841795.1. GTDB lineage: Bacteria > Planctomycetota > Planctomycetia > Gemmatales > Gemmataceae > JALHQU01. The sequence goes on from JALHQU010000368.1 coordinate 596, forward strand.
AGCACCCGCAGCATCTCGCGGCGGATGACGAGGCTGTCGAACGGCACTGGCGGAATCAGGACGACCCACCCCGGTTCGTCGAGGGTCGTTCGCCAGACGGCGCGGAACAGGCGGCCGGGGTCGAGGTCGAAGGATTGCATGACACTGTGGGGTGCGGTCCGATCGGTGCGCGATGCGATTTCCACTTCCAACACCGCTCATTCTACCCGATAATCTCTTCACCCCCGCCGAGCCTCTCCCATGCTCCTGTTCGGCCGACAGACCCAGCGGACGTGCCAGACCGCCCACCGCCGGGCGTTCCTGCAGGCCGGGGCGTCGTCGGTGCTGGGGCTGAGTTTGGCCGGGCTGCTGCGGGCGAACGACGGCGGGCGGAACCCCGGCTCGGCCAAGTCGGTGGTGCTGCTGTGGCTGTGGGGCGGGCCGAGCCAGCTCGACACGTTCGACCCGAAGCCGCACGCCCCGCTCGAATTCCGCGGGCCGTTCGCCACCATCCCCACCCGGCTCACCGGCGTGCGGTTCTGCGAGCTGTTCCCCAAGTTGGCCGGGCTGTCCGACAAGTTCGCCGTCCTACGAACCCTCTCCACCAAGTCAAACGACCACGGCGTCGCCGGCACCATCGGGCTGACCGGCAGCGCCGCCGGCGGGGTCGGGCTGGACGGCAAGCCGCTGGCCGGCGCCCCGCAGCCGGCGGTCGGGGCGGTGGTGGCGAAAGCGGCGGCCGGGCGGGCGGCGGAACTGCCGCCGTTCCTGGTGGTCGGCGGCAAGCTGCACCAGGGGAAGAAGGCGATCGTCGGCGAGGGCGGGGGCAAACTCGGGGCGATGTACGACCCGTTCCGACTAGAGTACGACCCGGTCGCCGGCACCAAGGTGCCCGCCCTGCAACTGCCGACGGAACTCACCCCGGAGCGGCTGTCCGACCGCGCCGCCCTGCGGACGGCGTTGGACCAGGCCGAGCGGGCGCTCGACGTCGCCCCACTCGACGACTACCGCCGGCGGGCGTTCGACATGCTCACGTCGGCGGCGTCGCGGGTGGCGTTCGACCTGTCCCGCGAGGACGACAAGACGGTGCGGCGGTACGGCAAGACGCGGTTCGGCCAGAGCTGCCTGCTCGCCCGCCGGCTGGTGGAAGCCGGCACCCCGTTCGTGCAGGTGAACTGGAGCGACCACGTCGAGGCGGAGGAGGACAGCGGGGACGGCGGGTGGGACCACCATTACCGCAACTTCCAGATCATGCAGGACCGGCACGCCGCGTGGCTGGACCAGACCGTGTCCGCGTTCCTGACCGACCTGGACGAGCGGGGGCTGTTGAAATCCACGCTGGTGATCGCCATCGGCGAGTTCGGCCGCACGCCGAAGATCAACGACAAGGCCGGCCGCGAACACCACCCCGGCTGTTACTCGGCGCTCGTCGCCGGCGGCGGGGTGAAGGGCGGGCGGGTGGTCGGCACGTCCGACAAGCACGCCGACAAGCCGGCCGACACCCCGCTGTCGCCGGCCGACCTGTGCGCCACCGTATTCCACTCCGTCGGCCTGACCAGCGAGCAGATCACCGGCATGGGCCTGACCCCGAGCGGCCGGGTGATCGAAGAACTGTTCTGAGGATTAACCACAGAGGCACAGGGACACAGAGAAGACGAGAACCAATCGATGAAACTGTTTCTCCTCTTCTCTGTGTCCCTGTGCCTCTGTGGTTCAACGTTTTCGGCCGAACCCGTCCGCCTCACCACCGACGGCTCGTTCAAGCAGCACCTCCGCTGGTCGCCGGACGGTAAGCGGCTGCTGTTCACCCGCATCCACGAGGGCAAGATGGCGGTGTGGGTGATGGACGCCGACGGCAAAGACATGAAACGCCTGCTGCCCGACCACAAGGAGCCGCACTTCGACGCCCACTGGTCGGCGGACGGCAAGCGGGTGGTGTATGTGTACGACAAGCTGGAGGGCACCGACGGCAAGCTGCGGATCGACGTGTGCAACGCCGACGGGAGCGACAACAAGACGCTCATCCCGCACAAGGCGTTCGAGGAGTCGCCGCGGTGGAGTCCGGACGGCAAGAGCGTGCTGTGGGTGTCCACCCGGCACGGCAACCCGGAACTGTACACGGTGACGGTGGACGGCAAGAACGAGAAGCGGCTGACCAGCGAAATCGCGTCCGACCTACACCCGGACTGGTCGCCGGACGGCAAGCGGGTGGCGTTCAGCAGCGGGCGGAGCGGGCGGCAGAAGGTGTACACCATGACCGCCGACGGGACGGACGTGAAGCGGCTGACCGACGGCGACCACCTGGACTCGTGGCCGGTGTGGTCGCCGGACGGCAAGCGGATCGCGTTCGTGTCGAACCAGACCGGCACGGCTAACGTGTGGCTGATGACGGCCGACGCGAAGGAGCTGGCGAACCTGACGAAGTCCGAGTTTCAGGACACATCGCCGTGCTGGTCGCCGGACGGGAAGAGGCTGGCGTTCGTGTCGTCCCGCGACGGCGGGTCGGATGTGTATGTGGTAGAGGTGAAATAGAAACGGCCGGGGGAACCCGGCCGCTCGCTCGACCCCGACCTCACTTCGCGTCCAGTTCCGCCTTGATCGCGTTCGTCACCTTCTCCGACTCCGGCGCGTCGCCGGACTTGAACCGCCCGACCACCTCGCCCTTGCGGTTGATCAGGAACTTCTCGAAGTTCCACCCGATGTCCCCGGCGTGGCTCGGGTTCGTCTCCTTGCTCGTCAGGTACTGGTACAGCGGGGTGATGTCCTTGCCCTTCACCGACACCTTGGACAGCAGCGGGAAGGTGACGCTGTACTTGGAAGAGCAGAACTTCTGGATGTCGTCGTCCGTGCCCGGCTCCTGGGCGCCGAAGTCGTTCGCCGGCACGCCGATCACCACCAGCCCGTCCTTGCCGTACTTCTCGTACAGCGCCTGTAGGCCGGTGTACTGCTTGGTGTACCCGCACTTGCTCGCCACGTTTACCAGCAGCACCACCTTGCCCTTGTACTGGCTCAGATCGACCTCCTTGCCGTCGATGCCTTTCAGCTTGTAACTCAGCGGACCGCTCACCTTGTCCTCCTTCTTGTCCGCGGCGACTGCAACGGTGCCCAGCAGGGCGACGGCGGCGGCCGCGAGCGCGATGCGAACCATGTTGTTCTCCGGGGTTGGGGTCGGGCACCAGCAGGGATACGGCGCCGACGGTAATACGGACCATCTTCGGGAGCGGTTTATTCGATCGAGTGTGGTCCGCACACGCCGTGTGCGACATCGGATTCCCGCACACGGCGTGTGCGGACCATGCTCTGTCGAAATCCTGGTCTGGCTCCGCCAGACCAGCGGGCCGCCACAGAGGGCGGCCCCTACGC
>JALHQU010000369.1 GCA_022841795.1 Fimbriiglobus sp.
CGGGCCGCCACAGAGGGCGGCCCCTACAAATCACCGGGGTCTTGTAGGGGCCGCCCTCTGTGGCGGCCCGCCGGTCCGGCACCGCCGGACCGGGATCATTCCTCGGAGGTGCGGCCCATGTCCACCGACGCGGCGGGTCCGCAGCGGCACCGGGTGGTGATCGTCGGCGGCGGGTTCGGCGGCATGCTGTGCGCCAAGGGGTTGAAGAAGTCGCCGGTGGACGTCACGCTCATCGACCGCCGCAACTTCCACCTGTTCCAGCCGCTGCTGTACCAGGTCGCCACCGGCGGGCTGTCGCCGGCGAACATCGCCTCCCCGCTGCGATCCATCTTCAAGAAGCAGCGGAACTGCCGCATCCTGATGGCCGAAGTGTCCGCGTTCGACCTGGACACGAAGGAGGTCGTCACCGCCGACGGCCGGCGGATTCCGTTCGACTCGCTCGTCGTCGCCACCGGCAGCACCCACCACTACTTCGGCAAGGACGCGCAGTACGAACCGCTGGCGCCCGGCCTGAAGACGATCGAGGACGCGACCGAGATCCGCCGCAAGGTGCTGGGCGCGTTCGAGCGGGCGGAGAAGGAGCCGGACCCGGCGGCGCGGCGGCGGCAGCTCACGTTCGTGGTGGTCGGCGGCGGGCCGACCGGGGTGGAGATGGCCGGGTCGATCGCCGAGCTGGCCCACCAGACGATGCGGCAGGACTTCCGCAGCATCGACCCGGCGTCCGCCCGCATCATCCTGGTGGAGAACAGCGACCGCATCCTGCAGACGTTCGCCGAGAAGCTGTCCGGCAAGGCGCTGAAGGCACTCCAGGCGCTGGGCGTGGAGCCGTGGCTGGGGTGCAAGGTGACGGACATCCGCCCGGACGGGGTGACCATCGACCGCGGCGGGGTGGTCGAGCCGGTGCCGTGCGAGACGGTGGTGTGGGCGGCCGGGGTGAAGGCGTCGCCGCTCGGGGCGAAGCTGAAGGAGGCCCTGCCGGCGGTCGAACTGGACCGCGGCGGGCGGCCGACGGTGACACCCGACTGTCACTTACCCGGCCGGCCGGACGTGTTCGTGGTCGGCGACCTGGCCAGCCACAAGGGGGCGGACGGCAAGCCGCTGCCCGGCGTCGCGCCGGTGGCGATGCAGCAGGGCGAGTACGTGGCGGACGTGATCGACCGGCGGGTGCGGGGGCTGTCTTCGCGGGACGGGTTCCGGTACTGGGACAAGGGGAGCATGGCGACCATCGGCCGCAACCGGGCGGTGGCCGAGACGGGCAAGCTGAAGCTGAGCGGGTTCGTGGCGTGGCTGGCGTGGCTGTTCATCCACATCCTGTACCTGGCTCGGTTCGAGAACCGGGTGATGGTCATGTGGCAGTGGTTCTTCAACTACGTCACGCGGAACCGCTCGGCCCGGCTCATCACGAACGCGAGAGAGGACCGCGCGTGACCCTCACCCGCAAGGGGTGGTGTCTGGGCTGGTGTCCCGGCTTCAGCCGGTCTTGTTCTCGCCCGCAGACCGCCTGAAGGCGGGACACCAGCGCAGACACCTCCCCCCCGTGCGGGGGAGGTCGTCACGACAGCAGGTCGTGGCGGGTGGGGGGTGCGAATGCTACCCAGTTGGCACCGATGGATCAGTTTCGAGCCAGGGTCAGGGCCGGAGGCGGCGATGACGAACAAGCAGATTCGCAAGTGGCTCCCGCTCGTCGTCGCCGCGTTGCTCCTGCTGGCGATTGGCGGGTTCGTCGCGTACATCGGGATCGGCTTCCGTTACTCGGGCGGGATGGGGTCGATGGCCGAGGCCCAGCGGCTGCGACCGGTGGTGGAGGGGATGCCCCGGCCGACCGCCACCGCCAGAGACTCCAAGACGGAGGCGCTCGGGATCGTCTACCCGAACGGGGAGTGGGTGGTCGGGGTGGCGAAGGACAGCCACGCCCTGTACTCCCGGTTGACCGGGGGCGGGACGGTGGTCCTCAAGGACAGCCGCGGGCGGGTGCGGTGCTTCTTCGGGCACGTGTGCGGCAGCGGGAACATCGGGTATGCGTCGAACGTCGATTCGCTAGACGCCTTCGACGCACACCTGGCGCAGCAGTTCACTGAACAGACGTGGCCGTGACCGCTGTAGCCTCCCCACCCGCACTCCTGGGAGCGCGGAGGTCTCGTCCGCATTCCGAGCGGGCGGGACGCCCGCGCTCCCAGGAAATCAGGTGATCTCCCGCAGCACTGGCATCGTCCCCTGGAACCCAGTGTCGCCGATCAGGCACGGCCGCTTGTACTGCTCGGCCGATCCGCCGGTGGTCGCCAGCCGCTTCTGGTCCCACGCCGCCCACGCCCCGGCCGGCAGCACCGCCGCCCGCACCGGCCCGAGCCGCCCCGTCTCCCGCTTGGCCACGTACTCGATGTTCCGCTCGCCCAGCGCCCGGTCGAACGCCGCCAGGAACCGCCGCACATTCCCCTCGTCCGCCGCGTCCGGCTCCTCGATGAAGATGGCGTAGTACGGCCGCTGGTCGTCCCACACCGGCGCGACGGTGTACGCGGACACGCTGAACCCGGTGGCCTCCATCGCCTGCGTGACGTGGTGTTCGCTCAACTTCTCGCCGGTCAGGTTGGCGAAGCGGTTGCCCTTGCCCAGGAACTCGACCAGCGGCGTGCGGCCGAGGAACCCGGTGACGCGGACCAAGTCGGAAATCTGGTAGCGGTACAGGCCGGCGGCGGTGGTCGGCACGATGAAGTAGCTGCGGCCCTGTTCCAGTTCGTGCGCCCCGAGGACGGTCGGCTGCGGCGAGTCGATCTCTGCCTCCGGGATGAACTCGAAGTAGTGGCTCCAGATGTCGAGCACGCCGGCCGGGGTGCCGTTCTCGAACGGGATGGTGAACCGCCCCTCGCTGGCGATCAGCCCGACGTCCCGCACCGGCACGTCGCCGTAGTACCGCGGCAGTTGCCGCAGGTACGGCCCCATGCTGCCGCCGGTCCAGGTGTTCAGGATGCAGGTGTCCGGGTGCCATACGTCCTGCGGGTACAGCCGGCCGAGCTTGTCCGCCGTGGCGGACAGGTGCCGGGCCGCGGCCGGGTTCGCTTTCAACCGCGGGGCCAGCTCCGCCCGCTCGTCCGCTGACAGTTCGATGTCACCGCTCAGCGTGCCGTCGTGCAGGTCGCGGATCAGCCGCTCCTTCTGCCCGTCCAGGGTGCGGGCCAGGTGCAGCAGGGTGCTCGGGTTGGCGGACGAGAACAGGGCCACCGGCCTGCCCAGGGCGAACCGCAGGGCCAGGTAGTACCGCGGCAGCGGGTGCTTCAGCTTGCCGCACACCGGCGGGACGACGTACAGCTTGCGGATCAGCCGCCGCTGCACGCTGGCCGTGTACCCGCTCAGGCTGCCGCATGGGATGCCGGCCGGGGTGCGGAACTCGTCCGGGTCGCCAGTGATCTGCACGATCGGCCGCAGGCCGAGCTGCCGCGGGCGGTGGTCGCGGAACATCCGCACCCCCCACATGGTCCACCCGCGGCGGTAGTCGTGCAGGTAGCGGTCGGTGATCGGGATGAACTTGCGGGCGGAGGTGGTGCCGCTGGTGAGGGCGAACAGCCGCACGGCGTCGTCGGCCAGCAGGGCGTTCGTCTCACCCGCTTTCACCCGGTCGATGTACGGGGCGAGACGTTCATACGGGGCGACCGGCACCTGCCGGCGGAAGTCCTCGACGGTGCGGATTTTGCCGAACCAGTGGTCAACCCCGAACGCGGTGGCGGTCTGGCGGCGGACGATGTTCAATAGCAGGCGGGTTTGAACGACTTCGGGGGTCTCGCACGCCCGGCGGAACCGGCGGATGCGGGCGTGCACCGGCAGCACCATCACGCGGGACGCCCGGACCATCAGGAAGCGGAGGAGCGGCATGGGGAAATTGTAAGCCGCCAAACGGCGAACCGGCGGCGTCAGCCGCCTGGGTGGGTTTACCCAG
>JALHQU010000370.1 GCA_022841795.1 Fimbriiglobus sp.
CGCAGGCACGCCCACACCTGCTCGGCGGTCACGCACAGGGCCGGGCAGAACCGCAGCGACGCCTCCCCGCACCCGAGCAGCAGCAGCCCGCGGCGGAAGCAGCCGTCGATCACCTGTTCCCGCACGCCGGCGTTCGCCACGTCGGCGGCGGTCATCAGCCCCATGCCGCGGACGTTCGCCAGGTGCGGCAGTTCCCGCAGCCCGGCCCGCAGTTGCTCGCCCCGCTCGGCCGCGTTCGCCGTGTACCCGCCTTCGAGCAAGTCCAGCGTGGCGAGCGCCGCCCGGCACGCCACCGGGTTGCCGCCGAACGTGCTGGCGTGGCTGCCCGGCGGCCAGTCCATCACGTCCGCCTTGGCGATGATCGCCCCGAGCGGCAGGCCGGACGCCACCCCCTTCGCCGTGCAGATGATGTCCGGCTCGACGCCGTAGTGTTCCACCGCGAACAGCTTCCCGGTACGGCCCATGCCGCTCTGGATTTCGTCCACCACCAGCAGGATGCCGTGCTTGTCGCACAGTTCCCGCAGCGCCGGCAGGCAGCCGCGGGGCAGCGGGTGGTACCCGCCCTCGCCCTGGATCGGCTCGACGAAGATGGCGGCGACTTCTTCCGGCGGGGCGACGCGGCGGAACAGCGTGTCCTCAATGTCGCGGATCAATGAGCAAGACCCCTCCCCCCGGCCCCCTCCCCCGGAGGGAGAGGGGGAGACAGGCAACTCCCCCTTCCCTCCCAGGGAAGGGGGGGGGGGGGGTTAGGTTCTTGCAATCCGCCGGACACGCCTTCGGGAAGTTGACATGATGCACGTCCGGCACCAGCGGGGAGAACCCGCGGCGGTGGACCAACTTCGACCCGCTCAGCGACATGGCCCCGTAGGTGCGGCCGTGGAACGCGCCGAAGAACGCCACCACCCGGCTCCGCTCGCTGTGCCAGCGGGCCAGCTTGAGCGCCGCCTCCACCGCCTCCGCCCCGCTGTTGCAGAAGAACACCTTCTTCGCGCTCGGGCCGGGGGCGGTGCGGGCCAGCCGCTCGGCCAGCTCGATCTGCGGGCGGTAGTAGAAGTCCGTCCCGCTCATGTGGATCAGCTTCGCCGCCTGATCCTGGATGGCCGCCACCACCTGCGGGTGGCAGTGCCCGGTGTTCGTGACCGCGATGCCGGCGGTGAAGTCGAGGAAGCGGTTGCCGTCCACGTCCACGATCACGCACCCGCTGCCGTGTTCCACCACCAGCGGGTACACGCGGGTGTACGACCCGGACACGTACACGGTGTCGCGGGCGAGCAGCCCGGCCGCCAGCGGCCCCGGCAGCGGGGTGGTGACGTGCGGCACCGGCAGGTGGTCGAACGCAAAGGTGGTCATGACGCACCCCTGGGAGAGGAGGGAGCGGGCGACGGATTGTACGCCGGGGCGCGATCAGACCGCGAGAGCGATCCGCAACCGGGCTTGCACCTCGGCCCAGTCGCGGGCGGACAGCACGCCGAATTGTCCGAGTACATCCCGTACCGGGATGGTGCGAAAGAACGGGCGAAAGGCCGAAGGGTACTTCAGCCCGGCCGCGGACCAATCTAGCAACATGTAATCCGTCGGCTGGGTCGCTTTCGCCACCTGCGAGGTCAGCAGCGCGACCACCACGTCCGGGCTGAGGGCGTGATACAGGGAACTCGACACGACCACCGCCGGTCGCCGCTTCGACTCTTGTACGCCGACGAACGGCACGAGAACCACGTCTCCGGGCGTGGGCATCACTTGTACCCCGGCGTGTACGGGTGCTGGCTCCAGTCTTCACCGGGGTGTTCGTCCTCGAACCGCTGCATGTCGCGGTTCGATACTTCCCGAAGCTCTTCCTCGGTCGGGTCGTCGGTGTCGTAATCCGCAGTGGACGGCGAGAGCTTCAGCTTCCGCGCGTAGTTCAGCACCCGTGTCACCATCTCCGGCGGCAACTCGCTCGCCACGCGGGTCAGTTCTTCCAGTTCGGCGGTCATCGGATGTACTCCGGGAACGTGTGAATCATACCTCGGCGGTCAGCCCCTGGGCCATCTTGATCTCGGTGCCGTGGTTCACCGTCCACGCCACCCGGTGCGTCACCGTGTCGGCCAGCGCGGCGGCGCTCGGGTGGCCGTTCCCGCTCCGCTTCACCCCGCCGAACGGCAAATGCACCTCCGCCCCGATGCACGGCAGGTTGGCGTACCCCATGCCGAACTCGCACTCGTCGCGGAAGTACCGCAGCTTGCGGTAGCTCTCCGAGATGACCGCCATGCTGAGGCCGTACTCGGTATCGTTGGCGATCCGCACCGCCTCCTCGTCCGTGCCGAACGGGACGAGCGCGACGTGCGGGCCGAACACCTCCTCGCGGATCACCCGCAGCCCCGGCTTCGCCTCGGTGCGGTACACGAACGGCGGCAGGTAGCACCCCCGCCCGCCGGCCGCCGGTTCCGCGTCGAGCAGCACCTGCACGCCCTCCTGCCGGGCCAGCCGGTTGTACCCGTCCACCTTCTTCCGATGGTCTTCGTGGATGAGCGGGCCGGCGAAGTTGGCCGGGTCGAGCGGGTCGCCGAACTTCAGCCGCTTCGCCACCTCCACGAACCGCGCCGCGTACCTGTCGATGAGCGACTCGTGGACGAGGATGCGGGACGCCGACACGCACCGCTGGCCGGTGGTCTTGAACCCGCTCAGGATGCCGGCCGTCACCGCCAGGTCGAACCGGGCGTCGTCGCACACGATGACCGCGTTCTTCCCGCCCATCTCGGCGGCCACGATGCGGTCCGGGAAGTCGGCCGACACCTGCTGAATCCGCTTGCCCACGTCGTAGCTGCCGGTGAACAGCACCACGTTCACCCCGCGGTTCTTCACGAGTGCTTCGCCGGCCACCGCGTCGCCGTGAACGAGGTTGATGGTGCCCTTCGGGAACCCGGCCTCGACGAACAGCTCCACCAGCCGCTGCCCGACCGCCGGCGTGTCCTCGCTCGGCTTGAACACGGTCGTGTTCCCCTCCAGCAGGCTCGGCCCGAGCATCCACAGCGGGACCGCGAACGGGAAGTTCCACGGGGTGATGACCGCCGCCACCCCCCACGGCTTCCGCAGCACGAACGCATCCTTCTCGGGGATCTCCGACGCGATGATGTCGCCGACCGGCATCCGCCCGGTGCCGAACACGTACTGCACCATGTGCAGCCCCTCGACCACCTCCGCCCGGCATTCGAGGATGTTCTTGCCGCACTCGCGGGCCATCAGCCGGGCCAGGGCGTCGGTGTCGCGGTCGATCAGCTTCGCCAGTCGGTCGAAGCAGTCGGCCCGGTGGATGCGGCTGGTCCGCCGCCACGCCGGGAACGCCGTCCGCGCCGCGTCCACCGCCTGGTTCGCCTCGGCGGCGGTGCTACCGGGAAAGTGGCCGACGGCCTCGTCCAGGTTCGCCGGGTTGGTGCTGGGGAAGTCGCTACGCGGGGCCAGCCACTCCCCGCCGACGTAGTTCCGACCGACCATCGGTTGCATGGCCGCTCCTCCGAAGCGTGGGGCCAGACGTGTGCAACCATTCTACCGGACAAAAACGGGAACGGGCGCCCCGACATCGGGGCGCCCGTGTTCAATGGAGGTCACCAAAACGAGCTACCAGTCGCTCAGGACTTCGCCTCCAGCCGGGGTGATCGCTCCCCAGAACACTTCCGGCAGAACGCCCGGACGGATGGTCCGTACAGAACCGTCGCCGAAAGCTGTGACAAGCCCCCCCCGTGTAGTCGCTTGCGGAACGGTCGGGTCGCAAGAGCCCGCAGGGCTACCGCACTACATCAGCCTGTAATCCCTTGCAATACTTGCAACAGGTATTCGTCATCCCAACCGGCCCTTTTCCGCTTGGTCGGGGTGGTCGCCCCTTTCTTCCGTCCGGGT
>JALHQU010000371.1 GCA_022841795.1 Fimbriiglobus sp.
CCCGCCGTCCTCGCTCCGCTCGGAGCGGCGACCCCTCCCCGACGGGGAGGGGTGTGGGCTTCAACCCCCACGCCCGATGCCACGCAAAACTAAGCCGCTCCCGGAGGTCGCGGCGAAGACTATATGGCCCACACCTCCAGCACCACCGCCCCGAGGTCGCCCGCCTCGATCACCAGCTCGTTCCGCGGCTGTAGGTGTGCCGTGAGGTCGAACCGCTCGCCCACCCCTAACTGCGCGGCGTTCACCGCCGCGGACACCGGCCGGTCGCACACCAGCCACAGCCGCTCGGTCACATCGAGCGTCCGCGGGCGGCCGAACCGCCGGCGGAAGCGGGTGCGGCCGTCGGGCAGCGGGGTCCGCTCCCACGGCTCGCCCAGGCGGATGGTGTGCAGCTTCATGTGGAAGAGACCTCACCCCCCGGCCCCCTCTCCCACGGGGAGAGGGGGTGTTCAACCACCGATGGCCTCTGTGTATCCCGATCGCCGGTGGCGAGCCATCACCTACCCCAGCTCCGCTTCGCCGTTGAACACCCCCTCTCCCCGTGGGAGAGGGGCCGGGGGGTGAGGTCTTCGGGACGGCAGTGAGGCCGCTCTCATCACTCCCTCAGAACCCCGCGCTTACACTCGCACTGTTCTTCCGCCTTCCTCATCTTTGCCACCCCCATGACCCTCCGCACCACCCTCGCCTCGCTGCTCGTCGCCGTGCCGGCTGTCGGGCTTGCTGATGACCCGAAGCCGGCCGATGCCAAGAAGGACAGCCCGACCGCGACGAAAGCCGCCGACCTGACCGGGTACAAGACGGTCAGCGAAGCCATCAAGGGCGATCCGAAGGTGTTCAAGCCGACCGACCCGGCCGCTCCGACGAAGCCGACCGTCCCAGGGTTCCTGGGCGTGGAGGTGGCGGCCACCGGCAAGCCGGCGGTGGTGGAGGTGGCCCCGGACTCGCCGGCGGCCAAGGCCGGCCTCAAGGCCGGGGACGTGATCGTCAAGGTGGGGGCGGACGACGTACCGTCGGCGGACAAGGCGAAGGACCGGCTCCGCGGGCTGGCGGCGGACGTGACCATCAAGGTGACGGTGGAGCGGGCGGGCAAGCCGGTGGAGGTGAGCGTGACGCCGAAGGCGGTGAGCAAGCCGTTCGCGGCGGGCACCGGCGCGCCGGTTCAACCGCTGCTGCTGGGGATCCGGAACAGCGACGTACTGAAGGGCGGCGGGGTGACGGTGGAGCGGGTGACGAAAGACGGGGTGGCGGAGAAGGGCGGGGTCAAAGAAAACGACGTGCTGCTCCAACTGGACCAGACCAAGATCACCGCCGACGACAGCATCGAGAACTTCCTGAAGGAGAAAAAGGCCGGCGACGTGGTGACGGCCCTGGTGAAGCGGGACAACAAGGAGATGAAGCTAAAGCTCACCCTCACCAGCCCGCAGCCGGTCACCGGCCGGGGCGGGATCGGGGCCGGGTGGGACGACCGGCTGTCGCCGCGGGCGTGGGACAAGCCGACGTACAAGCTGGCGGTGATCGGCATCGAGTACCCGGACCAGAAGCACAACGACAAGATCACCGACAAGGACTGGGAGAAGTCGCTGTTCAGCGGCGGCGAGTACACGGACAAGAGCGCCACCGGGCAGAAGGTGTACGGCAGCATGGCCGACTACTACAAGGAGATCTCCTACGGCCAGTTCAAGGTGGACGGGTCGTTCGTCGGGTGGGTGGAGGTGTCGAAGAAGCGGATGGAGTACCAGAGCGGGAACGGGGTGGGCAGCGGGCAGAAGACGGCGCTCTTGAGCGAGGCGATGGACAAGTTCCTGGAGAAGAAGGGGAAGGACGCGCTGAAGGACTACGAGGGGGTGTTCTTCCTGTTCGCCGGCGGGCGGGTGCAGACCACCCGCGGCAGCCTGTACTGGCCGCACCGGGCGAACTTCCGGCACAACAACAAGAGCTGGCCGTACTTCATCGTCCAGGAGGGCGGGGCGAACATGACCAACATCAGCGTGTTCTGCCACGAGTTCGGCCACATGCTCGGGCTGCCCGACCTGTACGCCAAGCCGGAGCAGCCGGGCATGGAAGGGGTGGGCGTGTGGTGCGCCATGAGCCAGCAGTTGGGCAACGGCCGGCCGCAGCACTTCAGCGCGTGGAGCAAGGAGCGGCTGGGCTGGCTGAAGCCGACGGTCATCGACCCGCGGGTGAAGCAGAAGCTCATCCTGTCGCCCATCGAGACGGACAACACCCAGTGCTTCAAGGTGCCGCTGAAGGCGGACGGGAGCGAGTACCTGCTGCTGGAGAACCGCAAGAAGACCGGGTGGGACGCCGAGCTGCCGGCCGAGGGGCTGCTGGTGTGGCGGGTGATCCCCGGCAACCAGACGCAGCAGGTGTTCCTGGAGGAGAGCCACGGCATCGAGGGGCCGAGCGGCCCGCGGTCGAGCACCGGGGCGGTGCCGTTCCCCAGCCCGGCGAACGACAGCTTCACCCCGTTCACCACCCCGAGCAGCAAAGCGCAGACGGGCGGCGGGTTCGACGTGTACATCACCCACGTGCGGCGGCTGCCGGACGGGCGGGTGACGTTCCACATCGGGTACCAGTACCAGTGACTTGGTGAACCAGCGGCGTCAGCCGCCTGGATGGTGAACCGTGGGTGTCAACCCACGGGTGGATTTCACCCGACGGGCTGACGCCCGCGGTTCACCCAAAGCCGGTTCAGCCCCGCACCTCAGTTTTCGGCCGGCGGGCGAATCCGCCGGCCGGTCGTTTTCAGGCGTCGGCGGAAACACGTTGCCCGACCCCCGTCCGTGTCCCATCTTCTGGTGTTCGCGTATGGCCGCCGGAGGAAGGGATGTCGTCAGCAGTCACGGGTAGCCCCCCGACCCGTCTCGCCTCGGATACGGACACCCCGCCGGGCCGGGAGCCCCAAGGCCCCGCCACCCAAATCCTGCGGCCGGACGACCTGCACTTCGACGACCCGCCGGCCGCCCGCCGGTCCGGATTCCCGGAGGTGGACGGGTACGACATCTCGGAGGTGATCGGGGCGGGGGCGATGGGCATCGTGCTGAAGGCCCGCCACCGCCGGCTGAACCGCACCGTCGCGCTCAAGATCCTCGGCCGGGACTCGCTGGCCGACCCGGAGTCGCACGAGCGGTTCCAGTTGGAGGCCGAGGCGGTCGCCCGGTTGCAGCACCCGAACATCATCCAGGTGTTCGACGTGGGCGCGTTCGCCGACGGCAGCGGCGACTGCCCGTACCTGGCGCTGGAGTACGTCGGCGGGGGCAGCCTGTACCGGCACACCCTCACCCCGCAGAACCCGCGGTTCGCCGCCGAGCTGGTGGAGAAGCTGGCCCGCGCCGTCGCCGCCGCCCACCGGGTGGGGGTGGTGCACCGGGACCTGAAGCCGGCGAACGTGCTGCTCACCCCGGACGGCGAGCCGAAGATCGCCGACTTCGGGCTGGCCAAGCAGATGGAGCCGGGGCGGGACTCGCGGGGGCGGTTCCTCACCCAGCTGGGGGCGGCGGTCGGCACCCCGGAGTACATGGCCCCGGAGCAGGTGGACGGCAAGCCGGTGGCCCCGGCCATCGACGTGTACGCGCTGGGCGTCATCCTGTACGAGCTGCTCACCGCCCGTGTGCCGTTCAAGGGGGAGACGATCACCGAGACGATGCTGATGGTGAAGTATGAGGAGCCGGTGTCCCCCCGCCGGCTGCAGCCGAACCTGCCCCGCGACCTGGAGACCATCTGCCTGAAGTGCCTGACCAAGGCCCCGGCCGGCCGGTACGCCACCGCCGAGGGGCTGGCCGACGACCTGGGCCGGTGGCTGGCCGGCCGGCCGATCCACGCCCGCCCGGCCAACCCGGTGGAGCGGGCGGGGCGGTGG
>JALHQU010000372.1 GCA_022841795.1 Fimbriiglobus sp.
GAGCTTGCGAGCGGAGCCAGCCACCCCGCTCGCAAGCTCGCGGCGACGACGGGCACCACGTTCCTCCCTTGAACACCCCCTCTCCAAAGTGGAGAGGGGGCCGGGGGGTGAGGTCCGTTCTGCGTCACCACCCATGCTCCAGCGCCTGGAACTGATCGGGTTCAAGTCGTTCGCCGACAAGACGCGGTTCGACTTCGCCCGCGGCGTGACCGCCGTGGTCGGGCCGAACGGGTCCGGCAAGAGCAACGTCGTGGACGCGGTCAAGTGGGTGCTCGGCGAGCAGTCGGCCAAGTCCCTCCGCGGCGGGGAGATGGCCGACGTCATCTTCAACGGCAGCACCACCCGCAAGGCGCTCGGCCTGGCCGAGGTGTCGATGACGTTCGACAACCGCGGCCGCGCGCTCGCCACCGAGGCGGACGAGGTGCGGATCACCCGCCGGGTGTACCGCGACGGGCAGGGCGAGTACCTCATCAACAACCAGCTCGCCCGCCTGCGGGACGTGAAGGACCTGTTCCTGGGCAGCGGGGCCGGGCACGGGGCGTACAGCGTGATCGAGCAGGGGCGGGTGGACGCCCTGCTGACGGCGTCGCCGGCCGACCGCCGGGCGCTGTTCGAGGAGGCCGCCGGCATCAGCCGGTTCAAGGCGAAGAAGCTCGAAACCCTCCGCAAGCTGGAGCGGGTGGACGCCGACCTGACCCGCGCCCGCGACATCCTGGGCGAACTGGAGAAGCAGCTCCGCACCCTGCGGCTGCAGGCGGCCAAGGCCCAGCGGTACCAGGAGTACATCGCCCGGCTGAAGGAGTTGCGGGTGGGCCTCGGCCGGCGGGAATACGCCGAACTGAGCGGCACGCTGGCGGACGAAGAACAAATCCTGGGCGGGCTGCGGGCGGACACGGCGGCGGTGTCCGGGCAGGAGCAGGCGGCCGACGAACGGGTGCGGCTGCTGGACGACGCGCTCGGGGCGGTGGAGGGCGAGCTCCGCCACCACCAGACCACCCTGGCCGACGCCCGCCAGCAGATCGCCGCCCGCGAGGCGGAGGCGAAGTCCGAGCGCGGCCGGGCCGATCAGCTCGACGCCGAACTCCTGCGCCTGGGCCAGCAACGGGCCGACCTGACCGCCCGCCTCGCCAAACTGTCCGCCGAACTCGCCGACGTGTCCGCGGCCGTTTCCACCGCCGAACACGAAGTCGCCACCGAGCAGGCCCGCGCCGAGACCGCCGCCACCTCGCTGGCCGAAGTCACCGCCCGCATCGCCGCTGTCACCAAACGATCGCAGGCGGACCGCACCAAGCGGTTCGAACTGGCCCGCGACACCGCCCGCCTCCAGGCCGAATCCGAGACGCTGAAGCGGGAACTCGACCGGCTTCAACGCGAACTGAACGGCAAACTCGTCGAGGCCGACCGCACCGGCCGGCGGCACGACGCGCTGGCGTCGGTCATCGACGACCTGTCCCGCACCGACGCGAACGTGCAGCAGAAGCTGGCCGGGGCGAAGCAGAACCTGGACGAACACGTCCGCTACCGCGACGACCTGCGGGCGAAGGCCGACGGGCTGCAAGCGGAGTTGGACCAGTTGCGAGAATCCCGCAGCACCTTCCGAGGGCGGTCAGACGTGCTGGAAGGGCTGGAACGAAGCCTGGAGGGGATCGGCGCCGGGGTGCGGGAGGTGCTGCGGCGGCTGGCCGACCCCGCCCACCCGGCCCGCGGGCTGGTGGTCGGGCTGGTGGCCGACCTGCTGACGGCGCCGGCGGACGTGGCCCCGTTGATTGATCTGGCGCTGGGCGACGCCGCCCAGCGGCTCGTCGTCACCGACCCGGCGAAGCTGGAAGCGGTGGTGGCCGCGTTCCCGGACCTGCCGGGGCGGGTGGGGTTCATGCCGCTGGCCGGATCGTTCTGGGTGAACCCCGACCGCAAGGGAGGGGGTGTCGCCGGGGACACCCACGGCCCTCGCGGGCCGGGTTCACCAAACCAGACCTGTGCCGCCCTCGTCTCCGCCCCGGCCACCCTCGTTGCCCTGCCCGAGCAACTGCTCGGCGACGTGTTCCTCGTCCCCGACCTGCCGACCGCGCTCGAACTGGCCCGCCTGCACCCGCGGTGCCGGTTCATCACCCGGTCCGGCGAGGTGGTGGACGCGGACGGCACGGTGAGCGTCGGCCCGGTGGTCAGCGGCGGCGGCATCCTGTCGCGGAAGAGCGAACTGCGGGACCTCCGCGAGCGGATCGCCGAGCAGGACGCCCGCATCGCCGAACTCGAACACCAGCAGGCGGCGTACCGCCGCCAGGCCGAGGCGATGGACGTGCCGGTGCGGGCGCTGGAAACCGAGATCGCCGCACTCAGCGGCGAGGCCGGCAACCTGCAAACGCAACTCCGCGACCAGCGGCTGGAACGGGAGCGGCTGGCCGAACTGCTCGCGCTCGTCCGCGAGGAGGCCCGCGGCCTGGAGGCCGACGTTCGCACCGTCGAGGGCGACTTCCACGAACGACATCACGAGTGGAAGGAATCCGAGCAGGCCGAGCGGGAGTTGGAAACCCGGCTGGCCGAGGCCGAGGCCGAACTGAAGACCGCCGAGCGAGACCGCGAGGGGCGGCAGGCCGAGAGCACGGCGGCACAGGTGGTGCTCAGCCGGGTGTCGGCCCAACTGAGCGGGCTGCGGAAGAAGCGGGGCGAACTGGACGCCGACCTGACGCAAGGCCGAACAGAGGCGACGAACCTGGACGCAGCGGAGCGGGCGGCCCGCCGGCGGCGGGACGAGTGCGGGCTGCTGACCCTGCGGGCGACAGCGGCGGCGGCAGATGCGTATGCGGTGAAGGAAACGGCCGAGCGGGCGGTGGCGGTGCTGTCCGCCGACCGCGACCGGCTGCGGCACGACCGGGACGCCAGCCAGGCGGAGGCCAAGCGGCTCCGCGACGAGTGGGGGCACCACCGCGACCGCGCCCACGCCCGCGAGATGCTCGTCCGCGACCTGACCCACCGCCGCGACACCCTGCTCGCCCGCATCCGCGAGGACTACGCCGTCGATCTGGCCGAGGCGGCGCCGCTGCCCGCCGCCGGCACCGACGACGACCCCATCCCGCTCACCGTGGCGCCCGACCCGGATGCGGTGCAGGAGGAGATCGACGAACTCAAGCGGAAGGTGGCGAAGCTCGGTAGCGTGAACCTGGAGGCGCTCGACGAGCTGGCCGAGCAAGAGAAGCGGGAGACCGACCTCCGCGGCCAGCACGACGACCTGACCTCCGCTCACGCCAAGCTGTCCGAGATCATCGCCCAGATCAACGCCGACAGCCGCAAGCTGTTCACCGACACGCTGGCGGCGGTGCGGGTCCACTTCCAGGACCTGTTCCGCAAGCTGTTCGGCGGGGGCATGGCGGACGTGGTGCTGGAGGACGAGGCCGACCCGCTGGAGAGCGGCATCGACATCACCGCCCGCCCGCCGGGGAAAGACCTCCGCAGCATCTCGCTGCTCAGCGGCGGCGAGCGGACGCTCACTGCGATTGCCCTGCTGCTCGCCATCTTCCGCAGCAAGCCCAGCCCGTTCTGCCTGCTGGACGAGGTGGACGCGGCGCTGGACGAGGCGAACACCGCCCGCCTGGCCGGGGTGCTACGGGAGTTCCTCGACCGCTCGCAGTTCATCATCGTCACACACAAGAAGCGGACGATGGCGACGGCCGACGTGATCTACGGCGTCACCATGCAGGAGAGCGGGGTGAGCAAGCCGGTGAGCGTGCGGTTCGAGGACTGGGAAGACCCGCCGGCGAAGGCAGCGGCGTAATTGGGTTGTGGTCCGGCGGTGCCGGACCACGGGCCGCCACAGAGGGCGGCCCCTACAAGACTACCACCTCGTAGGGGC
>JALHQU010000373.1 GCA_022841795.1 Fimbriiglobus sp.
TGCAGCGATGTGACCGTCGGCCGCCGCATGTGGGAGCGGATCGACGAACCGCCCGAAACCCTCCTCGATCACGTCGTTCGGGCGTCCTACACCTGGTCCGGAAACTGGGGATGACTCAGCCCCACCGCCGACGATATCCCCACCACTTGTCTCCAACACCGCTGTCGTCCGTCGACCCTGGGCGATGGGGTGCAGGACGGAGTGAACTTCTTCGGCACGGGTGGTAAGACGTGCTGTGCGTGCTGGAGTATCACTTAGGGGGAATTTCTGGATTTTACCCTTCGCGTAAAGGAACACGCCTTTTGCGGTGTATACCCAGAACACGTCATCGATACCAGACGCGAACACCTCGGCCCACTTAAGATGGGCGCGGTCCGGGTCTTTCTCCATCGCGTCGATCGCTTCGGCTGCCCGGACGGACGTTTTCCATATGGGGATCTTGGCATCCAGTAACCACTTGGCCCAGTTCTTCTCGACCTTGTCCTTGTTGAAATCGATGATCTGCTTGAGCGAGACGGTCTTGGCCCATGCTCCTTTGTCGATGACAATCGTGAGGGTTTTCGGAGCCGCATCGTAGGCAGCGGCCAGCCGCTTAGTCTCAGCCGTAGCCTCGTTATGCCTTCGAGTCGCTTCCGCCTCCGCCGCCTTGGCCGCCGCGATCTCGCTGTCCGATGCCCTTCCGGATTTCAGCGACGCCCAATAGGCGGACGCGACCGCCACCTTGTTCATCGCGTCCACTTCTCGATTCGCCGCCTCTACCCACTGCTTGTAGAGGATGTCCTTGTACTGGATTGTTAGCGTCAGTTCGGTTGTGATGCCGGAATCGGTAAGCTTCACACGCAGACCGAACCCGCCACCGAGACTGACGTGCGCCTCCCCCATGCCGCGGAACCGCTTTTCAGCTCGTTCCTCTTCCGTCAGTTTGTTCCATTCATTTTCTTCGCGGGCCTTCGCGTTGTCAGTGTATCCCCACCGCTCTTTCAGTGCTTCGGGCGACTTGGCCTTTAACTCATCTTGATTCTCTCCCATCGACTTCGGAATGACTACTTTGCCGCCTAACTTGCCATATGTGCCGGCTTTTGCCTGCTCAGAGTAAGCCTGAGCCTGTGCATCGGTCAGAAATTCTCGCCTGGAAGTGTTGTCGTCATAATAAACTGTGTAACCTTTCTTGTCACCGCGTGTCCCGCCGTCAGGTCCTTCAATTGCGACTACACTCGGATCCCGGAACGGCAGGCCGTGGGTCTTGAACTTGACGTGCCCGGGGGAGGCCCCGGCGTTCGCGTTGGACACGTCCTCGAACCGCTGCACCAACTGGTAGCGGGTCTGGCCGGACAGCGCCTGCCCGAACACCCCGGCGATGGGGTTCGCCGCCGTGGTGTGCGTGTACGCGTTCGTCCCGCTGCCGCTACTCAGGGTGGAACCCGGCCCGGAGGCGGTCCGCGTCCAGGTGCCGCCGCCGGTGGTGGTGCCCGCGTCGAGCTGCGCGGCCTCGTTCCCGGTGTGCGTCTCCACGTAGGTGTCGGTGCCGGTCACCGTCTGGGTGAACGCCCCGCCGCCCGCCGTCCCCGTCTCGGTCAGGGTGTACACGTCCGCCCCGGCCGCCGCCACCGTCGTCGCCCCGGTGACCGCGTTCGCGGTGGTGGTGGCCGTCGACGCGTCCACCCCGCTCGCCGTCAGGGTGAAGTCGCTGCCGCCGCTCAGCGTCTGGGTGGCGGTGTCGGTCGTCGTCGCCGTCTCCACCGCCGTGCTCACCGCCACCCCGGCGTACCCGCGGGTGGTGTTCGTGTACCCCCCGGTGCTCGTCTCCCGCACGTCGAACGTGCCCGCCGACCCGGTCCCCCAGTCGGTGAAGAACGCCGTCCGCGTGCCCGACTGGCTGAGCGTGTACCACCCGCCGCCGACGCTGCCCGTGCCCGCACTGCTGCCGCTGTCGGACAGGATCTCGGTGAACGTGTTGGTGAAGCTGCCGTGCCCGGCCGACTCCACCGCGGTCGAGCTGGTGCCGGCCGACCCGCCGGCCGTGTACAGCCCGCTGTCCGGGTCGGCGACTTGCGTGCTGCCGGCCGAACTGGCGGTGGTCTTGTCCAGGGTGTACCAGTTGCTCGGCCCGTCCGCCCCGGTGGCGTGCAGGCTGGCGGTGCTCGATTCGGTGTGGCCCGCCGTCACCAGCCCGCTGGCCGCGTTCACGCCCTCGGTGTCGGTGCCCGACCCGCCCGTCGCCCACGCCAGGGTGTAGCTCGCCCCCGGCGCCGCCCCGGTCTCGGTGAGCGTTTGGTTGAACGAGGCGGTGGCCGTCCGCCCGCTCGCCCCGCTCACCCCGTCCACCGCCCCGCTCTCGCTCGACGTGCCCACCCCGGCCGTCACCGCCGCGTAGGTGGACGTGCCGTCCCCGCCCGACTGGGTGACGGTGTGCGTGCCGGACGACGTCCGCGACCAGCCGGCCGACCCGATGTCCGCGTTCCCGGATTCGGTCCGGGTGAACGAGCCGGTGGACGTGTCGGTGCCGGTGAACGTGCCGCGGGCGTCCGCCCCCGACTTGGGCGACGTTTTGGTCGTCGTGCCGGACGACGTCTGGGTGTACGCTCCGGACAGGGCGTTGCCGGTGAGCACGTCGGCGGCGGTGGCGGTGGTGGTCTCGGTCCGCGTCTGCGACACCCCCTGGTCGGTGCCGGCCTGCACGGCGGTGGCGGTGCTGGTGCCGCCGGTGGTGCGGGTGTACGCCCCGGTGTGGTCGTTGCCGGTGAGGGTGGCCGCCGGCGCCCCGCGGTCGGACGCGGACGCCGAGCCGGTCTGGGCGGCGGTGGCCGCCCCGCGGGTGTAGTTGGCGCCGGAGGTGGCCGTGTTGGTGGCCGTGCTGGTGCCGGTGGACCCCTGCGAGTACGCCCCGGAGAACACGTTGCCGGCCAGGGTGTGGGTGACGGCGGACGAGGCGGTGGCGGCGGCGGCGGCCGAGCGGGTGTACGTGCCGGCCTCGGAGTTCGACCCGGAGGCGGACGAGGACGACTGGTCGGAGGCGGTGCGGGCGGCGGTCTCGGACTGCTCGTAGTCGCCGGTGTCCAGGTCGCCCTCGCTCGCCCGGCCGGTGGTGTCGGAGACGGATGAGGTGGCCGAGGCGGATCGGGTCGCCGACGTCTGGTCGAGCAGCGAGCCGCCCACCCAGGCGGTGGTGGCGGCGGACGACGACGAGGAGGACGACTGGGCGGCGGTGACGGTGCGGCCGGACGACGAGGTGTAGTACCCGTCGTACCTGTCGCCGAACCCGTTGGAGGACGAGCGGTCGGTGGCCGAGTCGGACGCGGTGGCGGTGCTGCCGCCGGTCGTCACCACCGACCCGTAGGCCAGGTTGGTGTGGGTGGCGGCGACGGACGAGCCGCGGCTGCCGGCCGAGGTGACGGTGCCGCTCGCGGTCTGGGTGTAGGTGCCGGCGGCGGTGTTGCCGACCTCGGACGCGGAGGACGTGGACGTCGAGCCGCCGGTGGCGGTGTTCGACCCGGAGTTCGTCCCGGCCTTCAGGGTGACGGTGCCGGCGGTGCGGCCGCGGGTGCCGGTGTAGGTGTCGGACGACGACCCGCCGGCGGTCGAGCTGTCCGCCGACCACACCGAGTAGCTGCCGGACCAGCGGTTGCCGGACCGGCCGGAGGTGGCGGCCGAGGTGGCGGTGTTCGCGTACCCGGCGGTGCTTGCCTCGGTGGACACGTCGGTCTGTAAACTCCGGTCGAGAAGTGTGGCGCCCGTCGGTTGAGAAGTGTGGCGCGGGGAAGGCAGCTTATCCGCCCGGTTCCGGGCGGCGAGAGGGCGTTGAGGGGCCGGTTCAGGTGT
>JALHQU010000374.1 GCA_022841795.1 Fimbriiglobus sp.
GTTGTTTTATAAAAAATATTGGTTGTCCGCGCCGCCGGTTCTCTTTTTAGCGGATGAAGTCGAGCAAACTCGGCTGGAGCAGCCGGCTGGTCACGCCCAGCGTCGCCTGGTACGCCGCCTCCTGCTCCTTCAGCTTCACCACTGCCTCGGCGATGTCCGTCGAGGCCAGGTCCGTCACCCGGCTGTCGGCGTTCAGCTTCAGGTCCACCAGCCGCTCTTGCAGCGCTTCCATCCCGGCCAGCGCCGCCGACTGCTCGCCGGTCACGGACCCGAGTTGCTTCTGCGCCGCTTCCAGCGTGCCGATGCGGGCGCTGATCGCCTTCGCCTTCGTGCCCGGCGGCAGGGTGGTGTTTCGCAGGTCGTCCCGTAGGGCGATCAACTCGGCGAACACGTCCGCCCCGGTTGCCTGAAACACCTGGCTGCCGACGAACTTGGTGTCCACCGTCTGCGACGGGCCGATCCGCCCGCTCGCCCGTTCCGCCGCCCCGTCGTACGCGATGGTGGCCGGCCGCCCGCCGGGGGTGCGGGTGTCGATGCGGAACGGCTTGGCCCCGTCGGCGGTGCCGCCGAACAGGTACCGCCCGTCGTTCGTCCGGTTGGCGATGTCCAGCATCTGGTCGATCAGCGAATCCACCTCGGTGGCGTACGCCTCGTACTCGGCCGTGTCGTTCCCGCTGTTCGCCGCACTGATGGCCAGCTGCTTCGCCTTGCCCACCACCTGCCCGGCGTCCACCAGCGACGACACCCCGGAGTTCAGGTCAGCGGTGGCGTCGGTGATCGTCTGCTGGTAGGTGCCTGTCCGCTTGCTGATGGCGAGGGATTGCGACACGGCGGCGAATGCCGCCGGGTTGTCCGACGCCGCCTTCACCTTCAGTCCGGACGACAGCTGGTCCTGGTACTTGGCCGCTTCCCCCGCCTGCTGCCGCAGGAAGAAGACGGCGTTGGCCGATTGCGTCTGGCTGGTCACCCGCACGTTCATGGCGCGACACCGCACTGCCCGGAAGGGTGGGCATCGCGGGTATCATCGAACGGTTCGCGGCGGGATTTGCCCGCGGTCCGGATCAGTTCAAGATGCTGAACATGGTGTCGAGCGACGAGTTCACCACCGACATGAATTTCGTGGCCCCCTCGATCATCCGCTGGTAGTCGAGCAGCGACACCAGCTCCTCGTCCATGTTCACCCCGCCGATGGCCAGTTCCTGGGCGGCCAGGTTCTTTAGCACCCCGGCCTGAGCCGTCTGGTAGTCGTCCAGCGACGACACCTGCGTGCCGACGGCCGCGGCCAGGTCGATGTAATCCTGGGCGAGGGTGCGGCCGGCGATCAGCGGTTGCTCTCGCACCGCGGCCATGCGGTCCAGATTGGACGAATCCCCGGACTGACCGGAGCGGGAGGCGGCGAGCCGATTCGGGTCGGCGAGCAGTTCCGGGCGGACGGCGATGGTGCCGGCTGACACGCCGGAGAACAGGGTGTTCACCCCGAGGGCGGCGAGCGCCCCGCCGGTGTCGGTGTCGGCCACCGTGGGCGGGGCGAACTCGGCCGCCGGCGGGCTGTCCGGGCGGCCGGCGAAGTCGAACTTGATCCCGGCGGCGGCCGTGAATCGCAGCACGTTCTGCGGCGGGTCCACCGTCGCCGTGACCGCCCCGCCGGTGCCGGCGGTGATCGCCGCGGCCACGTCGTTCAGGCTCATCGTCGCCGGGTCGATGGTGACCGCGGAGGCGGTGCGGGCGTTCGTGCCCGTGTTGGTGACGCTGATGGTGAGCGTGCCGGCGGCGATGCCGAGCGGCAGGTTTTGGGTGGCGAGCGGCTGCGTCGGGTCGCCGACCCCGCGGGTGCCGACGGCGGACGTCAGCGGCCCGCTCGTGCCCAGCCCGGTGGCCTGGATCTTGTCCAGCGCCTTCGCCAACTGAATCGCTTGCACGTCGAGCCGGGCGGAGGTGGCCGGGATGTCCTGGTTGTACTCGCGGATCAGCCCGCCGAGCTGCCCGCCGTCGAACCGCACCGGCGTGGTGTCCCCGGCGACCGTCACCTGGAGCAGCCCGGCCGAATCCGTGGTCATCGCGAGCTGGTTGGTCGTGTCGCTCACCACCAGGGCAGTGTCGCGGCCGATCACGTTCACCACCCCGTAGTCCTGCTGCACCGTGCGGACGTCCACCTTCTTCGACAGGTCGTCGATCAACTGGTCCCGCTGGTCCTTCAGCTCGTTCGCCGGCTGGTTCTGGATTTCGACCGCGTAGATCCGCTTGTTCAGGTCGGCGATGCGGGAGGTGAGCGAGTTCACCTCGGTCACGGTCTGATTCGCCTGCCGGCCGACATCGGTGCGGAGGCGGTCCAGGTCGCCGGACACGGTGTTGAACTGCTTCGCCAGCTCGTTGGCGGCGGCGGACAGCTCGCGGCGGGTGGCCGAGTCGCTCGGCCGGGTGCTCATCCGCTCGACCGCGTTGAACAGCTTCTCCAGCTTCCCGCCGACGCTCCCGTCCCCCTCCCCGAGGGCCGTCTCCACCTGCCGGCGGGCGTCCAGCCGGGCGGTGGCGTCCGACTGCCCGCTGTTCCCGGCGATGATGGCGGAGCGGAGCGGCGGGGCGTCGTACCGGACGAGGCGGACGCCCTCGACGCCGGAGCCGAACCCGGCGGTGGTGCGGGAGGTGGTCTGAAGCGACTGGCGGCGGTAGCCGGGGGTGGTGGCGTTGGCGATGTTCTGGCCGACCACGTCCATCCCGCGGCGGCCGACGAGCAGGGCCGAGATGCCGATCGGGAACGAGTTCATGTCGGGTCACCCGCTGACGACGACGGCGGAACCGGGTGCCGCCGCCGCGATCACCGACCCGGACGGGCCGTA
This sequence comes from Fimbriiglobus sp., assembly GCA_022841795.1. GTDB lineage: Bacteria > Planctomycetota > Planctomycetia > Gemmatales > Gemmataceae > JALHQU01. The sequence goes on from JALHQU010000374.1 coordinate 2,838, forward strand.
CCGCACCGGGGTGTCCGCGGCCGACGCCGGCGACAGAACGTCGCGGAAGTAAGATCGAAGGCGGTCGATCAGATTTGCGTTCGCCGCCCGAAATTGGTCCACCTGGGCGGTCAGGTCACGCAGCTTCGAACGGGTGGCGAGCAGGCCGGAGCGGAACGGCTCGGGCGTGCGATCAGCCAGGGAAGCCAGGGTGAAGCTCTCGCCCGCCAGCCCGACGGCGACCGCCAGCCGGGTGGCCGCCGCCTGCCGCTGCTCGGCCGCCGCCGCCATTCGCACGGCCAGCGCGTCGTTCGCCGGCAGCATCGCCTGGACCGCCGGCATGTCCCCTTTGCGGAGGGCGGCGTACAGCCCCATCACCCCCTCGCGGGCGTGCCGCAGCAACCCCTCCTCAACCGCCAACTGTTCCAGCAACTGTTCCGCCAGCGGGCGGAGGTCCGTGTCCGGTTGCGGGTGCATAGGTGGTCCGCAGTTGTCGGTCGATGGTGGCGGCGATGCCCACCCCGCCCGCGTCCGCCAGGTACTGGCCCATGTACAGGTCGAACAGCCCGCCGTGGACGTCGCCGGTGTCGCCGGGGAACAGCCCGCCTTCCGGATCTTCCGTGGTCCGCATCTCCTTGAGCAGTTGGCCCAGGAGGGCGGCCTCGAACCCGCGGGCGGTCTCGGCCAGCTTGCGGTCGTCCCCGTCGGACAGCCTAGTTGCGGATTCCGCCTGGAACGGAATCGGCCCCGGCAAAGCGGCGGAAAATGTGCCGATCGCGGACATCGGTTCAGCCCGGTGAGGAAGAGTACGGCCCGGCAGGAGCGGGTCTGGTAGGGTGGGTCCGGTCCCGGTGACGGGACCGTGACCCACGGGGTTCGCTCAACGGAGATCGGAAGAGCG
>JALHQU010000375.1 GCA_022841795.1 Fimbriiglobus sp.
TGGCCGAGCGGCCCGAGCCGGCCGATCGCCCCGGCGCAATCCCGCCGCACGCTCGGGTCGGTGTCGGCCAGCCCGCCGGTCAGCTCGGTCAGGGCGTGCCCGGCCGCCACCCCCTGGTCGCCGAGGGCGCGGGCGGCCCGCCGCCGCACCCGCGGGTTCGGGTCCTTCAGCCCGGCCGCCAGCGGGGTCACCCGCTTGGCCGGGGACACCGACAGGTCGGCCAGCGCCACCACCGCCAGCTCGCGGACCTGCGAGTTGTCGTGCTTGAGCGCGTCGCTCAGCACCCCCAGGGCGAGGGTGGTCTGGGCGTCGTTCAGCCCGTGCATGATGACGGCGAACACCAGCCGGTTCATCAACTGCGGGGTCAACTGTTCCATGACTGGTGGGCCACCCGGCGGGAAAAAAGTTCGGGAACGAAGGAGGGGGGATGTCAAGGGCGGACGGTTCCAACTTAGAATGGCGGGGGGTGGGGTGCGGAAATTTCCGTCATTTTCGCCCGCCCGGCTCGCGCCGGCGGAAGGCCGGGCGCGAATTGTCGCGCCCCGCCGACCGGGGTGTAACGGCGGTGAGCGCCGTGCTAAGGTTGGTTCACGAGTTCCGCCCCCTCAGACGACGCCGGAGGAGTTCGCCCGTGTCCGACCTGGTCACCTGCCCGACCTGCCAGTCCGTCCTCCGGCTGCCGCCGACGGCGGCCACCGTCCGCTGCCCGAAGTGCAAGACCCTGCTGCAGGTGGTGGAGGAGCCGGTGGCCCCGCCGCCGGCCCCGTCACCGATCACCGGCGCGGCCAAGCCGAAGCCGGCCCCGGCCAAGCCGACCGCGGCCCCGGCGAAACCGCCGGCCCGCAAGGTCCGCCGGCCGACGATGGTGCTGGACGCGGTGGCGGAGGCGGAGATGGCGTCGGCCGAGGAGGCGAAGCAGGCGGCGGTGCGGCGGAAGGAGGTGCGGGAGCAGTTGGCCCAGATGGACGAGGAGGAGGCGACCGAGGAGGAGGAGTACGAGGAGATTCAGGAGCAGTGCAAGTGGGGGCGGATCGCGCTCCAGTGGCTGCAGTACGGGGCCACCGGGTACGCGCTGGGGGCGCTGGCGGTGTTCGCCGCCCTGGTCGGGTACGTGGTGCTGACGGCCATGGGCACGTCGTTCGGTGCGGTGATGGGGCCGCTGGCCATGCTCGGGCTGGGGCTGGGCGGGCTGTCCATGCTGGTCATCGCCATCGGGTTCGGGGTGGCGCTGAAGGGGCCGAAGCTGCCCCGGCACATCGCCCTGTTCGGGCTGCTCGCCACCGCCGGGCAGATCATCTGCGTGGCCGCCACACTCGGGCTGGCGGTCAACCGGGTGCTGAACGTGGACGCGGCCCCGCCGGTGGACGAGGGGTACAAGTCGCTGGATTTGGCGTACTACACCCTCGGCCTGTGCACCAACATGTTCCTGCTCACCGACGCGCCGACGCGGATCGTGTTCCGGTACGCCTTCCCCATCCTGGGGGTGGCGGCCGGCATCTTCGAGTTCGCCCGGCTGGTGTTCCTGTGCCAGCTCACCCAGACGTACGCCGAGCTGGGCAAGAACTACAGGTTCGCGGCCGACGCCGGCAAGTCCATCAGCCGGGTGTTCTGGGTGCTGCTGCTCACCTGCCTGTTCCGGTTCGCCATCAGCATCATCTTCGACGGCCAGCCGGTGAACAGCGGCGGGTGGGTGGTCGGGCAGGTGCTGCACGGCATCCTGTTCCTGATCGCGTTCGGGTTCTTCGCCTACCGCCTGCTGCTGGTGGTGCAGGTGACCCGCGACACCCTGGACGTGCTCACCGCCGAGCGGGTGGCGGCCAAGGTGGACCACATCGACGCGGTGTGACGTATTCTTCCGTGGCACCGGCGGCCCGCCGGTGGGTCTTTTCTTCGTGGCACCGGCCGCCGGCCGGTGGGTTGAAACACCGGCGGGCCGCCGGTGCCACGGAAGACAGGGCGGCTCACTTCTTCGGCTCGGCCTTCTTCTCCTCCCTCTCCGCCCGCACCAGGCGGGCGAACTCGGTCAGGGTGAGCGCGCCGGGCGGGGCGGAATCGACGGCGGTGAGCAGCAGCCCGTACTCGCGGACGTAGAACGCGTACTTGATCCGCCCGACGTTGAACTCGTCCAGCATCAACTCCGTCCACGCGGACACGGTCATCTCCCCGGCCGGCACGTTCAGCCCCCGTTCGGTGAACTGCGTGTGGTTCGGCAGACGGACGGTGAAATCGATGACGGCCGCCGTCTTCAGCGTCTCGACCGCCTTCGTGAAGAACACCTCCTTCTGCTCCGGCAGCTTCACCTTCTTGTCGATCACCGCCCGCAGCTTGTCGGCGACGCTGCCGGCCGGGGCGGGGGGGAGCGCATCGCCCATATGGACGTACTTGAGGTAATTGGCCGACGACTCGGGGTACTTAAACACCACGACGTTAGCTGGCTTCTCGCCCCCGCCGGTGACGGCCTTCAGATCCGCCTCGGCCGCCGCCAACTCCGCCTTCGCCGCCTGCACCGCCGCCTCCGCCCGATCGGACTCCGACTTCGGGGCGAACCCCTTCTTCACCAGCCCGGCGGTGTGGTTGAGGCTGTCCTCTGCCGTCGCCACCTTCACCTTTGTCGCCTGGATGCGGGCGAACGCCGGCCCCACCCGCTGGGTGACGGCCAGCCGCGCCTGGTCCAGCACGGCCGCGGCCACCGCCACCTTCGCCTCGGCCACCTTGATGTCCGGGTGCTGCTTGAGCGCCACCGCTACCCCCTCGGCGGCAGTCGCCGGCCCCTTGGCCGATCCCACCGACGCTTTCATCTCCTCGTCGGCGATCACCACCTCGGCCCGCGCGTCCGCGGTGAGGGCGGCAGCCTGGAGCGATTCGACTTTCACCCCAACGCTCTTCACATGTTGCTCAGCCTCCGCCCGTGCTTGGTACTTCAGCTTCGCCGCCTCCATCTTCGCGAACGCCGCCGACACCCGCTTCGTTACCGCCAGCTTCGTCTGCTCCAGCTCCGCTTCGGCCAACACGCGGTTGGCCTCGGCCACCCGCACGTCCGGGTGGTTCCGCAGGGCGGACGCGATGGCCGCGTCGGCCCCCGCCGGCGGGTCGGCCTTCGGCTTGTCCGATTGGGCCAGGGTGAGGATCAGCAACAGCAGGTGCATGGGGATCTCCTGGGTTTTGACCGGCGAGCCGGGAGCGTGAGCGACCGGAGCATTCAAGACTCCGGTCGCTCACGCTCCCGGCTCGCCACGTACGCTCCCGGCTCGCCAAATCACTGCGTCTCTTTCATGCTGATGAGCAGCCACGAGTCGGCCGCCGACACCTTCCGCACCTCGGCGTCGGCCGCCTGTAGGTGAAGGCGGTAGCAGCGGGCGGCCTGGGCGTAGTCCTTGTCGTCCGCCAGGTAGCGGTCGCCGGCCTCGCGGTACAATCGGGCCACCTCCGCCCGGTCGTCGGACAGCTCCGCCTTCAATTCCAACTCACCGGCCGATGGCCCGCGGGGCGGCGGGTCGTCCGCCGGCGGCTCGGGCGGCGGAACCGGGACGGACACGAACTGCGGCTCCGGCGTCGGCTTCAGCACCCAGCCGGCGGCCGCACCCAACAGGAATACGCCGACCACCCCGGCCGCGATTGCCGTGCGGCGGACCC
>JALHQU010000376.1 GCA_022841795.1 Fimbriiglobus sp.
TGGGCAACCTCGGCGGCGGCCGCGGCGGGGCCGGCAACTTTGGCGGCGGGATGGGTGGTGGCGGTCGCGGTGGGGCGACCGGCGGCGGCCGCGGCGGGCGGGCCCAGCGGAGCGCGGAGATCACCGCCTATTACGACGGCGGCGGAGGAGGCCCCCGCCCTTTTGACTACGCGGGCATGGACGCCCCTTCGACCCCGTCGCTCCTGTTCGACCCGGAAGCCGAACAGCCGGACGACGGATACCCGACGAACACCTCGCACCACGGCCCGCGGCCGTTCGACGTGCGGCTGGCGGCGCACTACGAGGCGCCGCCCCAGCGGCTGCTGTACCTGAACGCGATGGCCGACCTGGCGCCGACGGCGGCGCCGGCCCCGGCGTACCCGCCGTCGGGCGTGTACCAGGCCCAGGCCACCCAGCCGCAGCCCGGTCAGCCGCAATCGCCGGCCGGTCAGCCCGGCCGCGTCCAGCCGCCGGCTGGTTCGCCGCCAGCGGCGGTCATCACCGCCCCGAACCCGGACACGACCGCCATCGTGTCGCCGGACGGCACCCAACTGGTCATCCGCGCCCGCAACGAGGAGGAGTTGCAGCGGATCATCGGGGTCATCAAGGCGCTGCTGCCCACCCTCAAACGCGAGTCGCTGGTCGAGTTGAAGGTGGTTCCGCTGCAGAACGCCGACTCGACGCAGACGGTGAACGACCTCACCCAGATCTTCACCCGCCTGCAGCCGCAGGGCAGCGGGCTGACGATCATCCAGCGGACGCAGGCGTTCGGCGGGTTCAACGTGCAGAACCAGGTGCTCGGCCAGGTGGTGCTGTTCCCGCTGCCGCGGCTGAACGCCATCCTGCTCGGCGCACCGAAGGCGAGCGAGGAGGTGATTCTCGCGCAGATCAAGCTGCTCGACCAGCCGAACACGAACGCCCTCCAGCCGGTGCCGTACCGCCTGAAGCGGGCGAGTGCGGCCATCGTCCAGCAGCAGATCCTGAACCTGTTCCGCCTGCGGTACCCGTCCGACACCGGGAACAACCTACAGGTGACGGTGGACACGGCGAACAACGCGGTGCTGGTGCAGGCCGGGCCGGCCGACCAGAAGGACATCGCCGCGTTCATCGAGCTGCTGGACGTGGAGCCGGGGGCGAACGGGGCGGTGAACGACATCAAGGTGATCCGCCTGCGGAACGCGTTCGCCAGCGAGATGGCGCAGATCCTGTTCGAGGTGCTGCAGAACAACGTGTACAACCCGCAGGCGTCGGCCACCAGCAGCGGCGGCGCCCAGACGCAGACCAGCCCGTTCGCCACCGGCGCCGGCGGGGCGTTCGGCCAGCAGCAGCAGTTCGGCCAGCAGCAGGGGTTCGGGGCCGGCCAAATCCAGCTCACCGGCGGCACCACCGCGTCCACCAAGACGACCGTGCTGCGGCTGCGGGACGCGCTCGGCCGTCCGGTGGCCGACTCGGGCGTGCTGGCGGACGTGAGCATCACCCCGGACGCGCGGATCAACGCGCTGGTGATCGCCGCGCCCGAGAAGACGATGAAGATGATCGAGGCGCTGGTGACCGAGCTGGACGGGGTGGCGGCGGCCAAGTCGTACGTCAAGCTGTTCCAGTTGAAGAAGGCGGACGCTACCGCCGTGCAGCAGCTGCTCATCAGCCTGTTCAGCCGGCAGCAGCAAACCGGGGCCGGGGCGTTCGGGCAGCAGGGGGCGTTCGGCACCGCCCAGACGCAGGGCACCACCCGCCCGCTGCTCACCCTCACCGGCGCGCCGGGCGACGGGTCGGCGCTCATCGACCTGCGGCTGACGGTGGACACGCGGACGAACTCGATCATCGTCGGCGGCAGCCAGAACGACCTGGACCTGGTGGACTCGGTCATCCGCCGCTTGGAGGCGGTGGACGTGCCGCAGGTGCTGACCGAGGTGGTGAAGCTGAAGAACGCGGCGGCGGCCGACGTGGCCACCGCGCTGACCAACTTCCTGCCCACGGTGACCGGGTTCAGCAACAACCTGCAGAACCTGACCGGCGCGGCCACGTTCACCGGCACCCAGCGAACCTCGTTCCTGGTGACCGCCGAGCCGATCACCAACCAGCTGATCGTCGGGGCGACGCCGGCGCTGCTGCCCGAGATCCTGCGGCTCATCCAACTGGTGGACGCCGCCCCGCCGCAGGTGTACGTGGAGGTGCTGGTGGCCGAGGTGCGGCTGAGCAACCAGGAGGAGTTCGGGGTGGACGTGGGGCTGCAGAGCAACGTGCTGTTCGCCCGCGGCGGGGCCACCCCCGGCGGCACCCCCGGCAACCCCGGGTTCAACTTCAACACCACCGCCGCCCTGCCGAACACCGCCAACGCGGGGTCGAACATCGTCGGGTTCCAGGGGCTGGGCAACCTGGGCACCGGCCGCACCAGCCCGACGCTGGGGGTGGGCGGGCTGGTGCTGTCGGCCGCGTCGGACACGTTCAGCCTGCTCATCCGCGCGCTCAAGGCGCAGGGGCGGCTGGACATCCTGTCCCGCCCGTCGCTCACCCTGGCGGACAACCAGACCGGGTTCTTCCAGGTGGGGCAGAACTTCCCGCAGATCACGTCCAGCACGCTGAACGCCCAGGGGTTCGTGCAGAACAGCGTGGAGTACACGCCCATCGGGGTGGTGCTGCGGGTGACCCCGCGGATCAGCCCGGACGGGCAGGTGCTGATGCGGGTGGAGCCGCAGGTGTCGAGCGTCAGCCAGACGCAGGTGCAGATCGGTAACGGCATCCTGGCGTCGGCCATCGACACCCAGACGGTGGAGACGACGGTGCTGGCCGGGGACGGGGAGACGGTGGTGCTCGGCGGGCTGATCAGCAAGCGGGACGACAAGCAGGAGCGGAAGATCCCGTGGGTGGGCGACCTGCCGTGGGTGGGGGCGGCGTTCCGCTTCCGCACCCAGGTGCAGGAGCGGCGGGAGGTCATCTTCATCATGACCCCGCGGATCATGCGGAGCGTGGCCGACATGCGGGCGGTGTTCGCCGCCGAGGCGAAGAAGATGAGCTGGAGCATCACCGACTTGGCGAACGTGTCCGGCGTCAGCCCGGACGTGCTCCGCGGCAAGGCGGCCGGCGACCTGTGCCTGGACCACATCACCGGCCCGGCCCCGGCGTACCTGCCGCTGTCCGGCACCGGGGCCATCGCCCCGACGTACTACCCCGGCGCGGTGTACGGGCACAACCCGGTGGCCGCCCCGGTGCCGACCGCCGGCGTGCCGGCGGTGCCCGCCACCAACTACCCGGTGGTGCCGCAAGCGGTGTACCCGACCACGCCCCCGCCGGCCCAGGGGTACCCGGCGGCTGTGCCCGCCGCTCCGCCGCCGGCCCAGGGGTACCCGGCCGGGGTGATCCCGCCGCAGCCGGGCGGAGCGGGGGTGCCGCCGGCCGCGGCCAACGTGCCGGGGA
>JALHQU010000377.1 GCA_022841795.1 Fimbriiglobus sp.
CCCAACTTCTGGTCGGGCCCGCCCTGGGGGGCGGCCCGCCGACCGCCGTCGGCGGTCGGGTACACGCACCGTGATCTTACTTCCCCCGCGCCTTCCGCACCACCGCCAGGGCGGGCGGGTCGTCCAGGTACGCCTGCTCGAGCGCGTCCAGCGCGTCCGACCCGGCCGCCTTCGCCCGCTCGGCCGCCGCCGCCACTTCGCCCAGCCGCTGCTCCTCGTTCGCCGGCTCCCGGCCGGCCAACTCCGCCGCCCCGGTCGCCGCCAGCTTCACCCAGCGGACGTCTGATTCCGACCCGGCGAACCCGGCCGCCAGCCCCGCCCACACCCGCCGGGCCGCCGCCACGTCCCCGACCTGAGCCAGCGCCAGCCCCCGCCGGTACAGTCGCTCGGCCTCGCTCGCCGGCCGGTCCTTCTGGCCGTCGGCCAGCGCCCGCCGCTGCCCGCGGTGGTCCCGCACCTTCGTCTTCACCGCCTGGATCTCGTCGGCGTACTGGCCGGGGAAGCTGCTGGCGAGCGGGTCCAGGTAGTCGTTCATCGCCCGCTCCCAGTCGGCCGGGTCGCTCGACTCCATCAGCGGGCGGGCGCGGGCGAACAGCTCCTCGGCGGTCGGCCGCGGCCAGAAGTAAATGGTGGCGACGACGCCCACCAGCAGCAGGAACAGCGGAATGACCACCCACGGGCGGGACATGAGCGGGCGGGAGGCGTCGTACTCGGCCACCTCCGGCACATCGCCCGCCTCGGCCGGCTCGTCGGCGGCCACCGCCGCCGGCCACGCCACCTTCTCCCCCTTCCGCTCCACCTTCCCGCGGATGTGGTCGAGCGCCTCCAGCACGGCGGCGGCCGACGCCGGGCGGCGGGCCGGGTCCTTGTGCAGCAGCCCGCAAATCAGGTCGTCGAACTCGGGCGGCAGCCGCGGGCAGAACTGGGACGGGCGGTCGGGCAGCACGTAGCAGTGCTTGTGCATGAACTCGGCCACGCTGCCGGCGGTGTACGGCGGGCGGCCGGTGACGGCGGCGTACAGCACGCACCCGAGCGAGTACAGGTCGGACCGGCGGGTGAGCGGCCGGCCGGTGAAATATTCCGGCGGCAGGAACCCGGCCGACCCGAACGGGTCTGGGTCGAACGACATGGGCGGCAGGTTGATCGCCTTCGCCACCCCGAAGTCGGTGAGCGTGACCGTGCCGTCCGCGGTGATCCGCACGTTCGTCGGCTTCAGGTCGCGGTGCAGGGTGTTGCGGTGGTGCCCGTGCTTCAGCCCGCGGGCGATTTCCGCCGCCAGCCCGAGCACCGCCGTCGGCCACCCGCCGGGCGAATCCTCCCGTTTGGCCGTTTTGATTCGAGCCGCCAGGTCCGTCCCGTCGATCCATTCGGATGCGTAATACCCCAGCCCGGTGTGGACCCCGCTGCCGAGGAAGCGGGCCACGTTCGGGTGCCGCAGCTGCTGGAGCGGCAGCATCTCCCCCGGGAAGCGGAGGAGGAACTCGGGGGTGCAGGTGAGGGGTGCGGTGAGCACCTTCACCGCCGCGACGCGGCCGGGGTCGGCGGCGTCGGTGGCGCGGTACACCACCCCGAGCGGCCCGCGGCCGACCTCGTCGCCCAGCTTCCACGGCCCGATCGTCGCGCCGGTCATCCGCGGCCCTCCGTCTGGCGGAAGGGATACGGACGGCCGGGCCGGGCGGCGACCGAATCCGCCGGTATGATGACACCCCGATGACACCGCCCGCCCCCCGGTTCGTGCGCACCCCGTTCTTCCGCCGCCCGGCCGGCCGGATGACGGGCCGCGTGCGGCTGACGTTCGATGACGGCCCGCACCCGGCCCACACCCCGGCTGTCCTCGACCGGCTGGAGCAGTTCGACGTGCGGGCGACGTTCTTCGTGCTGGGCAACCGGGTGCCGGCCGCGGCCGACGTGGTGCGGCGGATTCACGGCACCAGGCACGCCGTCGGCAACCACACGTTCACCCACCCGCGACCGCGGTGGTTCGGGTTCCGTTCGGCAATGGACGAACTGGCCGGGTGCCAGCGGGCGGTGGCCGAGGTGATTGGGGTGGAGCCGACCGTGTTCCGCCCGCCGCTCGGACGGTGGACGCTACCGCTGCGGTGGGCGTGCCGGCGGCTCGGGCTGACGCCGGTGGGGTGGACCCTGGATAGCGGGGACTGGCGAGTGCGGTCGGACGCCGACGCCGAGCAGTGCGCCGCCGAGTTGCTCGCCGCCGTCCGCCCCGGCGACGTGATCCTGCTGCACGATTACAACCCGTGGATCGGGCTGATTCTGGACGTGCTGCTGCCCGATTTGACCGCCCGCGGGTTAACTCAGCCGGACCGGGTGGCGTCGGCCTGACGTAGGAACCCGAGGACCGCCGCTTCGTCCGCCGACAGCCCGCGAACCCGCTTCGGCGGGAGTTGCAACCCGCCCGCCTCGAACGCCGTTAGCACCGCCGGGTGAACGTAGCTCGACCGGCACACCGCCGGGGTGTTCCCCAACTCTGCCGCCACGTCCTGGATCGCCGCCACGATCGCCCGCTTCGCCGCCGCCTTCGTTTCCGGCACCGGCTCGGCGGCCAGCCGCACCGCCGCCGCCACCGTGCCCGCCCAGGTGCGGAACACCTTAGCCGTGAACTCCGCCCCGCCCGCTTCTCGGATGTACTCGTTCACGTCCGTCGAGCCGATCGTCCGCTGTTCGCCGGCTTCGTCCAGGTACTGGAACAGGTCCTGGCCCGGCAGGTCGCGGCACCGCTTCACCACTTTCGCCAGCCGCTTGTCCGTCACCCGCCGCTCGTGCCACACCCCGCTCTTGCCGCGGAACTTCATCGTCAGCCCGCCGGCGGTCGGTACGACGTGCCGGTCGAGCAGTGTACTCAGGCCGAACGACTTGTTGGTGCGGGCGTACTCGGCGTTGCCCACCCGCAGCTTGGTGGCGTCGAGCAGCCGCACCACCGCCGCCAGCACCTTCTCCCGCGGCAGGCCGGTTCGGGCAAGGTCGGCGTTCACCCGCGCCCGCAACTTCGGCAACGCCCGGCCGAACGCCAGCAGTTGGCCGAACTTGGTGCCGGAGCGGGCTTTGCTCCAGTGGGCGTGGTAGCGGTACTGCTTCCGCCCGCGGGCGTCGCGGCCGGTGGCCTGGATGTGGCCGGTGGCGGTCGGGCACACCCACACGTCCGCCCACGCCGGCGGGATGGCGAGTGCCGTGATGCGGGCGAGGGCGGCGGCGTCGCGGAGCGGCTTCCCGGCCGGGCCGACGTAGCGGAACGTGCCGCGGACCTTAATCCGCCGAACGCCGGGGCCGTCGTCGCTGACGTAGGTGAGTTTGGCGGACACGGTGACGGTGACGCGGGGCATGGCGGGAACCTCCGCGGAGTGGGAGGCAACCGGCGTGCCACAGCCCGTAGGGTGGGTCCGTCGGCGTGGGCCGACG
>JALHQU010000378.1 GCA_022841795.1 Fimbriiglobus sp.
CAGCGGAACCCGCGGGTGGTGAAGTACGGGCCGGTGCAACTGACCGTCACCCGCCAGCCGGACGGGGCGGACCGGGTCGCCATGATGTCTGTCGCGGCCGCGAACCCGTCCCCCGTCGGTCTGCCGGAGGTGGACGCCGTTCTGCCGCACCTGCCGCGGACCCGCGACGAACTCACCCGCCTGCTCGCGGCTGCCGGGATCGCCGCCGAGCACGACACGACCGAAGGCGTGGATCAGGTCACGCTGCCGTCCGGGGTGCGGTTCGTGTTCGACCAGGGGCGGCTGCACTCGGTGCATGTGTCCGCCAAGAAGCCGCCGGTGAAGCAGCTCTCCGTGTCCCTGCCGGTGGACACGATCACGGCGCTGGAGGCACTAGCCAAGAAGCGAAAGGTCGGCCGGGTGCAAGATTTGGTTGCGTCATTGCTGGCCGACCAGGCGAAGGCTGAAAAGTAGTGACCCCTCCCGTCCGCGGCCGGCTGGCCCCGTCGCCGACCGGCGCCCAGCACGTCGGCAACGCCCGCACTTACCTGATCGCGTGGCTGTCCGCCCGCACCCGCGGCGGGTCGGTGCGGCTGCGGGTCGAGGACATCGACGTGTGGCGGAACCGGCCGGGGGCGAAGGAGCAACTCGCCGCCGACCTCCGCTGGCTCGGGCTGGACTGGGACGGCGAGCCGGTGGTGCAGTCCGAGCGGCTGGCCGACCACGTCGCCGCGCTCGAACGCCTCAAGCAACTCGACCTCGTGTACCCCTGCACCTGCACGCGGACGGACATCCAGTCCGCCGCCAGCGCCCCGCACCAGGACCACGAGGGGCCGACGTACCCCGGCACCTGCGCCCACCGCCGCGCCGCCGACGCCGCGGGCCTCACCGTGCCGTATGCATGGCGGTTCCGCGTGACGGACACGCCGGCGTTCACCGACCTGTACGCCGGGCCGCAGCAACTGGATTTGAAACGGGCCGGTGGGGACTTCGTGGTGTGGCGGTCGGCGGACGTGCCCGCGTACCAGTTGGCGGTGGTGACGGACGACGCGGCGGAGGGGGTGACGGAGGTGGTCCGCGGCGACGACCTGCTGACCAGCACCCCGCGGCAGTTGCTGTTGTACCGCTCGCTCGGGCTGACCTCGCCGGACTTTGTGCATGTGCCGCTGGTGGTCGGGCCGGACGGCCGGCGGCTGGCGAAGCGGCACGGGGACACGCGGCTGGCGGCACTGCGGGCGAACGGGGTGTCGGCCGAGCGGCTGCTCGGCCTGCTGGCGTACTCGTGCGGCTGGCTGCCGATCGTCACCCCGGTGTCGGCGAAGGAGCTGCTGCCGATGTTCCGCCTGGACGCCATTCCGCGGGAGCCGTTCGCGCTGACGCCGGAGCTGTTGCGAGAGATCGGCTACCGGGGATAAAAGTAGCAGGCACACTCCGTGTGCCGTCCGCGGACGGCACACGGAGTGTGCCTGCTACTTTCCGGCCGCGTCACTTCTTCGCCGGCAGCGGTTGCGGGTACGTCTTCGGCTCCGGCTGGATGTGGTACACCGGCTTCGCGTCCTTCTTCAGTTCCTCGAACCGCTTCGGGATCGCCATTTGCAGCCGCATCTTGTTCGCTTCCTCCAGCAGCGCCGGCTTCTCGTCGTCATACTTCTTGTCCGTCGCCGGGGGGACGATCTCAACCAGCCGCAGCGTACACCAGCCCTTCTCGAGCGGGACCAGCTCGCTCACCTCGTCCACCTTCAGGTTGAACACCGCCACTTTCACCGGGTTCCCCCCGTATGCGTTCGGCCCCTTGTCGAAGGTGACGTGCCGCTCCTCCGGCTTGTTCGGCTGCTGCACGCGGACGGCGTACTGCTCGAACAGCAGCGGTTCCTTCTTCACCCGCGGGTGCATCTCCCGCGCCTGCTCCTCGCTCGCCCACTGGATGAGCTGCACCCGCCGCCGCTCCCCGTACTTCTGCTCGAACAGGTTGCGGGCGTCGAAGTCGGTGGCGGCCTCGGCCGTGCCCTGACTCAGCTTCTCCAGGAGCAGTTGCTGCCGCAGGATGTCGTCCCGCCACTCCGCTTCCGTCTTGCCGGCTTTCGGCAGCATGGTCCGCACGAAGTCGGCCTTCGTCATCTTCAACTGGTCGATCGCCCGCAGGAACGCCAGCTCCACCTCCTCGTCCGTCACCGTCACGCCCCGCTTCTTCGCCTCCGCCTCGATGATCTTCTTGTTCACGAACCCCTCGATCTCCTTCGCCCCGTGCTTGCGGATCAGGTAGTCGGCGAACTCCGCGCGGCTCACGTCCTGCCCGCCGACGGTGGCCACCGCGTCCGACCCGGACTTCAGGCTGAGCGACAGTTCGAGCCGGCCCTTCGGCTTGTCCGCTGCCGGCGGTTCCACCTTCGCTGCTTGTTTCACTTGCGGGTCGGCCTTCGCCGGCGGTTTGATGTCATCCCCGCCGACCGCCAGCCCGTACCCGCTCACCCCGACCGCCACCGCCGCCAGCACCGCCCCGAGCTTGAGTTTCGAGATCGTCATCGCTTTCACCGCCTCCTGCGTGAGTGCCGCCACCGCCGCCGGGACCACCCCGGCGGACCCGTTCACCAGCCCCACCGTCGCCGCCGTCAGTTTCGCGGGGATCATCACCGTCGCCGGAATCACCAGCCCGAACCCCCGCTTCGCCAGCCGGTCGCGGAGCAGCTTCCTGGCCCGCGCCAGCCGGCTGCTCAGCGTGCCCTCGCCGACCCGCAGTTCCTTCGCCGCTTGCTGTCGGCTCCGCCCCTGCAACTCGCACAGCACCACCGCCCGCCGCATGTCCTCTGGCAGCGCCGCCAGTTCCTCGTCGAACGCCCGGCTGAGTTCGTCGGATTCGATCGGGTCCGGCGGGAAGGTTTCCGGGTGCGGCATGGCGTCCACCTGTTTCTCCACGGCGAACCGGCGGTCGCGGCGGAACCGGGCCTTGCGGGCGATGCGGTGGGCCACGCCGAACAGCCACGGCCCGAGGCCGCCCCGCCACGGGATCGCCCCGGCCTTTTGCGCCAGCACCAGGAACGCGGCCTGGAAGGCGTCGTCGGCGTCCGCGGTGGCCCCGAGCGTGCGGCGACACACGCCGTACACCAGCGGGCCGTGCCGGTGAACGACGGCGGCGAACGCGGCGGCATCGTGGTGGGTGACGAACTGCGCGAGCAGTTCGGAGTCGGGTCGGGGGTCGTCGCGGGTGGCGGTGTGAACCGCCCTGGCCGCGCGGGACCGGGTGGCCGTCATGCCGTCGCCTCCGTGCGGCGGGTGGGGTGGCAGGTGTTATTTCCGGGAGAGGGCCGGCGCGTCCAGGGAATTTTTTTGGCGAGCCGGGAGCGTGAGCGACCGGAGGGCATGAACCTCCGGTCGCTCACGCTCC
>JALHQU010000379.1 GCA_022841795.1 Fimbriiglobus sp.
ACGTGACCCACGGGCTTACCCAACGTGGGTCACGTCGGCTCACGCCGACGGACCCACCCTACTTTTTGGGTTTCGCCAACTCGTCCAACTCGGCCAGGGTGAACCGCACGCCGACGATGTACGGCGGCTGGCCCTTCGACCAGTGCCCGTAGGTGGTACCGACGAACGTGCCGTCGGGCAGCACCTCCAGCCCGGCGTAGGCGCAGTCCCAGGCGTGGGTGTTGTCCATCAGCCGCACCCGGTACTGCCCTTCCCGGCCGCCGACGATGTCGTCGTACTTCCCCACCCACGCCACCCAGTCGCCCTTGGTCGGGCTTTCCAGGGTGGTGTCGCGGAAGGTGACCACAAGCCGGCCGTCCGGGGCGTACCCGCACACATGCCGGTCGCCGGTGAGCGCACCGGGCACCTCCCGCGGCTCGGTCCACGTCTTCCCCTCGTCGGTGCTGAAGATGACCCCGGAGTTGTGTTTGCGGCTGTTCTCCCGCAGCAGCACGGCCAGTTGCTTGCCGTCCGGCGACCGCACCGCCCCCGGCTCGCACCAGTGGTACTCGGTGCTGGCGGTGATGGCCTCCGGCTCGGCCCACGTCCGCCCGCCGTCGGTGCTGAGCGTCTGGTACAGGGTGAACTTCGCGGGCTTCTCGATTTTGCGGGCCTTCGGGTCGGTGGCGAAGCAGCGGCCGTCGTCGTGGAACATGGCCCGGTAGTGCCCCGGCGTGGTCAGCTTGATGACGCAGCCCATCGCCACGATCCCGCCGTGGGCGAAGATCGGCTTCAGTTCGCTCCACGTTTTGCCGTCGTCCTCGGAGATCGAGCTGCGGATCGGGTACAGGCCGGAGAACAGCACCAGCCGCCTGGTGCCCTTCGCGTCGATCACCCGGTGAATGGTGGGCGTTTCGAGCGACGTCTCCCACGACTTCGGCGTGGGCAGACGGTCGCTCCACGTCTTCCCGCCGTCGCTGCTCCGTTTCAGGATGATCGCCCCCTTGCCGTGCCCCTTCGGGTACACGGCCAGGATGGTCTTGCCGTCTTCGAGCAGCACGGTGGTCGGGTGGCCGAGGTACTGCTTCGGCTCGTGGTCCACCACCACCTGCCGGTACCGCTGGTCGGTCAGGTCGATCAGCGGGAGGGAATACCCCTTCGGCTGGGGGTCGGCAGCCAGGGCGAGCAGCAGGAGCGGGAGGGTGGGCATGGGAATTGGCCGGGGTGTTTTCAGCCGCGGAGCGGCCATCGAGTAAAGGTTTGATACCAACTCGCACGTCGGGTATATTCTCCCTCACTCCTTTCCCCTCAGGAGCGGCCCATGCCCACGGTGTACTGCCCGAAGTGCCACGCCCTGCGCACCGACCGCACCGGCCACTGCCGGACGTGCGGGCAGTGGCAGATGTCCACCGCGGCTTACAACACCGTCGGCACGCTGGTGTTGTCCGCGCTCTCCGGGGCGGCGTTCACTGCTGCCTACGGGGTGTGCGTGTTCCTGATCTGGGACAAGTGGGTCCAGAAGTTCGGTGGGGACGTGAGAGACAATCCGAACGCGGCGAGTGACGCCGTTCAACTGGCGGTGGTGATCGGGAGTGTGGTGTTCACCCTGACCGCACTGATAACGCTAGTCCTGCTCCGGCCGGTGCGGACGGGGGAAGTGAGCGACCAGCCGTCGTGAGCCGGGTTAGTACGCGTGCCGCTGGCGGCCGAACAGCATGTGCCACACGGTCAGCCATAAGATCCGCAGGTCGAACAGCGGGTTCCAGTGGGTGATGTAGTACAGGTCGTACTGCACCCGCTTCCGCAGGCTGCTGTTCCCCCGCCACCCGTTCACCTGCGCCCACCCGGTCATCCCGCACTTGACCGCGTGCCGGGCCATGTAGTTCGGGATGGTCTTCTGGAACTTCCGCACGAACACCGGCCGCTCCGGCCGCGGGCCGACCAGGCTCATCTGCCCCCGCAGCACGTTGAACAGTTGCGGCAGTTCGTCCAGGTTGGTGGCCCGCAGGAACCCGCCGATCGGCGTCCGCCGCGGGTCGTTGGCGGCGGCCATCTGCGGGCCGCCCGCCTCGGCGTTCACCCGCATGGTGCGGAACTTGAGCATCTGGAACGGCTCCCCGCCGAGCGAGCACCGCTCCTGGCGGTAGAACACCGGCCCGCGGCTGGTCAGCTTCACCAGGGCGGCGACGAGCAGCAAGAGCGGGGCGAGCAGCACCAGCGCGACCGCCGCCAGGGCCACGTCCATCAGCCGCTTCACCACCACGTTCACCCCGTGGTACTGGCTCTCGCGGAGGCCGATGAACGTCATCCCGTGGACGGCGGTGGTGGTGAGCGAGAGCGACGTGAGGGCGGGCACGTCGGCCACCAGCCGCACGTCCACGATCGATTGTGACAGCAGGTCGAACACCCGCCGGGAGTCGGCGTAGCGGTTCATCGGCAGGGCGATGAACACGTGTTCGATGTGCAGTTCCTCGACCAGTTGCGGCAGGGAGTCGATCGGCCCGACCAGCGGGATGTCGCACCGCTGCCCGTGCCCGGTCGGGTCGTCGTCCACATAGGCGACGGTCTGGATGCCGGTCCAGTTCGATTTGCGGAGGGAGCGGGCGGTGCGGCGGGCCAGCCGGCCGGTGCCGACAATGAGCGCGTGGCTCTGGTTGAACCCCCGCGCCCGCAGCCGGCCGAGGGCGAACCAGCACAGCCGGCGGGTGAGCAGCACGCCGGGGAACGACAGCCCGGCGAACAGGGTGAACGTGAGCCGCGACTCGTACTGGTCCAGCCGCAGGGCGAAGGTGACGGCGGCCACCAGCAGGGTGGTGAGCAGCACCCCCTTCGCCACGGCTACAGTTTCTTCCCGCACGCGGGTGAGGCGGTGGACCTCGTACAGCCGGGCGTGCCGGTAGCACACCAGGGCCAGCACGATCACCAGCGGCAGCCCGCCCAGGCACTGCTCCAGGGTCGGCTGAACGTACCCCGGCGGCACCGGCCCCGAGTAGAACTCGTAGAACGGCGGGATCCACCCGGACTCGAACCGCACCCAGTACGCGGCCACCCACGCGGCAGCGGTGGCGGCCACGTCGGTGACGAGGAACCCGATACGGAGAGCGTGCGAACTACGGTTCACCATACGACGGCCCGACGGCGGTCGGAGGAGGGGCGACTACAATCACATCGACACCGGCTAGGCTGAAGTTTGCCCGAAACCCCGACCCCTGACAACCCGAACTGGAATACTGATGCCGACCGCCGACCAGTTGCTCGCGGCGCTTTATGCCATCCGCAAGGATTATGCCGACGATCCGGAGGACGTGACGTACCGGGCGCTGCACGCCGCCTTCATGTTCATCAGT
>JALHQU010000380.1 GCA_022841795.1 Fimbriiglobus sp.
TGAAGCGTGAACTCCAACCCCGGCCGGGTTTCCGATCGCGTGTTTTACTTCTGCCCCTCGGGTCGCGGGTACTTCAGCTCCAGGATGGCGTCCTTCACCGTGTTCGCCGTCCGCTCCGGCGGCGGCTCGAACGGCAGCGACTTGAGGAACGCCACCAGGTCGTCCACCTCGGCCGGCTTCAGGTGGTTGGTGGTGCCGTGCTTGTCGCCCACGTTGTGCGTGGTCAGCACCTCGTGCAGCGTCTTCGCCCGGCCGTCGTGCAGGTAGCTGTTCACGCGGTACACGCCGAGCAGGGTGGGGGTGTCGAACTTCGGCCCCATCTTCTCCCGCTTGTCGGCGCCGGTGCCCACGTCGTGCAGGTTGAACGGCTTCTCCAGTTTGCTGTCGGTGTAGAACGGCCCGGTGTGGCAGGTGGCGCACTTGGTGCCGGCGTCGGCGAACAGCTTCTTGCCGCGCTCGGCGGACTCGCTCAGCTTGCCCGGAGCGGGAATATGCGGGGACAGCCGCACCGGGAACGAGTTGGTGTAGATGGCCAGCGCGTCCAGGTCCTTCGACAGCCCGCCCATCGTCTGGTCCAGGGCCACCGGCTCGAACTCCTTCCCCTGCTTGATCCGCCCCGCCGCCAGCCCGCGGCCGAGCATCAGCTTGCCGCGGATGGTGTACTCGAAGTCCTGCGATTCATCCCGGTCGGCGGACCAGTGCAGCGGGTGGGTGTGGGCCAGGGCGAACAGGTTCGGCGTCTTGCGGTTGCCCTCCGGGTTCTGCCACGTCCGCCCGTCGGTCAGCCCGTCCGGGTGGCAACTGCTGCACGCCACCCACGCCACCCCCCGCCCGCCGCCCATCGGCGGCAGAGCGGACTGGAACAACTCCTTGCCCCGCCGCCACTCCTGCGTGTGCGCCGGGCTGCACACGCTCACCTTCGCCAGCCGCTTCATGTCCGCGTCGTGGACGCTCACCTCGTAGTCGAGCGTGTTGTACACGTACACCTCGGCCCCGTCCGGGCTGGTGCGGATCGCCCGCGGGTGCTTGCCCACGCTCACCGCCCGGCCGATGCGGTCGAACTCCTGGTAGTCGTCGTCCACCACCTTCGACACGTTCATGTCGTCGGTGCCGGCGTAGATGGTGTACAGCCGGGTGCCGTCCGGGCTGACGGCCGCCTCCCACGGGTTGGTGACGACGTACACGTTGTTGAACGTGTCCAGGGCGATGCTGCGGCGGCGCTTCTCCTCCTTCGGCTTGGTCCACAGGTCGCACACGCTCAGTTGCGGGAAGATGGACCCGCGGGCGTCGAACGCCGTCACCCGGCTGCGGATGTGCGACAGGTACGCCTTCGGCCGCTTCGGGTGCAGCACTACGTTGCGGGCCAGGTTGTCGCTCTCGTAGGCGCCCCAGGTGTCGGTCACCTTGCCCGTCTCGCGGCCGACGGCGTGCAGGCGGGTGGTGTGGAACTCGGTGACGAACAGGGTCTTCTCATCCGAACTGAGCGCGATGCCGCGGGCGCCGGGGCCGACCGGGAACGTGCGGACCACCTTGCGGGCGGCCACGTCGATCTCGCTGACGGTGCCGGGGTAGTCGTGCGTCACATACGCGAGCTTGCCGTCCTTCGTGGTGACGATGCCGTAGGGTTCGTCGTCCACCGTCAGGGTGAACGTGTGCCCCTTGGCCGCGTCGTAGAACCGCACGCAGTCGTCGCCGTACACGGTGGCCAGGAACGTGCCCGACCCGCCGGCCCACGCCACGCCCTCCGGGTGGTCGCCGGCCGGGAACTCGGCCAGCTTCTTCCGAGCTTTCAGGTCCACCACGCTGACCGTGCCGCTGTCGGTGTTGGCGACGGCCAGCCGGGTGCCGTCGGGCGACACGTCCAGCAGGCTGTTCGACGACCCGGCCAGGGCGGGGGCGGACGCGAGGAGCAGCAGGGCGACGACGCGGCGGACCATGAGCGGACTCCGGGCGGAAACCGTCATCTTACAGACGGTGGTGGGTGCGGGCGTCTTCGACCTTCCTGGCGAACGGCGCGACGTGAGTCCGCCGGTTCTTGGTGAACCCCGACCGCCAGGTCGGCGGGTGCCAGCCAGTGGGGCAAGTTTCCAACTTGCCATGGCAAGATGCAATCTCGCCCCACACCCACGAGCCTTGCGGCTCGGGTTCACTCAATCCACCGGCGGACTCACGTCGCGCCGTTCGCCTCGACGGGGCCGGGGGGTGAGGTCCGTTCTCCCCCTCGACACCCGCTCGCACGCCAGCCATACTGACCTCAGCCCGCGGAGCCAGCCCGATGGCCGACCCCACCCACACCGCCCCGCCGGACGGCCCGTCCGTCACCCGGTCGCTCGCCGACGGGACGGCCACGGGCGGGGGCGACGCCACCTCGTCGCCGGTCGCCCTGCCGCCGGGCACCGGGCGGTACGCGCTCGGGGCGGAGATCGCCCGCGGCGGCATGGGGGTGGTGTACCGCGCCACCGACCTCATCCTCGGCCGCGAGGTGGCGGTGAAGGTGCTGCTCGACCGCTACGCCCCGGCGTCCGGCACCGCCCGCCGGTTCGCCGACGAGGCCCGCATCGCCGGCCAGCTCCAGCACCCCGGCATCCCGCCCGTCCACGACCTCGGGACATTGCCCGACGACCGCCCGTTCCTGGCCATGAAGCTGATCCGCGGGGACACGCTCGACGCACTGCTGGCGAGCCGGGAGCGCGAGCGACCGGAGTTCGGCCAGTTGCTCGGGGTGTTCGAGAAGGTGTGCGAGGCGGTCGGGTACGCGCACAGCAAGGGGGTGATCCACCGCGACCTGAAGCCGGCGAACGTGATGGTCGGCAGTTTCGGCGAGGTGCAGGTGATGGACTGGGGGCTGGCCAAAGTTTTGGCGAGCCGGGAGCGTGAGCGACCGGAGATCGGAACGGACCCCGACGCCACCGTCGCCCCGACGGAAATCCGCGGCCTGCGGACCACCGACAGCAGCGAGACGCAGGCGGGCAGCGTCCTCGGCACCCCGGCGTACATGCCGCCCGAGCAGGCGCTCGGCACCATCGCCCAGATCGACGCCCGCTCGGACGTGTTCGGGCTGGGGGCGATCCTGGCCGTCATCCTCACCGGCCAGCCGCCGTTCGCCGGCGGTTCGACCGACACGGCCCGCCTGCGGTCGGCCCGCGGGGACGTGGCCGACTGCTTCGCCCGGCTGGACGGGTGCGGGGCGGACCCGGAACTGGTCGCGCTGGCCAAGCGGTGCCTGTCGCCGGACCGGGGCGGGCGGCCGGCCGACGCGGGGGAAGTGGCCACGGCGGTGGCCGGCCTGCG
>JALHQU010000381.1 GCA_022841795.1 Fimbriiglobus sp.
GGGGGCGTACCATAAAAATCCGCCCGTTCTGTAGGGGCCGCCCTCTGTGGCGGCCCGCCGATCGCCACCGGCGATCGGCTTTTGGAACCGTCTCTCAATCCGTGCCCGACTGCACCTCGCCGTCGTGCCGCACGGCGAACCGCCGCAGGTTGAGCGGGTCGATGCTCACCCGGATGCTGCGGGCGCTGCCGTCGCCGAACGCGAACTGGCACACCCCGGTGTGCCAACTGCCGAACTTGCGGGCGTAGAACGCGTCCCCGCGGGTGCTCGGGGTGACGTCATACGGCCCCTTCGCCAGCGGGTCGTCCGGCCCGGCCAGCCGCCCGGAGTACGTCGTCCACACCCCGTTGTAAATCGACCCGTCGCCCACCTTCGCCCGCCCGAGCATGCCCATCGGCACGTGCTTCTCCCCGCACAGGAAGGTGTTGCTCAGCCCGTCCGTCACGCTGGCGAAGTTGGTCAGCCCGCGGAAGCTGGTGCCCACCGGCGGCTCGCCCTGGACGAGCATGCCGTTCGCCCGCACGCTGGCCCACGAGATGTCGGTGGTGCTGGTCGGGTAGTTGTCCACCGTGCCCACGCACCCGGCGTAATCGCCCAGCCCGCCGGGCGGGTTGTTGCTCCCGCGGAACCGGGCGTCGGTGAACGGGCCGGTGAAGTCCGGCGGCGGGCCGCTGTCGCCCGGCCGCACGTCCTCCTGGGTGCTGAGCAGGCCCGGCCCGCGGCGGCTCGGGCAGAAGAAGCTCTTCACCGGGAACTGGCGGGCGTTCAAGTGCGCGGCGTCCGAGTACGGCACCGTCGGCGTCCACAGGTTCCGCAGGTTGTCCTGCTCCATGTACGGCATGATGAGCACGAACCACGTCACCGTCCGGTTGGTGACGCGGAGCGGCGGCAGGGTGCCGACCGAGTCGTGGTAGTTGTGCGTGGCCAGCGCCAACTGCTTCAGGTTGTTGCTGCAGCTCATCCGCGCCGCCGCCTCCCGCACCTTCTGCACGGCGGGCAGCAAGAGGCCGATGAGGATGGCGATGATGGCGATGACGACCAGCAACTCGATCAGCGTGAACCCGGCCCGACGAGAGAGAACACCCATGACACACACCTCGGCCGACGACGGGAGAGAGATGGGACGAGAACGATGTGGAAATTATGAGCGATCAGCCGGCGGGAATGATAGACTCGGTCCGCCAAATGTTGGGACAATCCGGACACCGGCCCCGGCGGGGCGGTGGCCGTTCCGAGACGGCTCCGCCCGCCGCCCGCGTGGAATCCCGCCATGCCCGACCCCCGCACCCGCCGCCTGCGGGCCCGCGACGCCTTCTTCCGCCGGGTGGCCGGCGTCCGCGACCTGCTCCGCCCGTTCGACCGCGTGCCCGGCCTGCTGTACATCGTCAAGGACGCGGACAGCCGCACCGTCGCCGTCAGCCCGGCGTCCGTCCCCCGCATGGGCGGGCGGACGGAAGACGACGTGGTCGGCATGACCCCGCACGACTACCTGCCGCCGGACATCGCCGACAAGTACCTGGCCGACGACCGGCGGGTGCTGCGGACCGGCCGACCGCTGGTGAACGCGGTGGAGGTGTGGCTGAACGAGCAGCGGCTGCGGGACTGGATCGTCACCGACAAGTACCCGATCCGGGACGCGGGCGGGGCGGTGGTCGGGCTGATCGGCACGCTCCAGAGCTTCCAGGACCGGCGGCGGCAGTTGGCCCACCTGGGGACGGCGGGGGAGGCGGCCGAGTTCGTCCAGCGGCGGTTGGCCGAGCCGCTCCGGCTGGCGGACGTGGCGGCGGCCGTCGGGTACTCGGAGCGGCACCTGGAGCGGCTGTTCCGCCAGGTGTTCGGCATGAGCGTGTGGCGGTTCGTGCTGCAATCGCGGGTGCACGCCGCGTCCGAGGCGCTCGCCCGCACCGACCGCTCGGTGACGCAGATCGCGGTCGAGTTCGGGTTCTGCGACGCCAGCGCGTTCTGCCGGGTGTTCCGCGCCGCCACCGGCGCCACCCCGACGCAGTACCGCGACCGCCACAAGTCTTGAGTGTGGTCCGCACACTCCGTGTGCGGGTCCGCTCTTTCCGCACACGGAGTGTGCGGGCTACACTCACCCCATGCCCGACCGCGACTCGTTCCTGGCCGCCATCGCCGCCGCCCCGGCCGACGACCTGCCGCGGCTGGTGTTCGCCGACTTCCTGGACGAGAACGGCGAGCCGGACCGCGCCCGGTTCATCCGCGACCAGATCGCGCTCACCAAGTTGCGGCCCGGCACCGACGAGTACAAGACGCTGTTCCGCCGCACCGCCGACACCCTGCGGGCCAACCTGCCGGGGTGGGTTCAGAGCGCGTGCGATGCGTTCGGCCAGTCGAGCGAGTGGCAGCCGGGGAAGACGACCGGGCCGGGGCTGCCGATCCGGTTCAAGGCGGCGGACGCCGGCCACCCGCTCCAGCACGTCGAGTTCGCCCGCGGGTTCGTCGATTGGGCGGTGTTGCGGTTGGGGAACGTGCGCGACCCGTCGGCGGTGGACCGACTGTTCGCCGAACACCCGCTCACCCGGATGAGGTTTGCCCCACCCGTCGCGCGGGGGCGGTGGCAGGAACTGGCGACCCCGCGGATGCGGAGCCTGCGGACGCTGCATCTGACCGATCCGGTCAGCCCGGACGGGGCCGACGCCGTGTTCGCCTCCCCAGTGCTGGATCAGGTGACGCGGCTAACGATCGACTCGGCGACGTTGGCCGAGCAGTTGGTCCGCTCGCCGATGGCCCGGCGACTGGTGACCCTGCGAACCGCCTTCGACAGAGCGGTCTTGACGGCACTTCAGGAATTCCCGATGGACGACCGGCTGCAAGAGTTCTGCGCTCATCCGTCGTCCGCCTTAGCCGCCGCCAACTTGCTGAAGCCAGTCTTTCGGCGCCAGCCGACGGGAACGGACGAGATCTGGTCTACCCTCTCCCGCGTGGCATTTCGCGGGACGCTCAAGCGGCTCGACCTGACGCGGTGCGGGATGACCGACGACGGCCTCGCCGCGTTCGCCCGCGGGGAGCGGTGGGTGCGGTTGCAAGGGCTGAAGCTGGGCGGCAACCGCTTCACCGACCGCGGGTGGGCGGACTACTGCCGCGGCTGGCGGACCACCCCGGAGTTGACGTACCTGGACGCCCGCCGCACCCGCCTGACCGACGCCGCGGCGGTGGCGCTCGCCCGGTCCGGGCTGGTGCAGACGCTGCGGACGATCGACCTGCGGGGGTGCCGGATCGGCGGGAAGGGCGCGGCGGCGCTGGCGGCGGCCGCCCGCGCCGGG
>JALHQU010000382.1 GCA_022841795.1 Fimbriiglobus sp.
ACGTCCTGGATCGTGACCCCGTACTCCAGCAGCTTGTCCGGGTTGACGAGCACCTGATACTGCTTGCGGTCGCCGCCCAGGACGATCACCTCGGCCACCCCCTGCTCCTTGAGCAGCCGCGGGCGGATGACCCAATCGGCCACCGTCCGCAGGTCCATCCGCTGCTCCTCCGCGGTGCGGAAGGTGACGGCGTGCTGCCGGCCCTTGTACGCGAACGTCGCCGTGCGGCCCGACCCGGCGGCGTCCCAGGCCGGGTTCTCGACCGGCACCCGCTCCCACGTCTTGGGGTCGTGGCGGTCCTTCGGACGCCACACCGCCAGGGCGGGCGGGCCGTCCTTCTCGACCCGCTCGGCCATCAGTCCGGTGCGACCGACCGCGGCCAGCACCCCGCCGCCCGGCCCCTTCTGCCGGGACAGGCCGACGTGCATGATCTGGCCCATGATCGAACTCGGCGGGGTCATCAGCGGGCGGATGCC
Organism: Fimbriiglobus sp.; assembly: GCA_022841795.1. Lineage (GTDB taxonomy): Bacteria > Planctomycetota > Planctomycetia > Gemmatales > Gemmataceae > JALHQU01. The sequence continues at coordinate 477 of JALHQU010000382.1, forward strand.
GGGCGGCAGCGTCCCGCCCACCGCGGTGAGCCGCTCCTGCACGATCTGCCGGGCGTACCGTACGTCGGTCTGCCAGCCGAACTCGACGTAGGTGACGGCCAACCCCTGGCTCGACTGGCTGCGGACGGCCTGCACGCCGGGGGCACCCAGGATGGCCGTCTCGATGGGCTGGGCGACCAGCGACTCGACCTCCTCCGGGGACAGGCCGGGGCACTCGGTCAGCAGCACGACGCGGGGCCGGTCGAGGTCCGGGAACACGTCGATGGGCATGGTGGTGGCGAGGTAGCTGCCGTACACCATCACCACCAACGCCAGCAAAAGGACCAGCCCCCGGTAGCGGAGGGCGAGGCGGATGACGCCGTTGAGCATGTCGCCCTCCGGTTAGTGTTTGCCCATGTGGACGCTCCCGTCCGCGTGGATGTGGAAGCCCGACGGCACGGTGCCGCTCTGGGACTTGACCATGCGGTTCAGTTGGGCCGCACCCGTCTGGGCGACGTACACGCCGGGCGACACGCTGCCGTCGTTGGCGACGACCGCGTTCGTCCGGTCCTGGTAGACGACCTGCACCGGCTTGCGGTCGAACACGTCCCCGTTCTGCCGGAAGACGTAAGCTTCGGCCCCCTCGCGGGCGACCGCCTCGGCGGGCAGGACGAACACGTTGTCGAGCCGCTCGACCCGGACGAGCAGGCGGACCCGCTGGCCGGGCCGGAACCGCCAGAGGGTCTGCGTCCGGCCGTCCTTCTCGATCACACGCGATTGGTTGTCGAGCGGCATCAGGAACCGGAACGTGCGGCTGTCCGGGTCGATGGAGTTGGCGACGTATGTGACCGTGAAGGTCTGCCCGTGGGCGGGCCAGTCCTGGGCCGTCTCCTCCCCGAAATCGACCTCGACCGGCCACCCCTGTTTGACGACCCGTTCGAGCAGCGGCGACTCGTCCCGGAACGCCCGCCCCTCGACGGCCAGCAGTTGGTGGTTGGCGAGCAGGCAGAGGGTCTGCCCGGCCTGCACCTGCTGGCCGAGTTCGGCCTTCACCTCCTGCACCTCGAAGGCCGGCGGCTCGGCAGAGGCTTTGGCGGCGGGGGGCGGGGCCGTCGGGCGGGCGGGGACGACGATGGGGATTTCGCTGACGAACTTCCCCTCGGCCACGCCGTCGATCTGGTCGGGCGGCAGCCCCCGGTTGAGGAGTTCCTGGCGGTACGCCTTGACCGCCACCTCCAGCCGGGTGATCTGGTTGTCCACCTCGATCACGCGGGCCTCGGCCACCGCCCCCGCCGAGGCGGTCAGCCGCTTCTTCTGGGCCTCGGCCAGCTTGATGTCCTGGGTGGACTTGAACAGGTCGGTCTGCGTCAGGTGCAGCGACTCGCTGAGCAGCTTGAGGGTGAACAGCACGTCGCCGGGCCGGGCGGTGTCGCCGGCGACCTTGTGGATGCGGCTGACCACCCCGGTGACGGGGGCGACGACCCCGCGGTCGCTGAAGCCGGGCCGGTCGATCACCATGCCGGGGACGGAGATCGTCTTCCAGAACGCCTCGGCCTTGAGCGGCCTGGAAGTGAGCCGCAGGTTCTTCTGGGCCTGGGCCGAGAGCAACACCTGCTCGGACGGGGCGGCGGGTTCCGCGTGCCCGTCCGCGTCGGAGGCCGGCTCCGACTTACTGGCCGGGAAGAGGGCGGGCGTCCAGCGGTCGCGGGTGACGTAGCCGCCCACCCCCACGCCGGCGACGACGGCGATGGCGGCGACGACTTTGACCAGCCGGACGAGGAGCCGCCGGGGACGACTGGCCGGTGCGGGGTCGGCGGGTCGTTCCAGCACGACGACGGCAGGATCGCTCATGCCTGCTCTCCTAGGGGCACGCGGGACGAGACGGACGATGTTTGTGACCACGCCCCGGAGCCGGCGGCTGTGGGTGGGGTGGTCGGGTGGAGTGCGTGCGACCGCGACGTGACGGACGGCGGACGCCGCCCGGTCGGGCCGACTACGGACGAGGGGATGGAGGCGTTAAATGACGAGCGAGCAGTGCGTCAGATAGAGCGGCGGCGAACAGGGCCGGTTGACGTGCTGGCGGGCCGGCGGAGGGCACCCGTCGGTAGCGGGAACGAGGAGATAGCCGACGAACTCGGCCTGCACCGCCACCGGGGTGGTGTCGGCGGTCGGCTCGACCCACTGGAGCCGGTCGCTGTTGACGGTCGCCGCCGGGCAGCCGGGGGCGTGGTCGTCGTGCGGGGCGGGAGGCGTCGGCTCACCGGGCGGGGTGAAGTCGGAAGCGACCTTCGAGGTGTCGTGACGGTGCGAGCAGCGGGCGGTCGAGTGTGGTGGCTCGGCGGTCGTGGCCTGCTCCCCGATGGACTCCCGGTACGTGGGCGTGCAGCTTGTCACCCCGGCCTTGCAGACGCAAAAGCCGGGCGGGACGAGCAGCGGCCCGCAGGCGACCAGCATCAGGACTCGGACCAGGATCGCCAACTCGTGCCTCTTAAAGTGCCCACGACGGTCAAGGAACTTTATCGGTTTCCGCCGCCCCGGTCAACCTCACGCCGATCCGCCGCAACCAGCGACTACTCCTTCGGCTGTGGTTGCTGCGGTTGCGGCGGCACCACCGGCCACTGGTCTTCGAGCATCAACCCGGCGATGTCGCTCGCGGCCCGCCACGCCTCTCCGAGCGACCGCAGGTACTCCAGCCGGGCCTCGGCCACCGCCCGCTGGGCCTGGAGCACCCGCAGGTACTCGAACTGCCCGCCCTGGTACGCCTTGAGGGACAG
>JALHQU010000383.1 GCA_022841795.1 Fimbriiglobus sp.
ACCGTTTCCGCACGGCCCGCTTGGGGCGGCGGGTCTGGAGTTCGTGATTCACCTCGTCGTGCAAGTCCGCGATCGCTTTCGTCGCGGCCAGCACCGATTCAAGCAGCCCTGTCGGCAGTTCGACCCGCTTGCGAACCTGGCGTTCCTGCTGGTCACTTTCGTCCCCGACGACCACCTCGGCCCACCGCCGCCAGCCCTCGCACAGCCCTTCCAGTTGCACCAGCACACCCGGCAGGTCTGACGGGACGCGGCGTTTCCGGCCCCCGTCGCGGCGGCTGCCGAACCGGGTGGCGATGTGGGCCTCCAGTTCGGCCGTCGACCAGCCGTTCTCGATGGCCGCAGCCTGCACCTTCCCCCGCTGCTTCTTGGGCACGCTCAGCAGCCGGATGAGGTGCGTGCGGCCGAACACCGCCCCCTCCTGTTCTTCCTGCACCTCGCGGATCGAGCGGCACAACGCGTTCACCTCCGCCGCCGTGTACCCGCTCACGGGGTCGGCGAACTGCCGGGCCTTGCGGACGGTGTCCGGGTTCAGGCCGTGCTTCTCGGCCTCGACGGTGACCCTGCCCTGACCGTAGCCGTCCTTGTGCGACGCCTTGGCCGGGAGGGAGCGGCCCAGTTCGTGGAACGCCCGGACGGCCTTCACCGCCGCCGCCACCTGCTGCCGACGCGTCTGCGACATGGTTTCTCCAAGACCGACGGTAAGCGATGGGTGGGGAACACGAGAGCCGAACGCGGCAAACACGCCGCACCTAAAACCCGCTTCTTGGATCTTAGCCCTGGATCGGACGGGTGCCGGCGAAACCACCAACTCAGAGGGCGGAACGTGCCGGTTGTAAGGCCGGTGGTGGAGGTTCGGTGGCGAACTGAGGGGACGAGGTTTGGGCGTGAGTGATGCCGGCCGGTGTACAACGGAAAGATCAGGACCACGGCCGCACGCCCCGACTGCGGTCACCCACACCGAACCCGACCTGGAGGAGACATGCCGAACGCACCCAAGAAGCCGGCGACGCCGAAGAAGAGCCCGGCGGCGAAGCCGAAGGCCGCCGAGAAGCCCGCAGCCGACGCGTTCACCCCCGAACAGGAGGCCGCGATTGCAACCGCCCTGCGGCAGTGCAATTCGCACCTCACGAAACTCGACACCGCGGTGGCTCAAGCGGTGATCGCCCGCCTGAAAGCCTACTACGTGACCGAACGAGGCAAGAAGGCCAAGGTGAAATCCGTCTCGGTGATGTGGGGCTAACACCGCCGGCACGCCGGATCACGCCACGGACGGCTCGAACACCTTCAGTTTCGCCTTCGGCCGCATCCTCTTCTCCTTCTTGTGGGCGAGCAGGCGGTGGGCCTTCACGGCCGCCGCCAGCCGCTTCTGGGCGGCCGACAGCACCCGCTCGCGGGCCTCCCGGATGCCGGGGTGATCGGCCTTCTGGGCAGCCATCACAGCCGCCCGTGTGTGGGCCATGTGGGCCACCACCACCGCCGAGGCCAGCACCCGGTCGAGCAGCGAAGGCGAGTCGCCGGTCAGTTCCTGCTTCAGCTTCGACGCCTCGTCCCGTGCGGCCTGCTCGGCCAGTTTGTCGCCGAACCCGACGGATGCGGCCCACGCGGCCACGGCCTTCTCCGCCAGTTCGTCCAACGCCCGGCACTCGGGCTTCAGCTCGGGGAACGCCTCCAGCCACTTCTCGATGCTGCCCACGGCCTCCGGGTGACCCTCGTTGGCCCGGACGGTGAGCAGCTTCACCATCTCGCGGGCCGACTCCACGGACCCGTGCCGCTTCTTCTTCGGAGCGTCGGGCGGAGCTTGCTTCTTCTTACCCATGGGGCTTCCTCCATTCGCCGCGGTGGTAGGCGTGGCCGGTCAGTGTCAGCCATGCGGCCGACAGCAGGTCGGCCCAGACGGCCAGTTCGTCGGCCAGGCGGTCGGCGTCGGCGGTGGCAGCTTTCTCGGATTCGATTGCCGATGCGACCCTGAGCCGGGCCTGCCGCCGCTGTTCGACCGCGGCGGCGGCCAGGTGCCCGGCCGTGCGGCGGCCGAAGTACACCTTCTTCACGCCGGCCGGGGTGCGGACGCTCAGGTAGAAGTACCCGCCGGCCGGTCCCTTCAGCTTGCGGTCCCATCCCACGGCCGCCTCCGGGGTTGCACCACCGTAACGCCACCCCCGGATTATCCCCGCCAACGGGGGAGGACCGCCAGGGCAACGCGTCGGAGTGTGGAGTGCGTCGCGGTCGGAAACGGGTGGCGAGTTGGGTTGAGAGCCGTCGGATCGGAGGGCTGAAGCGGGTCGAAGGTGAAGTCGCTCGGACCGCGTCGGATCGGGCGTTGGTCGGTGTGCTATAGGATAAGTTTCTTTCCTAATAACCAGACAGGTAGATGAACCCCGCTCTGCGGGGGGTTCTTTTCCAAAAGGACTGTAAGGGGACGCCGCCCGCGGCAGCGGCTCGATCGGGTCGCCATTCCGAGCGGCCAGGCGGCCCGTTTCAAAAACCACTTTTTGGTTTGCCGCGGCGGCGTTTCGACTGTCGGTTCGAGCGTCGTCGCACGAAGCTTCCCGCCCTCTGGAGAGAACCCGTCGCCCCGGACGTGCGAGGCGGTCGATCGTCGTCACCTGTCCGCACCGTCACCGAAGAGCGTGTACACTACCGCCCCGACGAGGAGGACGTGCAGCACAACCACGCCCCAGAACGCGGCCAAGAACGGCACCTTCCGGGTCTTGTGTCGGAACCGCGGTTGGGCGAGGATGGCACTCGATCTTCCCCGGTATCACTGAGCACGATGTTCGTGAAGCGGTCCGGGCTAACCGGGTGGCCCAGGAGCGGGCGTGACACCATCGGGCCGACCCACCCGTGTCGATCTGCGTCGTCGTGCGGGCAGTGCCGAGGTTCAGGGCAGAGGTGGCGACTACGACTCCGCTGGCGACCGCGGAACAAGCGGTTGTACCTGTCGACCCGTCCGCAAGTCAACGACATCGTGCGGCAGTGGGGGCGAGAAGCCGCCCGCGGGTGCCCGATCACCGACGCCGACCGCCTCCCCCGGCCCTCCCGGGACGACTACATGAGCCGACCGGCGACGGGTGAGATGCTATGCACGACGCCCCCCGCGGCCCGACCTCGTTGTCGGCCCGCGGGCGTGCCGGGGAGGGCGGACTCACTTCTTGGCGTCTTCCTCCTCGATGGGCGGCGGCTCCTTGCCGTACTTGGCCCGGTACTTGGCGGCGAACTTCTCCTTCAGG
>JALHQU010000384.1 GCA_022841795.1 Fimbriiglobus sp.
AGGCGGCCGGTGGTTCAACCACCGGCCGCCTGACGGCAGCCGTTCGCCGGGGTAGGTCACAAGAATTTGATGCACACCACGCCGCCGATCACCAGCGCCACGCCGAGCACCTTCCACCCGCTGATCGGCGACACCGGCAGGCCCATCAGCCCGAAGTGATCCAGCACCACCGAGCACAGCAGTTGCCCGCCCACCACCAGGGCGATGAATTCGGCCGCCCCGAGTTTCCCTTTTCCGACGAGGCTTGCCCCGGCCAGCACGATCAGCGCGCCGAGCGGCCCGCCGATCCAGTTCCACCACGCCGTCGATTGGATCGCCTCCCGGCTCGGCGGCGGCGGGCGGAGGATCGCCATCGCCAGCAGGGCGCACACGATCGTCCCGCAGATGCTGAAGAACGTCGCCCACGCCGGGCCGGCGTACTCCGGGGTGCCGGTCAGGTTCTGCCGCAGCTTGCCGTTGGCCGACGCCTGCATGGCGATGCACACCCCGGCGGCGGCGGCCAGGAGCGCATACACGAGGGTGGTGCCGTTCATCCCCCCGTTGTACGGGTTGCCCAGTCCGAGCAAACGCCCCCACCACCCCGGCCGGTTCCCGCGGCTGCGCCCGTTGCGCCGCTTGCGCCGTCTGCCGCGGCCGTCCGCCCGCCGGTTCCCGCCAACCCGTCTTGATTCGCTCAAGCCGTGCGGGAATAAAGCGATGACCGGACACTCTTCCCGGCGGCGGGGGCAGTCATGCGGCGGCGGTGGGCCAGCCTGGTCGTCGGTTCCGTAATCGCCCTGGCCGGCTGTCGGTCCGGGGGCGATAAGCGGCCGGACGACGACCGCACGTCCGGCCCGGACCGGCCGTCCGACCTGACCGGGCGCACACGGGACAAATCCATCGACCCGGACTCGCCGGCCCACTGGCTGGACCGGCCGAAGCCGGACTGGATGAACGGCCGCACGCCCACCGCCCCGAGCTGGAATAACCCGAAGGACCCGGGGTACGACTACAAGGCGGAGACGGGCGGGCTGCTGTCCGGGTACGTCGAGGATCCGGACGGGCGGAAGCTGAAGAGCGTGTACATCGCCGTGCGGGAGGTGGGGGACACCAACCCGAAGGACGTGGGCGTGCTGTCCACCGCCGACGGGTCGTTCGTGGTGCAGGGGCTGAAGCCGAACCGCAACTACATGCTGAGCGTGAGTGCGGCGGACGGCGGGCGGAAGCTGTTCGGGGTGGTGTACACGAAGACGCCGAACCCGAACGTGCGGGTGGCCCTGCTGGAGGGCGATCTGGGCGGGGCGCAGCCGCCGGCGGCGGGGAAGCCGGCCACCAACATCCCCACCCCGTCGGCGGCGCCGATCGGCGACCCGCTCAACCGCCCGCCGACCAACGCCGTCCCGCCGCCGGGTTCATTGCCCGAGCCGAACATGGGCGGGGTGAGCGGCGGCCGCGACAGCGGGCTGCCCATCCCGAAGCCGCTGGACAAGGACGCCGGGGCGTACCCGACCGGCGGGTACGAGGTGCCGCCGGCCAGCGGCCCCCTGCCCGACCGGAACGACCTGATGACGGACAAGGGAGCGCTGCCGTGGAAGCCGCCGGCGGCGAACATCCCCGCCCCGCGGACCGGCACCCCGGTGCCGTCGGCCGATAACCCGAAGCGGAGCGAGTCGCGGAAGCCCGAGGCGCTGCCGCTGGTCGATTCCCGCGGCCGGCCGGCCGACCTGCCGAAGGCGAAGCTGGTACTCGTGCAGTTCTTCACCACCGCCAGCGAGACGTGCCGGCGGGCGGTGCCGCCGCTGAACGCCGTGCAGGCCCGCTACGCCGGCCGCGGGCTGGAGGTGGTCGGGTTGGTGTGCGACGACGAGCCGCTGAAGGCCCGCGTGATGGCCGCCGACCAGTTCCGCCGCGACCAGGACGTGACGTACCCGCTGCTCACCGAGCCAGGCAAGCGGCCGACCGAGTGGCTCGCCCGGTACGGGGTGTCCGAGCTGCCCACCGCCGTGCTGCTGGATTCCACCGGGGCGGTGCTGTGGCAGGGCCACCCGCTGAAGACGACCGACCTGATGGCGGTGATCGACGAGCAGTTGCAACGGTGAGTGGGTTTCAAATCCGCACGCGGATGCCGCGGATTCCAGCGCGGATGAACACGGTTCCAGACGGAAGAGATTGGCTCATGAGGCGTCAGGGGTGAGCCGGGCTATCCACGGCGTTCGGTGCGGGTTACGCTCGGGACGCCTCCCGGAGTGCCACGGATGGACTTCCCGATCGTCGATTTGATGGCTCCGACCGCCTGCTACCAGTTCCTGGTGGCCACCCTGCACCCCGGCGGGCTACGGTGCCCCACCTGTCGGCGGGACGATACCCTCACCGTTCACGACCGCCACCGCCCGCCGGTGTTCGACTACCGCTGTCGCCCGTGCGGGGTGGTGTTCAACGCCTACACCGGCACCCCGCTCCAGAAGACGCACCGCTCGCCGGCTCAACTGGTGCTGGTCCTCCGCGGCATCTGGCAGGGCACCCCGACCGCCCGACTCGCCCGCGAGCTGGGGTGTGACCGCAAGCACCTGCTCACCCTTCGGCACAAGCTCCAGGGGTTGGCCGAAGCCGCCGCCGCCCGGTGCGGGCCGGTCGCCGGGGGCGAGGCGGAGGCGGACGAGATGTACCAGAACGCGGGGGAAAAAAGGGGTGCCGCACCCGACCGCGGACGACCCGCCCCGCCGCCGGGCGAACAAGCGGCGCGGGCACGGGACGTATGCCAATGACCGCCCGCCGGTGGCCGGGGTGGTGAGCCGGCAGACCGGCGAGGTGGTCTTGCGGGTGGTGCCGCACACCGGCGCGTCCGTCCTCACCGGGTTCGTGGTCGGGGCGACCGAGCCGGGGGCGACGGTGTACACGGACGAGTGGGGCGGGTACGACCGGCTGACCGAGTCCGGCCGCGGACATGCCACCGTGCGGCACACGCCGGGCGACCGCGAGTGGGCGCGGGATGACGACGGGGACGGCATTCGGGAGGTCCACGACAACACGTTGGAGGGGCTGTGGGCCGGGTTGCGGACCTTCCTGCGGCCGTTCCGCGGGGTGAGCAAGTGGCGACTCGGGCAGTATGTGGCCGTCTTCCAGTGGGTCCACAACCTGAAAGTCGCCACCACCGCCCACCTGCGGCAGATGCTCGGACTCACCCCTGACGCCTCATGAGCCAA
>JALHQU010000385.1 GCA_022841795.1 Fimbriiglobus sp.
GTGGGCGGCCCCAACAAGCCGTTCTCGGTGGCGTTCGCAACCCCGTTTTCAGGGCCGGTAGGGGCCGCCCTCCGTGGCGGCCCGCCGACCGCCGGGGGCGGTCGGCTATGTCAGCGGCGTGTGCTGCCCAAGCCAGCTCAACTGCTCGCCGATCCGCAGCCCATCCATCGGGACCGACACCGCCACGCCGCGACTGGCGAGGTGGCGGGCGAGGAACTCACGATACCTCTTGCCGGCAAGGAACACCACCCGCGACAAACTCGGGATAGCCTCGGCAAGCTGAGCGGCTACCCGCTCGCCCCACGCGCGGCGATCGGTCGCGCGCATCGAGTTAAGTGTCCGCTCGTAGGGCGCGATCACCTGGCCGGGCGCAACCAAGCCGTGCTCGGCGGACAGGATAAACCATGGGCACCCTGATCCCTCGGCATGCCGACGTGCCTTGCGGAACAGATCGGAGACATACAAGTCGCGTGCGGCGCACGCCTGCCCCCGTTTCTGGCTGACGCAAGATACGAGGTACACGGTGGGGCCACTCGGTTGCACGTTTGCCTCCGGACTAAACGGCGCGGACAGCGAGTGAGCCGTCGGCGTGAGACACCTCGAATGTGCCTTCGCACCCGCAGTTCAGTAGGGCGGTCGCGGCGGCTTTGATCCGGGCCGGGAATCGAGACGGGTCGGAGTTCGCCCAGTCGGTACCGAACGACGCCCTGTCGCTCTGGCGGATGGTGACAGCAACCCGTCCGTCGTAACCGCCATCGCCCAAGTCGATATGCACCGTGCCGCCGGCGTCGAGATGGGCTCGTTGCCCACGAAAGGCGGCCTCGCAGGCGTCGAGGAACTGCGATCGGGTCGAATACGCGATATCCACTGCTTGTGCCCTCCAACGGTGAGCGTACCAACCCCACGCCTATCCCGCTACTGGCTGCGCCGATCCCTACCCGTCCGCTCCGCTCGCGTTCCCCGATTGTAACAGCCGCCGGAAAAGTCCGCCTACGCCGCTTGATTTCCGGAATCTGCACTTTAGTATTTAGTGTACATATTATAACTCACCCCGGAGGAGCCGGTCATGTCCACCCCCGCTCCGACCTCGACCCCGACCGCCAAACCGAACGACCCGAACCGGCCGACCGCCGACCAATTGCTCCGCGCCGCCGAGATGAAGGCCGAGGGGTACTCGTGGGCGGCCATCGGCAAGGACCTGAACCTGCTCCCCGCCACCGCCCAGCGGTGGCGGACGGACTTCCCGAACGACTGGAAGGTCGCCGCCGGCCGGTTCCGCCAGTTCGCCCTGGGCGACGCGCTCGGGGAGGCGGTGTCCACCTTGCGGCGGAACATGCGGTGCGGGAAGGAGAAGATCGAGGTGGAGGCGGCCGGCTGGCTGGTGCGGTACTGGTCGGCCGGCTACCGCCACCGCCCGCGGACCCCCGCCGCCCTGCTCGCCGACCAGTCGGCCGGCGGTCAGCCGTGGGCCGGCCTCACCTACGACAACCTGGTCGAGTTCGCCAACCAGTTGCCGCCGCCGCTCCCGCCGCTGGACGAAGACGATCCGCCACCGGACGGCGGGGAGGGCGACAGTCCGGACGGAGGTTCAGGCGGGCCGGAATCCAGTTTCACCCCCCACCCGTCGTCGGCTGACGCCGTCGCCGACCTCCCCCTCAAGGGGGGAGGTGAAGCGGGCGACCGTTTTTCACCCTCTCCCCTTGAGGGAGAGGGCAAGCTCGCCGAAGGCGAGCGCGGGAGAGGGGTTCTGAATACCACCCCTCTCCCCGCCGCGACCTGCGGTCGCAGCGACCCGCTCCCTCAAGGGGAGAGGGAAAAGACCCAGCAGGATGTTGCCCATCGCGGATTTCCCTGGCCCCGCTTCCTCCCGCTGCTCGTCGCCCTTCTCTTCACCTCGGTTACGGCCGCCGACACGCCGAATCCGTTCCCCGGCCTGGGGTCCTCGCCCAATATCGAGGGCGGCGGTCGGGATACCCGCTGGTCCAAGAATTTCCCCGTGCCGGTTTCGGCGGCGGTCGGCAATACTGGTGAGTTCATGGCCCGTGCCGGGGGTGCCCGTGTCCGTCGCGCTGAACGACCTGGTTCGCACGGTTCGCCGGTCCGCCGAGGCCGACCGGCTGGCCGCCGCGTCCGACGACGCCCTGCTCGACCGCCTGCACCCCACCTGGGACGCGGTCGCGTTCGAGGCCCTCGTCCGCCGGCACGCCCGCTCGGTGTCTGCCGCCTGTCGGTCCGTCTTGCGGGACGACGCCGACGTGAACGACGCCGTGCAGGCCACGTTCCTGGTACTCCTCCGGAATGCCGGCACCGTCCGCCGCGGGTCGCCGCTCGGCCGCTGGCTGTACGGCGTCGCCCGCAAGGTGTCGCTGAAGGCGAAGGCCCGAGCCGTCGCGGTCGGCAAGCGGGAGGCGAAGGCGGCGCGGGGCGAACAGCAGTTGTCGGCCGATCCGGGCTGGCGGGAGACGTGCGACCTGCTGCTCCGCGAACTGGCCCGGCTGCCGGCGGCGGTCCGCCGCCCGCTCGAACTGTGCTACCTGGACGGGCTGACTCGGGACGAGGCGGCGGCCGCGCTCGGCGTGTCGGTCGGCACGGTGAAGGGGCGGCTGGAGCGGGGGCGGGCGGTCCTCCGCGAGCGGCTCGAAAAACGCGGCGTGGCCCTGTCCGTCGGGCTGCTCGCAATGGCGCTCATGAACTCCGCCGCGGCGGTGTCGCCGCGGGTGGTGTCGGCCGTACTGTCCGCCGCCTCGGGTTCGGCCCCGCCGACCGTCGCGGCCCTGGCGGAGGGGATCACCGTGAGCGGATCGAGCAAGGTGCTGTCGCTGCTGGCCGTGTTCGCGGCCGGGGCGCTGGGCGTCGGCGGGTGGGCGGCGTCGAACGTGTCGGCCAGCCCGGACGACAAGCCGGTGATGACGAAGCCGGCGACAGCGGAGAAGAAGGAAGTCAAGCCGGAGAAGCCGACGGCGGTGGCCGGCACGGTGGTCGGCCCGGACGGGAAGCCGGTGCCCGAGGCGACGGTGTCCGTCGTGTACGGCCACCACGACCAGCGGGCGGCGGTGGCGAAGGTGGCCACCACCGACGCCGACGGCACGTTCCGCGGGGACGTGCCGAAGGAGGTGCCGGCGTACT
>JALHQU010000386.1 GCA_022841795.1 Fimbriiglobus sp.
AAGCGCTGGCCCCGGGGGGGGGGCCCCGGGGGGGGGGGGGGCGGGGCGACCAGTGACCCGCCGCGGGGGGGCGGCGGGGGGGTGGGGGCGGTCGGCGGGCGGGGCGGCGGGTTCGCCGGCCTGGGCACCGCCGGCATGGTGATCGTCGGGCTGATCGTCGCCGCGGTGGTCGCCTTCCTGGTGTACCGCTACTGGCCGGCCATCGCCGCCCTCCGCCGCCCGCCCACCCCGCTGCCCGGCGCCGGCCCGTGGACGATCGACCCGCGGGACGTGAAAGACCGGGAGAGCCTGGTGCGGGCGTTCGAGTACCTGTCGGTGTTCATCTGCGGGGACGGGGCGCGGGTGTGGAACCACGTCACCATCGCCGAGGCGTTCCGGGAGAACGTGCCCGGGGCGGCGAACCTCGCCGACCCGCTGGCCCGGCTGTACGCCGTCGCCCGGTACACCCCGGCCCGCGAGGAGATCAGCCCGGCCGACATCGCCGAGGCCCGCCGCCACCTGTGCCGCCTGGCGGGGGTGAGCGAGGTATGACGCGATCCAGGTTCCACTGGCTTCTCGCCCTCCTGCTTTTCGCCCCCGCTCCGGCCGGCGCCCAGCAGAAGCCAGACAAGCCGCCGTTCGAACTGCCGCCGGCCGACCGCGGCACGCAACTGTTCCGCGGACTGCTCGACTTCCACAAGATCGAGCCGGTGGCCGACCCGCGGGCGGTGGGGGACTACAGAAAGTTAATCGTCATTTTCATCGGGGAGCCTCGGGGGCATGTGATGGGAATGGACATGCAGGAGCTCACGCGGGCCGCGCTGTCCGGCGGCGGGGCCGTACTGTTTGCCGCCGAGGGCAACTTTTCCGTGTCCTCTTACCTGAACGGCGGCGTGCATGTCGGGATCGACAACAACTCGGTGAGGTTCGTACTGTCCACCGCGGGCGGGGATGTCCGATCCCCACGCGGGCCGGTGGTGCCGGTACTGCCGAACCCGACCGCGGTCGGACCGGAATTCGAGCTGTTCACCCCGTACCAGAACGTCGAAGTGACGTCCGCCACGCACCTGACGTTCGCCGCCCGCCGCCCGCCGGAGTTGGGGCGGGTGATCGCCACCTTCCCACCGAACGCCGAGGCGATGGGAGGGGCTCTACCCCCGATCCCGTTCGCCGCCGCCGGGGTGGGCGACGCCAAGAACCCGTTCCGGTGCCTGGCCGTCGCCGACACCGACCTCTTCTCGAACAAACTGCTGTACGCCTCCGGCCGGCTCCAGAACGCGAACGACAACCTGAAGTTTTCCAACGGCCTGGTGCAGTGGCTGAAGGGGCCGCAGGGCCGCGACCGCTGCCTGTTCGTCGAGAACGGGCAGGTGGTCACCAAGTTCGACGAGGTGAAGTACTCGGCCATCCCGGTCAGCCCGGACATGCCCGGCCCGCCGGTACCCGCCATCGACCCGTTCGACGCGAAGTTCCAGCAGTCCGTCACCGACTTCGTGAATAACGGCGTGGCCCAGGTGCAGGACGACGACCGGCTGGTCGGCCCGCTCACCAACGACCCCCAGAAGAAGGCGTACGTGTACGCCGCGCTGGCGGTCGTCGTCGCCGTCATTGCGTACCTGCTGCTGCGGTTCCGCTCGCTCGCCGGCCGGTTCCGCGCCGCCTTCCGCCCGCTGCCCAAAGACCCGCACATGCTCGGCCCGGACGCGGCCGTCGGGTCGCTCGAACACCGCCGGCTGGAACTGCTGCGGGGCGGCAACTACGCCGCCCCGGTGCGGAGCTACGTCCGCCAACTGTTCGAGGACCGCGGGCTGCCGCCGGGGTACGACCGCCCTAAACTGCCGCCGATCGACTTCGACGTGCGGAACCCGGACTTCCTCCGCCGCTCGGTCCGCACGCTGTGGGCCGAGGCGCACGCCGCCGCCCCGATCAACTACGGGCGGTGGAAGGAACTGGAGCCGATGCTCGCGGCGTTGCGGGCGGCGGCCGACGACGACCGCTGGCGGTTCGCCCCCGGCGACGAAGGAGACGCATGACCAACGACCGCCCGAAGATGGCCTCCGCCGTCGCCGCCGCCCCGCCCGCCATCCCGGCCGAGGTGGACACCGGCCCGGCCCGCGACCTGGCCGCCGTCGCCGGCCAACTGCTGCGGCAGGTGTCCGCCCAGGTGTCCACGGTGGTGGTCGGGGTGGAGGGCGTGACCGAGCAGTTGCTCATCGCCCTGCTCGCCAGCGGGCACGTCCTGCTGGAAGGGGTGCCGGGGGTGGCGAAGACCACCCTGTCGAAGGTGTTCGCCCGCCTGCTCGGGTGCGAGTTCCAGCGGGTGCAGTTCACCCCGGACCTGCTGCCGTCGGACGTGACCGGCACCAGCGTGCTCGACCGCACCAAGAACGACTTCGTGCTGCGGAAGGGGCCGATCTTCTGCCAGGTGCTGCTGGCCGACGAGATCAACCGCGCCCCGGCCAAAACGCAGTCCGCCTTGCTGGAGGCGATGCAGGAGTACCAGGTGACGGTGGACGGGCAGACGCTCCCGCTGCCGCGGCCGTACATGGTGATGGCGACGCAAAACCCGGTCGAACAGGAGGGGGTGTACCGCCTGCCGGAGGCCCAGCTCGACCGCTTCCTGCTCCGCATCGAGATGGGGTACCCGGGGTTCGATCACGAGGTGAACATGCTCAAGCTGCACGGCCGGCCGATCATCGAGCCGGACCCGTTGTTCACCCCGGAGCAGATCCTCGGGCTCCAGGCGAAGCTGCCGCACGTGTACGGCAAGGAGACGCTGTACACGTACATCATCGAACTGGCCGAGGCGACGCGGCACCACCCGGACGTGTCGCTCGGGGCCAGCCCGCGGGCGGCGCTGAGTTTGCTGCGGTGTGCGCGGGCGCGGGCGGCCCTGCGAGGCCGGCACTACGTGACCCACGAAGACGTGCAGAAGGTGGCGTTCGGGGTGCTCGGCCACCGGCTCATCCTGCGGCCGGAGGCGGAAATCGAGGGCCGCGAGGTGAGCGACGTGGTGAAGGACGTGCTGGCCGAGGTGAAGGTGCTGGAAACCGTCTGATTGCCCCGTCTTCGCCGCGACCTGTGGGAGCGGGATCCGCTCCCACAGGTCGCGGCGAA
>JALHQU010000387.1 GCA_022841795.1 Fimbriiglobus sp.
GGGGCGAGTTCCGCGGCGGGCCGGACCGCGACTACCGCGGGCGGATGGAGGTGCCCCAGTCCCGCCCGGCCGCGCCCGGCCAGCAGATCCACCGGCTGGACGACCTGTACCGCATGCCCATGCCCGAGCTGTTCGCCCGGGCCGAGCAGTACGGGATGCGGGAGAGCAGCGGGCTGAACCGCGCCCAACTGATCGTTGGCGTCGTCCGCCGGCAGATCGAGCGGGGCGAGGTGGTGTACGGCTCCGGCACGCTCGAAGTGCTACCGGACAACTACGGGTTCCTCCGCAGCGCCGCGCACAACTACCTGGCGTCGCCCGAAGACATCTACGTCTCGCCGTCGCAAATCCGCCGCATGTCCCTCCGCACCGGCTACCTGGTGGAGGGGCCGATCCGCCTGCCGATCGAGAACCAGGACAACTTCGCCCTGATGCAGATCGCGCTGGTGAACGGCAAGCCGGCGGACGAGACGGTGAACGTCACCAGCTTCGGCGACCTCACCCCGCTGCACCCGAACGCCCGCCTGCGGCTGGAGACGGGCGGGGACGAACTGTCCATGCGGATCGTCGATCTGGTGACGCCGATCGGCAAGGGGCAGCGGGGGCTGATCGTCGCCCCGCCCCGCACCGGCAAGACCATCCTGCTGTCCAAGATGGCGAACAGCATCCTGAAGAACCACCCGGACGCCTACGTGTTCGTGCTGCTGGTGGACGAGCGGCCGGAGGAGGTGACCGAGATGCAGCGGCTGGTGCAGGGCACCAACGCCGAGGTGGTGGCCAGCACGTTCGACGAGCCGAGCGAGGAGCACATCCACGTCGCCGACATCGTGCTGGAGAAGGCGAAGCGGATGGTGGAACTGCGAAAGGACGTGGTCATCCTGCTGGACAGCATCACCCGGCTGGCGCGGGCGTACAACACCGAGGCGCCCGGCGGCGGCAAGCTGCTGTCCGGCGGCCTGGACAGCAACGCCATGCAGAAGCCGAAGCAGTTCTTCGGCGCCGCCCGGAACGTGGAAGAAGGCGGGTCGCTCACCATCCTGGCCACCGCGCTCATCGACACCGGCAGCCGCATGGACGACGTCATCTTCGAGGAGTTCAAGGGCACCGGCAACATGGAGCTGCACCTGGACCGCCGGCTTGTGGAGAAGCGGGTGTACCCGGCCATCGACGTGAACCGCAGCGGCACGCGGAAGGAAGACCTGCTCATGCACCCGGACGAGCTGTCCAAGGTGGCCATCCTGCGGCGGGTGCTGGCCGACATGCACCCGGTGGAGGCGATGGAGTTGCTGGTCAACCGGGCGAAGAAGACGAAGAGCAACGCCGAGTTCCTGATGACCATGAACCTGAGCTGACCGCCCGCGGGACGTTGTTTAGCCACGACCCGCAGGGGAGCGCGCCGGTAGGCGGCGCGCTCCCCTGCGGGTCGCGGCTAAACTCGTTTCCGGGGGTGTGTTCCACTCGCTCCGCGAGTGGCGGCCTGGACCACTCGCGGAGCGAGTGGAACACTTCAACCGCTCTGGCACGACCCCGCCCGCCACGTTACCCTCGCTGGTGGAGGACTTCCCATGACCGCACTGCTCACCCCGCCGCCGCTCGCTCCCGTTGCCCCACCTCTCCCTGTCGCGGCTCCGGCCGCGACCCCGCCGCCCATCGTGCAGCCCCCGCCGCAGCCGTTCCGCTGGACGCTGGAACTGTACCGCCACCTCGCCGACGTGCCGGAACTCGAAGCGCTCCGCACCATGCTCCTTGACGGAGTGATCTACACCATGCCCAACCCGAAGCCGCCGCACAGCGGCGCCCTCAGCGTCACCAACGACTGGCTCCGGACGGTGTTCGGCACCGGGTTCTGTGTGCGGGTGCAGATGCCGTTCGAGATCGGCGGGGACACCGAGCCGAACCCGGACCTGGCGGTGGTGGTGGGTTCGTGCCGGGATTACATGACGGTCAACCCGACTGCCGCCGAACTGGTCGTCGAAGTCGCGGACTCGTCGCTGTTCACCGACACCACCACGAAGGCGGAGAAGTACGCCACGGCCAAGGTGCCCGAATATTGGGTGATCGACCTGGAGAACCGGCAACTGATCGTGTTCCGCGAGCCGGTCGAGCTGCCCGCCGGCCTGGGCGCGTCCGCCTACCGCCAGCGGAACACCCACGGCCCGGACATCACCATCGCCCCGCTCGCCGCCCCGACCGCCACCGTGCGGGTGGCCGACCTGCTGCCGTGATTCGGGACCGACATGCTCCACCCGAGACTTCGACTCGCTGCCGCCCGATTCGCTCTCGAACTGGCCGACGTGGGCGAACTGGTGGACGCTTCCCACGCGGCACTGGATGACGCCATCTACGCTGACGGTCTGGCCGTCATCGCCACCACTCCTGGCCTGTCTCGATGGGAGGCGGCTCCACACTTCACCGCTGCTCTTCGCGAACTCGATCACGCTTTCTCGTCCCTTGACGACGCCCTACGGCACCTACGAGCCAGCTACTTCGTCCCCATCGCAGAAGGCGCCACATCACCGATTGTCGGTCTCGGTCGTTACTTCGTTGAAGTTCATCAGCCGTTGGAGTGGGGACCGCATGCTGATCTCGACGCCTGGGCAAATCCGCCGGCGGGGGAATTGGTCGGGATGTGGTATACTCTCGACCTCGACGATTTGCATGATTACATCATCACGCAATGGGAGCCACCGAATTCGGAGATTACTGTCTCGGAGTCGGAGACAGTAATCTTTCAACTCGCCCACGAGTGGTGTCGGGAATACGGCCTGCTTCTGTTCCAACCGGCATGGCGGTCGGAAACCGTCGTCGCGCTCGCGTCCGGCATCTACGCCGAGCGGGCGTTCGACCGCCTGCCCATCCTGGCGGATGCGCTGGAGGAGGCCGGGTGCAACCACCCGGACGTGCTCGCCCACTGCCGCGGCTCTGGTCCGCACGCCCGCGGCTGTTGGGTGGTGGATCTGGTGTTGAACAGGTCGTAGGTCGCGGTCGAAGCCTCGCGTGAGCGAGGCGAGGCCCGACATCGTGAGGCGTCGGGCCTCGCCTC
>JALHQU010000388.1 GCA_022841795.1 Fimbriiglobus sp.
GGCTGGCCGGCGGTGGCCCGGAGGGGCTGCGGTGGCGGGTCCGGCAGGTCAGGGCGGACGCCGACATGGTGGCCGAGCTGGACGAAATCCGGCTCCGTCAGGCGGACGTGCGGGGCAACAAGTTCGACGTGACTAGCGCGAACCCGCGGTACACTGCCGCGTTCCAACGGTACGGCATAGAACCAGTGGAGCAGACTACCGAAGAAATGGCGATACGGGTCCGAAGTTCTGGTATCCGAGAGCGGCTGTTAGCGGGGGTGGACGACTGGCTACGCACGAAGCCCACGACGGGCCCGCTGCGGGCCAAGCTCCGGGCCGTCGTCAATGCAACAGACGACAACCCGTGGCGGCGGTCCTTCCGGGCAGCTGTGCAGGACTCGGACGCCAAGACATTGCAGGAGTTGGTAGGGCGGCCAGAGGCGCTGGCTCAGTCGCCGATCCTACTCGTCTGGTTATGCGACGCCCCAGGGCGAACGCATCTCGAAGGCGTGCCGGGGAGCGGGTTTGGGCGTAGACCGGCGGGACCCAGGAGGCCCCGCCATGCCGCCGCAGGACGTGTCCATCGCCCGATACTTCGCCGGCCTGCCCGACCCCCGGGTGGACCGGACCAAGAAGCACGCCCTCGGGGACATCCTGGTGATCGCCCTGTGTGCGGTCCTCGCCGGGGCCGACTCGTGGGAGGAGGTCGAAGGGTTCGGGGACGCCAAGCACAACTGGCTCAAGACGTTCCTGGCCCTGCCCCACGGCATCCCGAGCCACGACACCTTCTACCGGGTGTTCGCCCGGCTCGACCCACAACGCTTCGGGTCGTGCGTCGGCGAGTGGATGGGGGCGGCGTGCGAGGCGGCCGGGCTGAAGCACATCGCCATCGACGGGAAGGCGGTCCGGTCGGCCCCGGGCGACACGTTCAGCGGGTGCCTGCATCTGGTCAGCGCGTGGGCCGCCGAGAACCGGCTGGTCCTCGGCCAGGCGGCGGTCGCCGACGGGTCGCACGAGATCGCCGCCATCCCGGAGTTGCTGCGGGTGCTGGAGCTGAAGGGGGCGTTGGTGACGCTCGACGCCGCCGGGTGCCAGAAGGGGATCGCCCGCCAGGTGCGGGACCGGGGCGGGGACTACCTGCTCGCCGTGAAGGGGAACCAGCCGACCCTGCACGAGGCAGTGCGTGCCGTCTTCGACCGGGCGTGCGAGGCCGACTTCGCCGGGGTGAGGCACGACGGGGCCGAGTCGGTCGAGGACGGGCACGGGCGGCACGAGGAGCGGTACGTCACGGTCATCTACGACCCGGACGGCCTACCCCCGGAGTGGCCGGACGTGGCGGCGGTGGTGCTGGTCGGGCGGGAGCGGGAGGTGGGCGGGGCGAACACGAGCACCGCCCACTACTACGTCACCAGCCTGCGGGGCACGGCCGAGCAGTTGGGCGGGCTGGTCCGGCGGCACTGGGCGGTGGAGAACGAGCTGCACTGGTGCCTGGACGTGACGTTCCGGGAGGACGACCAGAAGACGGCGGCCGGGCACGCCGGGGCCAACCTCGGGCTGGTCCGGCGGGTCGCCGCCTCCCTGCTGAAGCAGGACCCCGGCAAGGGGAGCATCAAGGGGAAGCGGCTCCGGGCGGCTTGGGACGACGAGTACCTGACCCGAGTGCTACAGGGATTCACAGGCAATTATTACCCGGAGCTTGAACAGGGCGACAAACGGCGTATGCCACCGGGATGAAGCCGCAGGACGCACGCTCCCTGTCCGCTGACGCCCTCGACGCCCTCCGCGAACGGGTCGCCGCCGCCGTGGCCGGCGGGATGTCCCAGTCGGCCGCGGCCCGGGTGTTCGCCGTCCACCGCTCGGCCGTCAATCGCTGGTGCCGGGCCGCCGCGGCCGGCGGGTCGGACGCCCTGAAGACCCGCAAACGGGGCCGCAAACCCGGCGGCGGGCCGCTCACCCCGAACCAGGAGGCGGTACTGCTGGAGGTCATCCGCACCCGCCACCCGGACGACCTCGGGCTGTCCGACGCCCTGTGGACCCGGGCGGCGGTCGGGGAGTACGCGGCCGCCCGGTTCGGCGTCCGGAAGTCCCGGTGGGTGTGGGGCCGGTGGCTCCGCCGGCACGACTTCACCCCCCAGCGGCCGGCCCGCCGGGCGTACCAGCAGGACCCGGCCGACCTGGCCCGGTGGCGGGCCGAGGTGTACCCGGGCATCCGGGCCGAGGCCCGGCGGGTCGGGGCGGAGGTCCACTGGCTGGACGAGACCGGGGTGCGGACCGACTGCGCCGCCGGCACCAGCTACAGCCCCCGCGGCCGGACCCCGACGGCCCGGGTGAGCGGCCGCCCGGCCCGGGTGAACGTCATCAGCACCCTGACCAACGCCGGGGTGCTCCGGTTCTCGGTATTCGCCGGCCGGTTCACCGCCCCGGTGTTCGTCGGGTTCCTCGCCCGGCTGCTCCGGAGTACCGCCGGGGTGGTGTTCCTGGTCGTGGACGGGCACCCGGTCCACCGGAGCCGGAAGGTCGCCCGGTGGGTGGCCGAGCGGTCGGACCGGTTGCGGCTGTTCTTCCTCCCGCCGTACTGCCCGGAGCTGAACCCGACCGAGTACCTGAACCACGCGGTCAAGGGCACCCTCCCGCGGGTCCGGCGGGCGCGGGACAAGGGCGAGCTGGCGGGGCAGGTGCGGACGTACCTGCGGGTGGTCCAGCGGCGGCGGCACCTGGCCCGCCGCTTCTTCAAGGCCGAGCCGGTCCGCTACGCGGCCTGACTGTATGTCGCTTGGTTACGGCTCCAGGTAATAGCTTTGCACGTCGGGCAGATGGGCATAATTCTGGAAGCTAATCGCTTCGCCGAGGGCGGCATGGGCACCCAAGGCGATCACATACAGGGCCTGATCGCCGTACACGTCGAACAGCTGGGATGTGGGGAACGGCAGCTTGTTGTCCAGGCCGTTCGCGAAAGATGGTAGTGGCCCGGTGTGCGGCATGATCGTACTCTGACGGGATGACGACCGCAACCCCCGATCCGACCCCTGTCCCGCCCTGCCCGCGGTGTGCCGCCACCCAT
>JALHQU010000389.1 GCA_022841795.1 Fimbriiglobus sp.
CGGCTTCGCGGTCCCTACGCCTTCAGCCCCTTCTGGCCGAACGCCGCCCGCAGGCGGTTGGCCGCCTGCCACACCTTCGGGTCGGTTTGCAGGAACCCGATCAGGTTGGCCGTGCTCGTGCCCAGCCAGTCGGCGGCGGTACTCACCTGCCCCTGGGCCGCGGCGACCGCGGCCAGCACCACCCCGGCGGCCGGCCAGAACCGCGGGTCGCGGGCGGACAGGTGCAGCCGCCCGTCGGCGTCGCGGGCCGGGGCGAACTCGGGGTGCGTCGGCAGCGTTTCGGGAATCACCAGTTCGCGGAGTTCGAGGTACAGCGCCTGCCGCAGCCGCTTCACGCACTTCGCCTTGTTCTCGTGCTGGCTGCGGCTCTCCTCGCCGATCACCAGCAGGCCGGAGGGCGGGTGCCGCAGGCGGACGGCGCTGCTCGTCTTGTTCCGCTTCTGCCCGCCGGGTCCGCTGGCGCGGTAGGTGTCCACCTCGCACTGGGCGAGCAGCTGGTCGTCGGTCAGGGCGGTCCAGACGGACCGCGGCGGGCGGACGGGGGGCATGGGGTCTTGGTAGGTGCCGTGAGCCCAGTGGGGCAAGATTGCATCTTGCCGTGACCGCGTGGCAAGTTGGAAACTTGCCCCACTCACCCGGCGGCTCACGCCGCTCGGCTCGCGGCACCTACCAAAGAGGCCGGGTGCGGGGGCCGGGTTCGCCCGGCGGCGTGGTACGATGACGGCAGAAGTCCGACGGGGGCGGGGCGTGTGTGACTACCGAAAGGTCGGCATCCTGGGTGGGGTGGTCCTTGGGGTCGTCCTCAGCCTGCTCGCGGTCGTTGTACCGCGATGTCGGGGTGGGGGGGCGTTCAACCAACCAGTCACGGTGGTGTCGTCCAGGCCGGTTTGCCAGGTCCGCTACGAGAACGCGACGCTCGACGAGCAGACACGCCTCTTGCTGCTCAAGTACAAAGCGCCGGCCATCCTTGAGGTGAGTCCGAAGGCGGCGGAGTTCGACGGGAGCGGGTTCCCGGCGTCTGTCATGTACACCACAGACCAGTGCGGAATATTACCCGCCAAGGTGTACCACCGACCCCACCTCGTGGTGTTCGTGGACTTCGCCGACGGCACATTCGACGTGCGGATCGCGGACATCCCGCCCGGAATGGGGAAGACGCCAATCGTCCTCCACTTCGACTGACCGCATGAACCTGGAACCGCCCCGTCTTCAGGCCTGAAGGGCCGTATTCCTCCAGCCCAGGCCGTCAGGCCTGGGGACACGCGGTGTAATGAAACCCGCCCTGACGGGGCGGTTCCGGATTGGAACCGCCCCGTCAGGGCGGGGGATTTTCCGTCCGCAAACCCAGGCCTGACGGCCTGGGCTGGAGGAATACGGCCCTTCGGGCCTCAGACCGGCGAGCGTGTCCGCGCTCGCCGGTGGCTCGCCGCTAAGCCGCAAGCGGCTTGTAGGGTCAGTTGTCGATCCGGCCTTCCTTCTTGTCGGTCTTCCGCTCGGCCTCGATCTCCTCCTCCGCCTCGACGGCGATGGCGTCCTTCGGCAGGTTCGGGTCGAGTTCGACGGTGATCGCCTGGGTGTACTCCTTGTCGTCCACCGTCAGCACCACCTTGTACACCCCCGGCTTGAGGCCGCTGGCGCCTCCACCCCCACCACCCCCGCCGCCGCCCCCGAACCGCCCGCCACCGCCGCCCAGGGTCCAGGTGATGCGGTGCAGGCCGGGTTCGGTCAGCGGCTTCGGCTGCGGGCGGGTTTCCGCCGGCGGGCCGCCTTGCCCGCCCCCGCCGCCGCCGCCACCCCCGCCGAAGCGGCCGCCGCCGGCGGTCTGGGCAGACGGGTTGTACTCCCACACCGTCCGCCCGGTCACGTCCACCACCTTGAGCGCCGCCTTCTTCGCCTTCTGGTTCACCAGCACGTCGATGGCCGCCCCGCGGGCCGGGTTTTCACCGGCGAACTTGCGGTCCGTCTCGCTGTACGGCGACCGCCCGTTCGGGTTCAGCCGCCAGCGGGTGGCGGTGGCCGGGGCGAACAGGGTGGGGGCGTCCGCCTTCAGCACGTCCGCCTTCATCTGGCGGATGGCGTTCACGTCCATCACCCACACGCTGCGGCCGTGGGTGGCGACCACCAGCTCGCTGGCGGTGGTCGGCTGGGCGAACTCGTGGCACGCCACCGTCGGCAGCCCGCCGCCCAGCTTCGCCCAACTGTCGCCCTTGTTGATGGACACGAACGCCCCGAACTCGGTGCCGCAGTACAGCACGCTCGGGTTGACGTAGTCCTCCCGCAGGCAGCGGGTGCTGCCGAACTCGGGCAGGTTGTTGGTGATCGGCTTCCAGGTGGCGCCGAAGTCGTCGGTGACGAACAGGTACGGCTTGTCGTCGTTCGAGCGGTGGGCGTCGAACGCCACGTAGCACCGCCCGGCCTTGTCGCGGGACGGCTCGACGGTGGCCACCCAGCGGAACCCGGGCAGCCCGGCCTTCTTCACGTTCTCGGTCACGTTCTCCCACTTCGCCCCGCCGTCCTTGGTCACCCACAGGAACCCGTCGTCGGTGCCGGCCCACAGCACGTCCGCGTTCTTCGGCGACTCGCCCAGGGCGGTCATGCTGCCGGCCTTGCCGCGGGTGAGTTCGGGCGAGATCTGCTTCAGGTCGCTGCCCTTGTTCAGGCTGCGGAACACGAACTGGGCGCCCGAGTAGAAGATGCTCGGGTTGTGGCTGCTGAGGATGTACGGGGTGTTCCAGTTGAACCGCAGGGCCTCCTGGTTGTCCGCCCGCGGCGGCCGGATGCCGGCCTGCTCGCCGGTGCGGAAGTTCCGCCGGCTGATCGCCCCGCCCTGGCTCTCGGCGTACACCAGGTCCGGGTCGGACGAGTCCACCCGGCACACGAACCCGTCCCCGCCGGACACGAAGATCCAGTCCTCGTTCACCGGGCCGACCGACTTCAGGGTGTCACTCGGCCCGCCCCAACTGCCGTTATCCTGCAACCCGCCGTACACCTTGTACGGCCGGCGGTTGTCCACCGCCACGTGGTAGAACTGGCC
>JALHQU010000390.1 GCA_022841795.1 Fimbriiglobus sp.
CCCGCCCGTTCTCGTAGTGCGTCACCTTGCAATACCACTTGTCCTTGTCGGCTTGTAGGGCCATCGTCTTTTCCTTCATGAACCGGCTTGCAGCCGGTGTGGTTGTCGAATCCGGCGTCCTGCCGGACCCGATTTCAACGGTCGCACGGACCGCTCAAGTCGGGACCACGCGATGGGGGCACCACGGGAAAAACAAGAGACCCGCCCGGGGTCTCTTGCGACGCAAAAAGCACGAACGACGTTTTCAGCGGACTCGTTCTTGCCACCCCGGATGCCGTGAAACACGTTCCGGTCCGGGGTGCGCTCGCGTCTGTCGCCTTGGGTTACACTTCCAGGCGGCGGGAAGGGTCAGAGGGTGTTACGCCTCAGCCACCGGTTGTTTTTTTACATTTCAGGGTGGGGTGAAATAGGAAGGCGGGGTCGCGGGCCGGACGCGCCTCGTTTCTCGTCCGGCCCGCAGGTGAGGTTGGCTGATCGGGCCATCGGGATACGTCCCGACACCCAC
This sequence comes from Fimbriiglobus sp., assembly GCA_022841795.1. GTDB lineage: Bacteria > Planctomycetota > Planctomycetia > Gemmatales > Gemmataceae > JALHQU01. Next base: position 506 of record JALHQU010000390.1, read on the forward strand.
AGAGTAACGCGACCCCGCCGGCCGGTGGGGTCGAAGCTGGGGCGATTCTCGGGCGGGGCCGTTACTTGGCGAGTAGCCCTTCCTCGACCAGGGTCGGGCCGAGTTCGATGAGCAGGTCTTGCACCTTCTGGATCTTCTCCTGCTGGGCTGTCGACCACCACGACGTGTAGTCGGGGAGTTTCAGCCGCGGCCGTACGTCGTCGTCCTTGCTGCCGGTGATGTCCGCGAGTTCGCCCAGCCCCTTGATCGTCTGCTCCAACGCGCCGGCCTCCTGGAGCCGGCTGAGCGACACCGGCTGCTTCTTCGCCGTCCGTTCGAGGCCGAGCGCCCCCGCCTTGTAGCGGAACGGCTGGTGGTAGCCGGGGGTCAGAAGCGGGGCCAGTGTCTGCTTGACCTCGGGCGTCTGGATCTTCTTCAACAGCCGTTCCCGTTCGAGTTTCGCCTTCTCCGCCGCCACCGCGTCCTTCCCCTTCTCGGTGGTGATTTCGGCGTCGGTCTGGATGCGGCCGGCCTCGGCCAACTTGGTCGAGCGGAGTTTCTCCAGCTTGGCCTCCTCGATCTTGCGTTCGAGTTCGCCCGCCTCCCGAACCTGCTTCTCCTTCATCTCCGCCCGCACCTTGGCCCGTTCCTTCTCGGTGGCGGTTGCCAGGTCGAGGGCCTCCGCCTCGGCGTCGGCCCGCACCGCCGCGTCGAGTGAGTTCGTTGCGGCCGGTCGTTTGCTCCGTTTGGCGTCGGTGACGACGGCCTCGACCGTCCGCCGGTCCTGCTCCCACAGCCGCTTCAGCCCGGCCAGTTGCGTCGCGAGGCGGTCGAGTTCGGTGGTCACCAGGTCACTCGGGTTCGAGGCGTCCTTGGCGTTCGCCTGCGACGCCCGCACCGGGGCGGCCAACTCGGTCGCGGCCGTCCGCAGCCGTTCGGCCACGCCCTTGCCCGCCCGGTCCTTCTCGACCACCGCCCGGAACCGGGCCAGTTGGACCGGGTCGCCGGCCACCTTCTTGCCGTCGTCGTTGCCCAAGAGCGGCTGCACCGTCGCGTCGAACGCCGCGATCTCTGACAGGCACTCGTCGGCCAGGCGGGCCACGTCGTCCGCCCGCGCGACCGCCAACGCCTGCCGCGTCTTGGCGAACGCCAGCGCCTGCTGCTCGACCCCGCGGTCGGACGCCAGTCGCACGTCCGGAGATGTGGTCGGGCCGGCCTTCGCCGCCCCCGCGTCCCGCGACCCCGGCGCGTCCCACGGCTCGACCGCCGACGGCGAGGCGGTCGGCTTGGCCGGGCCGCCGACCTTGCCGAGGAACGTCAGCAGGTAGTAGCCGCCGACCAGCACGATGCCGAGCACGCCGATCGTGTTCAACACGTCGGCCATGCTCTTGCGGTTGGGCGGGAGGGCGGAGTGCCCCCGCCCGCCGAATGGGTTCAACATGGGTTCGTCCTCCGGATCACGGATGAAAAGAAAGGCCGATGAGGGCACGGTTACAGGGTATCGTTCCGGAACCGCTCGTCCCAGTCGGTGCCCGTGCCGTCGGGCGGGGCGGGGGGAAGCGGTTTCGGGTCGGGCGGCTTGGCCGGCAGGGCGGGCGGCGTCGGGTCGTCCGGCAGGATCGGCCACGGGGCGTTGTCCCGCCGATCGTACTTCTCGCGGTCGATCGGGTACAGTGACCGGACGACAGTCGTTCGCCCCGCGAACCGAGTATACCCGCTGTCGAAGGTGAAGCGTATGAAACTCGACTCCTGGTCCGAGCTGACCGCCAGGATGGTGTTGTCGTCCAGGGCTTTGCCGTGGGTCTCGCTGATCTGGAGCAACCCGTCGACGGCGAGCGACGGGTCGATCGTCCCGTCCCCCTCGGCGGTGTCCTGGGTCCACGAGAACGTGTGATACGTCTGCACGCCAGACATCTCCGCGATCCGCCGCATCGTCCGCGGCTCCGACGCCCGCAGGACGTGCTTGACCGCCGTGTTCGAGTCCACCGTGTCGATCAGGTCCGCCCCCCGTTGGTCCAGTTGCCCGAGCGTCTGGTGGACCGGGATCAGGGTCACGCCGAGGCCGCGGATCATCGAGAACAGGGGCTTGATGTTCTCCGCGATGATCTGCTGGAACTCGTCGACGAACACGTAGACGCGGTTCCCTTTCACCCGGCCGTGGGCGGCGCACGAGAAGAGGGACCACAGGAACATGCGGGCGATGGTGGCCGCGGACAGCGGCTCTTGTGGGGAACTCAGGTGGAAGTAGACGACCTGCTTCCGCCGCAGCACGTCGGCCACCTCGATCCGGCGGCCCGCGCGGACCGGCAACTCGGCGTTCAGTGGGGCGATGGTCATCAGCCGGCCGGCGATCGCCCGCAGGTGGCCCGCGTCTTTCAGTTCCCGCACCGACAGGATGCCGCCGCCCCCGGGGTCGTTCAACAGGTCGAACA
>JALHQU010000391.1 GCA_022841795.1 Fimbriiglobus sp.
CTCGGGTCGGAGGGCCGCAGCACGGCCACCTCCATCCTCAGCCTGGCCGCCGTCCGGCAGCTGCGGGCGAGCGACCTGCCGGCGACCGCCCGCAAGCTGCTCAGCTTCACCGACAACCGGCAGGACGCCTCGCTCCAGGCCGGGCACTTCAACGACTTCGTGGAGATCGGCCTGCTCCGCGGGGCGTTGTACGCCGCCGCCGCCAAGGCCGGGCCGGACGGGCTGCGGCACGAGGTGCTCACCCAGCGGGTGTTCGACGCGTTGAAGCTCCCGGTCGCCACGTACGCCAGCAACGCGGAGGTCAAGTTCCAGGCCAAGCAGGACACCGACAAGGCGTTGCGGGGCGTACTCGGGTACCGCCTGTACCGCGACCTCAAGCGGGGCTGGCGGGTGACCTCGCCCAACCTGGAGCAGTGCGGGCTGCTGGAGATCGGCTACCCCGCCCTCGACGAGCTGTGTGCCGCCGACGACGAGTGGGCGGGGACGAACCCGCACCTCCGGGCGGCGTCGCCCGACGACCGCAAGCGGCTGGCCAAGGTGCTGCTCGACTACATGCGGCGGGAGCTGGCGATCAAGGTCGACTACCTGACCCCCGCGTACCAGGAGTCGCTGGTCCAGCAGAGCAGCCAGCGGCTGATCGAGCCGTGGGCGGTCGACGAGAACGAGACCGGGGCGATGGAGCACGCGTCGGTCGTGTTCCCCCGGTCGGTGGCCGAGGGCGACTACCGGGGGCACGTGTACCTGTCCTGGCGGAGTGCGTTCGGCCAGTTCGCGGGCAAGTTCTTCGGCCCCGGCCGGCGGCTCACCCCGGACGACAAGCAGCAGGTGATCGCCGACCTGCTGCGGCTGCTCGCGGTCGGCGGCGTGGTCGAGGCGGTGGTGCCGAAACGCACCCCGGACGACGTGCCGGGCTACCAGATCGTGGCCGACGCCATGGTGTGGTCGGCCGGCGACGGCACCCGCCCGTTCCACGACCCGATCCGGGTGCCGCGTCCGTCGAGCGAGGGCGGGCGGACGAACCCGTTCTTCGTCGACTTCTACCGCACGACGGCCAACACGCTGCTTGGCATGACCGCCAAGGAGCACACCGCTCAGGTGCCGTACGCCGAGCGGGAGGAGCGGGAGCAGAAGTTCCGGGCCGGCGACCTGCCCGTCCTGTACTGTTCGCCGACGATGGAACTGGGGATCGACATCGCCGACCTGAACGTGGTCGGCCTGCGGAACGTCCCCCCGACCCCGGCCAACTACGCCCAGCGGAGCGGGCGGGCCGGGCGGAGCGGGCAGCCGGCCATCGTGGTCACCTACTGCTCGACCGGCAGCCCGCACGACCAGTGGTTCTTCCGCCGGCCGCACCTGATGGTGGCCGGGGCGGTGTCCCCGCCCCGGCTGGACGTGGCCAACGAGGACCTGGTCCGTGCCCACGTGCAGGCCGTGTGGCTGGCCGAGACCGACCTCGACCTCAAGCGGTCGCTCGGCGACCTGCTCGGCCTGAAGGACGGGAACAACCCCGGCCTCGCCATCCCCGAGGGGGTCCGCAGCCAGACCGAAGACCCGGCCGCTCGGGAGCGTGCCCGCGTGCGGGCCGAGCGGATCCTGGCCGACGTGCGGGGCGAGTGCGTGCGGGCCGGGTGGTTCGGCGACACGTGGCTGGACGACGTGCTCAACCAGGCCCCGCGGCAGTTCGACGAGGCGTGCAACCGCTGGCGGGGCCTGTACCGGGCCGCCCTCGACCAGCAGGCGAGGCAGAACGAGGTGATCCGCGACGCCGCCCGCCCGGCCCCGCACAAGCAGCAGGCCGAGCGGCTGAGGCGGGAGGCCGAGCAGCAGCTCCGGCTGCTGACCGAGACCGAGGACTTCTCCCAGAGCGACTTCTACAGCTACCGCTACTTCGCCAGCGAGGGGTTCCTGCCCGGCTACAACTTCCCGCGGCTGCCGCTGTCGGCGTTCATCCCGGCCCGCCGCACCAAGCAGCGGGAGGAGTACCTGAGCCGCCCGCGGTTCCTGGCCATCTCCGAGTTCGGCCCGCGGTCGGTCGTGTACCACGAGGGCTCCCGCTACCTGATCAACCGCGTCATCCTGTCGGTCCAGGAGGACGAGCTGATGACCACGCGGGCCAAGAAGTGCGACGAGTGCGGCTACCTGCACCCGATCGCCCACGGCCCCGGCCCGGACCTGTGCGAGCGGTGCCGGGCCAAGCTGCCCGCCGCGTTCGAGAACCTGCTGCGGTTGCAGAACGTGGCCACCAAGCGGAAGGACAAGATCAACTGCGACGAGGAGGAGCGGCTGCGGCTCGGGTACGAGATCCGCACGGCGGTGCGGTTCGCCGAGCGGGCCGGGGTGCCCGTGCGGGCCACCGCACGGGTGGCCGACGGGGCGGACACGCTGGCGACCCTCACGTACGGCCGGGCGGCCACCCTGTGGCGGATCAACATGGGCTGGCGGCAGCGGAAGAAGGACTCCAACCCCGGCTTCGTGCTGGACGAGGAGCGGGGGTACTGGGCGACGAGCGAGGAGGAGGAGGACGCGAAGACGGCCGACGCCATGTCGCCGAAGACGCGACGGGTCATCCCGTACGTGGAGGACCGCCGCAACTGCCTGCTGCTCCAGCCGGAAGGCAATTGGGAGGCCGGCCCGATGGTGTCGCTGGAGGCCGCCCTCAAGCAGGCCATCCAGGTGCGATACCAACTGGAGGACAACGAGCTGGCGACCGAGCTGCTGCCGGCCGGCGACGCCCCGCGGGTGATCCTGCTGTACGAGTCGGCCGAGGGCGGGGCCGGGGTGCTGCGGCGGCTGCTCGACGACCCGCTGGCGTTCGCGGACGTGGCCAAGCAGGCCCTCAC
>JALHQU010000392.1 GCA_022841795.1 Fimbriiglobus sp.
ACACCCGCCACTCGCACCACCTGTGTCTGTCGCATCGGCGCACATTGCGGTTAATCTGGAGAAAATGGTAGAGGTGGCGAAGGGAAAAAATTTCGGCCCGACGACCTTTCCGACAGGTCGCCGAGCCGCTTCGTGAAGACCGCAGGTTACCCAATTGACCGATCTTGTTAGCCCGACGCGCCAGCGAGGGTGAACCACCTGTCCCTCGCTGGCGCGTCGGGCTAACGAAAACGCTACTTGCCGGCGTAGCTCTGCTGGAACGCCGCCACCCCGGACCCGACTTTCACCCCGAACCCGACCTCGGCGAGCGTCAGTTCCAGCGCCGCCAGAGCGGCCAACACGTCGAACGCGTCCACATACCCCATGTGGCTCAGTCGCCAGATCTTGCCCTTCATGTTGTCCTGCCCGTCGGCCAGCTTGAACCCGTGCTTCTTCTCCACCGCCTTCAAGATGGCGGAACCGTCCAGCCCGGCCGGCACGGTGATGACCGTCAGCCCGTTGTTCGGCCGCTCAGCGAACACCTCCAGGCCCATCGCCCGCACCCCGGCGCGGCACGCCGCCGCCACCTTCGCGTGCCGCGCCCACAGGTTCTCGATGCCTTCGGTGCGAATCCGCTTCAGGCTGGCCCGTTGTGCCTTGATGAGGGTGTTCGCCGGCGTGAACGGCGTGTCGGACTCGGCCCACTTCGCCAGCGCCCGCCGCAGGTCGAAGTAGAACCCGCGGACCGGGGTGGTCTCGATCTTCTTGCGGGCCTTTTCGCTCACACTGACGAACGCCAGCCCCGGCGGCAGCATGAGCGCCTTCTGCGACCCGCTCACCATCACGTCCACGCCCCAGGCGTCACACCGGCACTCCATCGCCCCCAGGCCGGAGATGCCATCCACGACGAGCAGCGCCGGGGTGTTCGCCACCAGCTTGCCGAACGCCTCGATGTCGTGCCCGACGCCGGTGGACGTTTCGCTCAGGGTGGCGAACACCGCCTTCGCGTCCGGGTGGTCGGCCAGCGCCTTCGCCAGCATATCCGGGGTGACGGCTTTGCCGTAGGGCACCTCCACCAGCACCGTGTTCGCCTGGTGTGCCTTCAGCACCCCCTTCCACCGCTCGCCCCACCGCCCGGCGGACAGCAGGATGGCCTTCTCGCCGACCGCCAGGCAACTGGTGACGGCCGCCTCCATCCCGCCGGTGCCCGAGCTGGTGAGGGTGACCACCGGGTTGGCCGTCTGGAACACGTACTGGAGGTCTTCGGACACCTCCTTCAGGATGGCCTTGGCCTCGGCCGAGCGGTGGTAGCCGACCGGCTTGGCCAGTTCGAGCAGCGTCTCTTCCGGCACCGGGGTGGGGCCGGGGGTGAACAGGCGGGTCTTCATCAGCGCGGAACCCTCGGAACGGAATCGTGTCAGACACGGTCGTTTTAGGTGGCGTGGGCCGCGAAAGCGACGGCCGATGACACCACCAACGGAGGGCGACCAATGCCTGGGCGCGTCTCTTTCGCGAAACCGAGCCAGAACGAACTCGCCCCCCTGTCACCGCGGAACAAACAGGCGAGCGATTGGGAGTACGCCGGGGTGATGACCACCGCCGCCAGCATCGGGCTGATCGGCGGCGGGTGGATGTTCTCGTTCCGCAGCAAGTCGGCCGGCGTCACGGAGGATTTCGTGTTGGTGGCCGTCGGGGTGGCCACACCCGGCCTGGTGATCGAGGTGTCGCTGCCCGAACTGACCACCGGGGACCTGTGCTGGTCGCCGATCACCTCCCGCCCGTTCAGCGCCCTCGACCTGGCCTACGCCGGTGGCACCATCGCCACCGGCGGGGTGTCGGCCGTGTACGGCGGGTGGAGCAGCCTGTTCCTGTCGGCCGCCCCGAACGGGGACGGCGGGCGAACCGGTGCCCCCTATTTCGTCAACCAGCGGAACGACGGGTTCGCCGTCGGCATCGAGTTCAAGCCGGCGGTGAGCGGGGCGGCGGTGGCGGGCCGGTTCGTGTCGCTCGGCTCGGTTCTGAGCAAGGGCATCGTCACAGCCGTGAACTACTCCATCCTGTCCGTCGGGGTGGGCACCGGCCTGTTCCAGGCCGGGGACGCCCTGCTCACTGGCCGCGGGCAGGCGGTGCTGAACGTGTTCTGCGAGGGGTACGCGGCGATGCTGGCCGAGATCACCGACGCCGGCAACTGGACGTACGGCGAGTCGTACCTGGAGCGGTTGGACACCATGAACTGGGAAGGGGTGGTGAACCGCTGCGGGCAGACGGTCCAGAAGATGGGCAGCCGGACGCCGAACGGCACCTACGACGACGCCCGCGAGGCCGGAATGGCCTGCGTCTATCAGGAGGTGAACTACTTCTGCTACGCCCTCGGCCAGAAGGAGTACTACGACAAACTCGGCAGCACACACCGCTCCATGTACGGGGCGGCGAAGAACGGGCGGCGGAAGCGGTACGAGGAGATCCTGTTCGAGCAGGTGAAGAAGGGGAAGACGGCGAAGCAACTCGGCCTCCGGCTGGTCATGTGACACTCCCGTTACCCCGTTCGGCCGGCGGTGTGGTTGAATACCCACCACCCCGAGGGCCGAGCCATGTTCCGTGCGTCCGCCGTACTGCTCCTGTTCACACTCCCGCTTGTGGCCGCCGACCCCACCACGGTGAAGGTGGCGGCGGTGCAGTGCTCGTCCGACCTGGGCGACACCGCCGCCAACACCAAGAAGCTGACCCGGCTGGTGAAGGAGGCGGCGAAGAGCGGGGCGAAGATCGTCGT
>JALHQU010000393.1 GCA_022841795.1 Fimbriiglobus sp.
ACCTGCTGCGGAACTCCGACCACCCGAGCGTCCCCGCCGCCATCCGCGAGATGGTCGCCTTCCCCGGCCGCGCCCTCGACCTGCTCAAGAACCCACCTTCAACCTCTGAGTAGCCCTGGTGGCCGGTGCTAAACGACTTTCCAGAGGCTCAAGCATCAATTTGGTGTGGTGTGTCGGTGTTGGGCGAGTCACTACTTCACTCCTGTTGACATGAGGTTTGTTTATTACTTATGGATGGCTTCGAGCGCTTTTTTGGCCTCTAGTCGAATTTGAGCCACCCGCTCTTCGGTTAGTCCGTCCTGCGAGCCCGCCGCGAACTCGATAGAAATCCGTTTGAGAGCGTCGGTGGCTGATTCGTCAGCGATCTCTGCTAAAGCGAATATCACTGAACGAACCAAGTGAAGGCGGTTTGGTCCTTTTTCGTCAACAATCTTTAGCATAGCAGATACCGCATTCCTCGCCTTCATTCTTCCGAGCCACAGAATAGCTATTCTGCGTCCGTCCTGTTGGATTATTGTCTCAGAAGGGCCGGGGAATGCCGGATACTGAGTTGGCCCCTTTCCCTTAGCCGCCCAAGAGTCGGGGGCGAGCAGGGAGACGAACGCGTCTTCCACATCTTCTCCTCCGATCCGGGCTAAACGGGCGATGACCTCCCACCGGAGCCATTCCCCTCCATTCCGCAGAGTTGCTTGCTCCTTTTCTGTCAACAACTCCAGAAGCCGCTTTTTACACCGCATGTCCCCTTGCTGGCACATGGAGGCCATTGCCTCGTAGACCAACTGGTCGTCCTGGCTGTTGAGTACCTCAAGCACATAAGCGGAAGCAAATTCCGGATCATGGTATCCACGCACCCCAGACAACTTCCAGCGGTCGCGGTCCGACAATTTGGCCCATTCAGCCTTCACGATGGGCAGTGCCGACGGCCCCATCTCAATGAGTGTGTCCCGGCACCTTTGACTCACTCCGGGCCGGGTGTCGGTCACCACTGCTCTCACCAATTGCGGCACTGCTACCGAACCGACTGACACCAACTCGCGCCCCACCCGTTGTACCTCTGTCCGATCCGGCAGCCGGTCGTCTGTGTCGGCGAGTTGGTCGATCAACTCAGCCACTCGTACTTCTTCCGGTGAGTTGTGCTGCGCGGTCGCGGGTGGCGGTGATGAGGTAGGATATGTTGGCTGACGTCCCCCCGTGCCACACCCGACACCGACCGATAGGGTGACGAAGCACAATGCGACGACCGGAAGTGCGCGTGTCATGCTTCCTCCTGGTCGCTCGACTACTCGTTACCATTCTTACGCACGATAAATCCGACTGTTGGCGTCTGTCAAGAAAAATCGGCCAACTTTTTGCTGGTCGTTTCCGTAACTGAGCCTGACGTCAACTGACCTCGCCTCCCAACCCGGCTTGTAAACAAAATGCCAGGTCCGGCGGAATGGTCCGCGAACGGCGGTTCTGACCGGCCTGATCGTTCTCACCGCGACTTGTGCGGACGTCCGGCAGCTAACCAGTGGTCAGGCCACCGGGCGTCCGTTCGAGCTGGTCGATCCGCTCCCGCAGGTCGAACGGCAGCGCCGCCTTCTTGTTCCCGCGGTAGTCGAAGCACACCACCACCGCCTGCCCGTCGGCCGCCAGGTCGTCCCAGGCGGCGCTCACCAGCCGGTGTTCGAACGTCACCCGGTCGGCCTCCAGGGTGATCACCCGCGCGCCGACGAACAGGCGGTCCGGGTACTTCAGCGGGCGGCGGAACCGGGCCTGGGCGGAGTGGACGATCGGCCCCAACCCGGTGTTGTCCATCAGGTTGAACCAGCCGACCCGCCGCAGGTACTCGATGCGGGCGTTCTCGAAGTACCGGAAGAAGACGACGTTGTTCACGTGCCGGAACGAGTCCATCTCGCCCCACGCCACGTCCGTCTCGACCACCACCGGGAACCCGGCCAGTTGGGGGTGTGCCATGCGGGGATTGTACGGGCGGCGGGTCAGCCGACGTTCACCCCGCCGAGGAACGCGGCGTCGAACGCGAAAAACCCGCTGATTTCCCTCAAATCCAGGCCGGACAGGCGGCGGACGTGCGGCCCGCCGCCGGCCCCCGCTGCCACCGCGATGTCACTCAGCCCGTCCCCGTCGGCGTCCGTCGCGCCCACCCGCGCCCCGCCGGTGAACCCGCCGAACGCCGCGAAGTCGAACCGCTGGGTGCCGGTCTGCCCGTCGAACGTCCGCACCCGGTCGCCGCCCGCCGCCTGTCCGGCCACGATTTCGGCGAATCCGTCGCCGTTCATATCCCCGACTGCCACCCGCACCCCGCCGGCGAAGTCCGGGGCGAAGGCGAAGAGGCTGCGGGCCTCGACCCCGCCGACGAACACCTTCACGTGCGGGGCGCCGGACCAGGTGCCGGTGACGACGTCGGCGGTGCCGTCCCCGGTCACGTCGCCGGCCGCCACCGCCACCCCGCCGGTGAACCCGATGTCGTAAGCGAAGAAACTGTGAGTGGTTGCGAGCGTTTGGCCGTCGAACGCCTTCACGTGCGGGGCGCCGCCAGGCCCGGCCCCGGTCACGATGTCGGCGAACCCGTCGCCGGTCACGTCCCCGACGGCCACACTCAGCCCGCCGGTGAACGCGGCGTCGTAGGCGAAGAAGCTGCGGATCTCCGCGCCGGTGGCCCCGTCGAACACCTTGACGTGCGGGCCGCCGCCCGCCCCGGCCGCCACCGCGATGTCGTCGATGCCGTCGCCGGTC
>JALHQU010000394.1 GCA_022841795.1 Fimbriiglobus sp.
GCACGGCCCGCACCGCGTCCGGGTCGATGCGGTGCCGCAGCAGGTACACCGCCGACGGCTTGCCCTCGCTGGCCCCTTCGACCGCGGTAGCGACCTCGGCCCAGTCCGCGACGCGGTGGCCGGGCACCCAGTACACCGCCCCGGTCGGCCGCAGGCGGGTGCCGCCGAGCGACTCCACCACCTTCACCAGACAGGCCGACAGTTGGGCGGCCGGGATGCGGCCGCGGTGCTTGTCGAACGCCCGCTGCACGTCGGCGGTGAGCAGCGAGTGCGGCTCGAAGTGCAAGTGCGGCGGGGTGCCGGACACGCGGGCCACGAGCAGCGTGGTGTAGCTGTTGGCCGTGCTGCCGCGGTCTTCCTTCACCACCGCGAACCCGTCGCGGTCGGCCAGCGGGCGGACGAGCACCCGCGGCCCGCCGCAGACCTCTTCCAACGCCTCCCGCAGCACCGCCGAATCGGGCCGCGGGTCGGGCACGTACGGCCCGAGGCCCAGCCCGTCGAACGCCGCTTGCAGGCGGACGCGGTCGGTGAACTCGGCGGCGGTCCAGAACACCACCGCCCCGCCCACCTCCATCGACCCCTCGATCATCGGACACCTCTTTCTTGCGAATTGGGAATTGGAACTGAGAACTGGGAACAAGGAACGCGATGCCGCTCAGGCGGCGAGGAACAGCCCCTTGCCGCGGGCCGACGCGATCCACTGCTGCACGCCGGGCAGCGACACCATCTTCGGTTGGATGGCGAGGGCGTCCCGCAGGGCCAAGAGGGCGAATTCGTCGGGCAGGCGGGTGGCGTACTTGACGAAGCTGGCGAGCGGGGCGTGGTCCCGCCGGCACACCTCCACCAACGCCCCCACCAAGGCGTACAGCACCGCCGGCTCCCGCGGCACCGGCGTCGTCTCCGGCTGGGCCAACGCCACCTCCACGTCGGGCAGCTCGCGGTACAACCGCCAGAACCCGACGAACTCCGCGGCGGCCCCGTCCCCCACGCACCCGGCCACCACCGCCGACACGGACTCGGCCGGGGAGCGGTTCAGCACGTCGGACACGAACTGCCACGACCGCGGGGTGGGGAACGCCCGCGGGTTCGCGGCCGGGTCGAACTGGAACAGCAGGTTGGGGCGGAACCGCAGGAACGCCCGCACCTCGGCGGCCACGTTCGCGGCCACCGCCCACTGCTGCCAGTCGTCGGTCGACACCTCCAGATCGAGGTGGACGAAGCGGTTCAGGAGCGGCGAGATGAGGCGGTGGGTGCCGGCCCGGTCCTCGCTCCGGTTGGACGCCGCGATCACGTGCCAGCCGTCGGGCAACTGGTACTCGCCCAGCTTGCGGTCGAGCACCAGTTGCAGACACGCGGCCTGCACCATGGGGACGGCCTGGGCCAGCTCGTCGAGGAAGAGGATGCCCGAACCGGCCTGCGGCAGGAACGCGGGCGGGCACCACGCCGCCGTTTCGCCGCTGAGTTTGGGTAGCCCCCGCAGGTCGACCGGGTCGAGCAGCGTGGCCCGCAGGTCGATCAGCGGCAGCTTGAGGGCGTCGGCGGCCTGCTTGACGACGCTCGACTTGCCGCACCCCGGCGGCCCCCACACGTACACGGGACGGTTGGCCGGCAGCAGGGCGACCAGCGACTTGGACACCTCCGACGGACGCATCGAACACCTCCCGAAACGAGACCGGCCCCGGCCGCACCGCTCCCACGAGCGAGCCACCGGGGCCGAAGGACGAGTGCCGAGTGGTAAGCCCGGCCCTCACATGTTGTGACGCATCCGGGCCAGGAATTTAGGCTGGCGAACCCGTCATTACAGTGGCGGGAGGTCACGCCGCAGGGGATATTTCAAAAAGTGGTTTTTGATTTGTATGCGTCCACTCGGAAGCCCGTTGCGGAGTGTCGTGCGGACGGACCGGATCGCGTGGCCGGCGACAATTTGTGAGTGACACCCCCGTCGCGGCCGTAGGAAGTGCGGAATACGCGGGCGACTCGGGCGGCGAGGCGTCATTCCCCGGTCCGAACGCTGGCCCGTGACCCGTCACCGACGTTACAATGACCGCCCAGCAGACGCGGGATGACGACCGCCGTCTCGTTGGTCGCTTGCCGGGCGGGACCGCCCGCACCGGGGAACGCCCGCATGGACATCTTCGACTTCCGCGGCCGGCTGATCGACAACTACTCGGCGTACACCCGCAGCTTCCTCGCCGTCCGCGAGCCCCGCCTGCGGGAGTTCGTCCGCGAGCAGCTCGACGCCGGCGTCCTGTGGCCCGAACCGCTCATCCAGTTGAACCCGTCGTTCGAGCCCGGCGAGGGCGTGGACGACTTGGTCGCCCAGGGCGTCCTCCACCCCGAGTGCCGGCACGTGTTCCGGGCGAAGTCCGAGACCGACCCGCTCGGTCGCCCGCTCCGCCTGCACCGGCACCAGTCGGAGGCCGTCCGTGTCGCCCGCACCGGGTTCCCGTACGTCCTGACCACCGGCACCGGGTCCGGCAAGAGCCTGTCGTACATCATCCCGGTCGTCGACCACGTGCTGCGGAATGGGACCGGCAAGGGGATCCGGGCGTTCATCGTCTACCCGATGAACGCCCTGGCCAACAGCCAGCTCGGCGAGTTGGAGAAGTTCCTCTGCCTCGGCTACCCCGACCGCAAGGGGCCGGTCACCTTCGCCCGGTACACCGGGCAGGAGAAGGCCGAGGAGCGGGAGCGGATCCTGTCCCGCCCGCCGGACATC
>JALHQU010000395.1 GCA_022841795.1 Fimbriiglobus sp.
ATGGGCATCTGGTCGGGCATGATGGGCATGGGCGGTGGGATGGGCGGCATGATGGGTGGCATGGGCGGGATGGGCGGCGGGATGATGGGCATGATGGGTGGCATGGGCGGCATGGGCGGCGGGATGATGGGTGGGATGGGCGGCATGGGCGGCGGGATGATGGGAATGATGGGTGGGATGGGTGGCATGGGCGGCGGGATGATGGGCATGATGGGCGGCGGCATGGGCGGCATGGGCGGCATGGGCGGCATGATGGGTGGTGGGATGATGGGCGGCATGGGTGGCATGGGTGGCGGGATGATGGGCATGATGGGCGGCGGCATGGGCGGGATGGGCGGCGGGATGATGGGCATGATGGGCGGCGGCATGGGCGGCATGGGCGGCATGATGGGTGGTGGGATGATGGGCGGCAAACAGATGGGCTTCGCCGGTGCGACCGGCCTGTAACGGCGTGATCGCGAGCTGAACTCACTGGCGAGGCCCGTCACCCGACGGGCCTCGCTCTTTTTTGCCCGGAGGCGCCGTGCGACTCGCCGTCCCCCTGCTCCTGGCTCTCGTTCCCCTGGCCCCGGCCGCCCCGCCGCCCGACCCGAAGGCGATCGACCGGCTGGCCGACGACCACCGCCGCGCCTGGGCGGTGCCGGGGCTGGCGGTGGTGATCGTCCGCGACGGCAAGGTGGTTCACGCCGCCGGGTACGGCACGAAGCGGGCCGGCAAGAACGATCCGGTGACGGCCGACACCCTGTTCCCGCTGGCGTCCTGCACGAAGGCGTTCACCACCGCCGCCGTCGCCGCCCTGGTGGACGACGGGGAAATGGGTTGGGACGATGCGGTGGTGAAGCACCTGCCGTCGTTCCACCTGTCCGACCCGGCGGCGGACAAACTCGTCTCCGTCCGCGACCTGTTCAGCCACCGCACCGGCGTCGGCCCGCACGACCTGCTGTGGTACCGCGCCGCCTGGGACGCGGACGAGACCGTCCGCCGCATCCCGCTGCTGCCGGTCACCGCCCCGTTCCGCGGCGGGTACCAGTACTCCAGCCTGCCGGTGATGGCCGGCGGGAAGATGGCGGCCAACCGCTACGGGGCCGACTGGGACGAACTGGTCCGCGACAAGGTGTGTACCCCGCTGGGCATGACCGACGTGGCGTTCACCACCAAGAAGGCGACGGAGTTCGCCGACCGCGCCGCCGGCCACCGCCTGACCGCGGCTGGCAAGGTGGAGCCGATGGCCGAGTACCCGATGCCCGAGCCGAACCCGGCCGGGTCGATGTTCGCCACCGCCAACGGTCTCGGCCGGTGGGTGCGGTTCCACCTGGCCGGCGGCACGTTCGACGGCAAACAGGTCATCTCGGCGAAGAACCTGGGCGAGACGCGGCAGCCGCACACCCCGATCCGCCTGGACGCGGCGGTGAAGGCCCAGAACCCGGACACCAAGCTGATGAGCTACGCGATGGGGTGGGTGGTGTACGACCACCGCGGCGAACTGGTGGTGGCGCACGGCGGGGTGATCGACGGGTTCCGCGTGCAGGTGACGCTGCTGCCGGAGCGGAACGTCGGGTTCGCCCTGCTGAACAACCTGCACGAGACGAAGCTGAACCTGGCGGTCGGCAACGCCCTCATCGACCACCTGCTCGGGTTGCCGGCGAAGGACTGGACGGCCCACTATCAGAAGGTGGAGGCGGACGAGAAGGCGGCGAAGGCGGCGGCGAGGAAGAAGCGGGACGCCGAACGGAAGGCGGACGTGCCGCCGACCCACCCGCCACAGAGGTACGTCGGCGGGTACGAGCAGCGGGCCTACGGCACGTGCACGGTGGCGGTGAACGGCGGGAAGCTGGAGTGGCGGTTCAGCACGTTCGCCGCCCCGTTGGAGCACTGGCAGGGGGACACGTTTCGCATCACATCCGGACAATTTGAAGACGAGTTGATCGAGTTCGCCACCTCGGGTGAGGGCGTCACCGCCGTCCGCTTCCGCGGGCTGGAATTCCGCCGGAAGTAGACCAGATTTTGGTGAGCCCGGCCCGCCAGGGCCGTGGGTGTCGCTCGCGCACCCCCTCCCTCGCGGTCGGGGTTCACCGAAAACCGTCCGAAGTCCCGTCACCCCGGTCCTGTGGCCGGCATCGAAGGTGCAGTTTGTCAGAGCGGGCGTTCGCCGGAAAAATTTCGCGCAAGCCGCCGGCAGACCGGCGTTCCAGGGGTAACGCGGCGGACCCGTTCATGATCCTGCGAACGACCCCGCCCCATGTCCCGGACCGCTGACCGCGGTTCGACGCGAACGGACTCGCGGACCGTCACCCGACGCCGGGTCGGCGGCGGCGTTCCGTTTCGTTCCGATCTCACCGAGGCCGACCATGTTTCGCCGACTGATCCGCACGCTGGCCATTACCACCGGCCTGTTGGGGGCCGTCGCCGTCATCCCGCTGACCTCCGGCCCGGCGAACGCCCAGGCCCCGGGGTTGGGCGGGCTGGGCGGCCGCCTCCGCGGGAACGGGTTCCTGCCGGCCCCGCCGCCGAACGGCCCGATCCGCCCGCCGGGCGGCAACCTGGGGGCGACCGGCGGCGGCCAGACCGGCAACACCGGCCAGTTCGGGCAGCAGGGCGGCGGACAGTTCGGTGCCGGCGGTCAGTTCGGCCAGGGTGGGGGTCAGGGCGGCTTTGGTGGGGGTCAGTTCGGCCAAGGGGGCGGCCAGTTCGGCCAGGGCGGG
>JALHQU010000396.1 GCA_022841795.1 Fimbriiglobus sp.
GCCGAACGCCCCTGGCGTTCGGCTTTTGTTCAGTATCGGTTCGGTTCGGGGCGGGCGAACCCGCGGTACCCGGTACACACCCACACCTTCCAGGTGGCGAGCGGCACCCCGCTCTCGGCGTGCGTCACCCGTTCGACCAGTTCCACGCGGTCGAACACCCCGGCCGGTAGCTCGTCCCCGACGTACACGAACGTCTTCCCGGCGAACGCTTGCGCGTCGGCCACCGGGTTCGGCCGCCACAGGTCGTACTGGCTGGCCCGATCCCCGACCGCAGCGCCGAACGAGTACACGGTCGGGTGGCCGTCGCAGTAGAACCCGAGTTCCCCGCAGACCGTCCAGGCCATCGTGGCGATCACCGGATCTTCGCCGGTCCGCCGTTTTTCCTCAAGCCGCACCCGGTCCACGGCCGACGCGAGCGTCTTCCACCCGGCGAGCCGGGCAGTGGGGTCGAGCTTACGGACGGGGGTGGGGTTGGACTCGGACGGAGTGGGAAGGATTGCGGAGAGCGCCGGGCGGGCGAGGACCGGCCAGCGGAGGAGGATGGAGAGGGCGAGGCCGAGGAGCAGCGTCAAAGCCCACGCACGGCCGTGCGTGGGCTTTCGGCTCATCCACCCCACCGCCAGCACGAACCCGCTCACCCACGCCGCCGCCGGCCAGTTCGGCTGCCCGCTCGTCCGCACGCTGGCCAGCAGGAACACGCCGAACACCGGCACCGACAGCCACCACAGCAGGGCGATTCCCGAACCACCCCCTCCCTCGCGGTCGGGGTTCACCAAAGCCGTTGGTCGCCACTTCCACGCCGCCGCCACCCACGCCGCGAACCACACTCCGAGCAGCAGCCCAACTTGCCCGCCGACGAACGCCAGCGGGCTGTACCACGCCGCCGCCCGCCCGCCGTTGTCCGCGTGCCCGAGCAGGTGCCGCACCCCGATCCAGTCGTGGCGCGCGTTCCACACAATTAACGGCACCAGACCGAGCAGCGAGACGCCCAGGAACGGGAGGAATCGCCGCGTCCGCCACTCCGGCCGCGCGAGCATGAGCAGCCCGATGCACGCCGGGAACAGCAGCATCGTGTACTTCGCCAGCGTGCCGACCGCCACCAACAGTCCGGCTGCGAGCCACCGCTTGTTCTGCACCGCCACCGCCGCCCACGCCCAGCACGCCAGGAACGGCGGGTCGATGGTAATCAGTACGGACGCGGTGGAGACCGGCGGCAGCGTGAGGGCGAACAGGACGATCTGGCATCCGAGTTGCTGAGAACGAAACGTGTTGAGGGCGAGTCGCCACAACCCGACCAGTAGCAGTCCGCCGCACGCCACCGCCGGCAGTCGGACTGCGAACGCCGTTGTGCCGAACAGCTCGCAACTGCCGCGGATCAGCCAGGCGACGAACGGGCCTTTGCTGTAGTAGCACCAGTCCAGATGCCGGGACCAGTCCCAGTAGTGGGCCTCGTCCGGGCTGAGGTCGTGCGGGCAGAGGGCCGCGACGTAAACGAGGTTGAACAGAGAAACGGCGGCGATCAGGGCCACCGTCCGGGTGTGCCAGCTCACTGTCGCCGGGATCGCGTGCGGCCGACACTCGGGTAGCAGTCCGGCGGTCATTCCGCCGGCTTGTAAACCGGGGCGGCGGCGGGGTCAAGGCGGGACGGGAAAACGCCGCGGCCCGGTCAACAGCCCCCGTGCTTCTCGGGAGGGGCCGGCGACCGGGCCGCGGTGTGTGGTCAGAGCCGGTAAACTACCGGCAGTTCGGACCCCGTCAGGACCCGCCGAACGACGGCAGGAGCGGCTGGCCGAACACGGCCGTGTTGAAGTTCTGCACGGCGTTCAGCACCGGCCGGTTCTCGAACCGATACGTCTCGACCGGCCGCACCACGGTGCTGCGGTACTCGGTGGTGGTGATCGTCTGCGGGGTGGCGTACTTGGTCAGGTACCCGTTCAGGTCGGTCGTGCCGACCGTGCCCTCGTGCCGCAGGGCGATCTGCCCGCCGGAGGTGTCGCTGATGACCACCCCTTCCTGAACCCGGAACGCCTCGGCCATCTTCTTCCCGGCGTCCGTCGTCGCGTCGATCTGAACAGCGATGTAATGAGTGCGGAGCGTCGTGCTCGCATCCGACCCGATCCCCTCCCCGTTGGTCAGGTGGGCCAGCCCGCCGTTCGTAATGAACACGGCGACCGGCTTCCGCAGTTCGGCCGCCTGGGCGAGGGCGGTCGCGTAGCTCGTGGCCCACTCCGGTTGAGTGGACAGCGAACTGCTCGCGATCACGCCGACGACCGCCGCAGCAGCCAGTGAGGTGGTGAACATCTTGATGCGTCTCCTGAGAAGCACACCTCAACAGTGCCCCGCCCCATCCGCTTGGTGCGGGAAAGCAGCAATTTTGTACAAACCCGACGTGAAGTCAACACAGATGACACGAAAAAATGGTCAACACTGGCACATTCGGGAGAAATGAGTTTTCATTCAGATCAGGCAATGGCGGCGCAACACCCGCCACTCGCACCACCTGTGTCTGTCGCATCGGCGCACATTGCGGTTAATCTGGAGAAAATGGTAGAGGTGGCGAAGGGAAAAAATTTCGGCCCGACGACCTTTCCGACAGGTC
>JALHQU010000397.1 GCA_022841795.1 Fimbriiglobus sp.
GAAGCCGCCCCGCCCGCCCGGCCCGTCCGCCGCGGCCACCCAGTTGTACACCCCCGGCGGCACCACCACCCGCCGGCCCGTCCGCCCGCCCGCCCGCCGGTGGGCGGCCATCGCCGTCGCCGCCGGCATCATCCTCGCCATCGTCGGGCTGATCGGGTTCGTCCTGTGGGGGAACCGCGACCCGGCGAAGACCACCTCCGGTTCCACCCAGCCGAGCGGCGACACGACCCCGACCTCGTCGCCGACCCCGCCCACGAAGGACAAACCCCCGCCGGCGGCGGATGCGTGGGCGCCGCCCGGCACCGACGGGGAGACGGGGAGCGAAGTACGACTGAACGACGGCCGCCGGGTGTACAAGTGGGTGACGGCGACGGTGAACGGGCAGCCGGTGCGGTTCCGGCTCATCCCCGCCGGCAACCCGGACGGCGTGGACCCGTTCTACATCACCGCGGAGAAGATCACCAACCGGGCGTTCGACTCGACCGGCGACCCGAACATCCCGGCCACCGAGATGGCCGCGGGCGAGGCGGGCAAGTTCGCCCGCGAGAAGTTCCGCAAGGGCCGGCTGCCCACCCCGGCCGAGTGGGATCATGCCGCCGGCCGTCACCTGAAACAGGCGGAGGTGCGGCCGAACGTGACCCGCGAGGGCGGGCGGCCGTGGGTGAACGCGGACCGGCCGGCGGTCGCCGACCGCAAGGACAGCTCGGACGTGAACGAGTTCGACCTGTACGACATGGCCGGGAACGGTCGCGAGTGGACGTGCGGGGTGCTGGTGAAGCGGGGGGTACCTGTCGCCAACCGGCTGGACGGCCGGTTCGATGACGACGAGCGGGTCGTCCTCCGCGGGCGGAACTACACCCTCGCCCACGGGCTGACGTTCGCCGACCTCCAGAAGGAGGCGACGCGGGAGCCGCAGACCCAGCTCGCCGGGGTGAAGTCGCCGTACACCGGCTTCCGGGTGGTGCTGCCGGCGAAGTGAATCACGCCGCTCGCGGCGTAGCGCCCCCGCCCGCCTCGTACCACCCGAGCGTGACCACCAGCCCGGCCCACATCCCCGCCCGCGTCCACACATGCACCTCGCGGAGCACGTCCGCGTACGCCTCCAGTTCCCGCGTGCCGATCGAGTCGAACAGCACCGGGAAGTGCAGGTACGTCAGCAGGTCGTGCGCAATCACATACCACACCAGCCAGCGGTGCCGCCCCGCCAGCGGCACCAGCAGCACGGCGATCCACTGCCACCACTGCGGGGAGAAGAACGTCTGCATGGTGACGAATAACACCACCGCGATGGCGCATCGGCGTAGCAGCGACTCCACGTCCGGCGGGCGGCGGATGGTCATCGCCAGCACCGCCAGCAGCACCGGGGCGGCGCGAAGTACCGAATACACCGGCGTCTTCGCCGCCCAGCTCAGCGGCAGGAACTTGTCGTAGAAGCACCACCCCGGCTCCGGGTCGCGGTCGAGCTGGAACTTGAGGGGCAGCTCCGCCGCGTCCCGCCCGTCGATCAGGATCATCCCGCCGTAGCTCAGCACCACCGGCACCGCCGCCGCCGCGCCCCACCCCGCCGCTTGCCCCCAACTGCGGGCGGCGTACCGCAGCACCAGCGGGGCCACCGCCAGCGGGTACATCTTCAGCGCCACCGCCAGCCCCAGGCACCCGCCGCTCAGCCACACCCGCCGGCGGTCGGCGGCGGCGACGGCGCACACCACCAGCGCCGCCGGCAGGATGTCGAACCGGCACGGGGAGAAGTACAGGAACCCCGGCAGCAGCAGCAGCCACGCCGGCCCGCTGGCGGTGCCGTTCGCTCCGACCCCGCGGTCGATCAGCGCCATCAGCCCGACCAGCGCCGCCAGCATGACGAACCAGTACACCCGGACGGCGTGGCGGAAGGCGCGGAACAGCGTCGCCTCGTCCGGCGTGGCCGGGGCGTGCCACGCCACGTTCAACTGGTGGGCGTCGAGCAGGGCCGGGTGAACGTCGAGCGCGTCCGACCGGCCGGAGCCGACCAGCCCGAGGCGGAACAGGGCGAGCGCGGCCGGCGGGTATTCGAGGAAGTAGCGGTCGGCCGGCACCCCCGGAACCGTCAGCCGGGCGTCGAACTCGGCCTGATCGAACAGCGGGTCCGGCTCGACCGGGCCGATCGTCACCACATCCCCGCGGCGGACTGGGCCGACCAGCCCGGCCGTCCGCCCGCGGGCGGCGTTCTCGGCGCGGAGGGCGTAGGCGGACACATCACTGTCGTCGGTCACGAGGCGGGTGGCCGACCCGGTGAGCGGGTAGCCGGGCACCGGCGGCTGTTGCGGCAGCACCAGCCGGTCGGCGGGTTGCAGGACGACGAGCAGGACGAAGAACGCGGGAGGGACGAGCAGCGGCCAGCGGCGGAGCATAGTCGGGTCAGGATAGGGTGCGGCCGGGCGACCGGCTCACCCCGCCCCGAAGAACCGCCGCCACCCCCGCGGCCTGGCGACCGGGGCGGACGGGGCGGGGGCCGTGGACAGGGTGCGGATGGCGTCCACCACCTCGTCGGCCGACTGGTATCGGTCCGCCTCCGATTTGGCCAGCAGCTTCAAGAT
>JALHQU010000398.1 GCA_022841795.1 Fimbriiglobus sp.
AATTCTCCACGAATTGATCAGTGCGGCGCACAGTCGTACTCCGGTTGTCGGCCACACGCACTCGTTCTATCGCTATCCAGCCCGCTTCTCCCCGCAGTTCGCTAAGGCCGCAATCCAGGCGTTCACACAACCGGGGGATACGGTCCTCGACCCCTTTATGGGTGGTGGTACGTCGGCCGTCGAAGCGCTCGCAGCCGGTCGGCGATTCGTCGGGTCCGATCTGAACCAGCTGGCGCGGTTCGTGACTCGAACCAAAACAACTCCGCTTGAGGTTCCCCAAGTTTGGTGGACACGGAGTTAACGGTGTAGACTCAGATCGAGGGGTCCACCGATGGCACGCAAGCGGACGACGTACACGGCCGAGTTCAAGTTGCAGGCGGTGCGGATGATCACCGACCAGAAGCTGTCCGTCGCCGAGATGGCCCGCCGGTTGGGGGTCGGGGAGAATCTGCTGCACACGTGGCGGAAGGCGTTCCGCCAGCAGGGGGAGGCGGCGTTCCCCGGACACGGCCAGCCGACCCCGGCGGACGACGAACTGCGACGCCTGCGGGCCGAGAATGCCCGCCTGCGGGCCGAGCGGGACCTGTTAAAAAAAGCCGCCGCCTACTTCGCCAGCCCGCCGAGCGGACCTTCCGGTTCATCGCCGGTCAAGGCGACTGCCCGGTGGCCTGGGCGTGCGACGCCCTGGAGGTGTCGGCCAGCGGGTACTACGCCTGGCTCGACCGCCCCGGCAGCGAGACCGAGCGGTGGCGGCAGGAGTTGGTCGGGGCGGTCGAGCAGATCCACGCCGAGGGGAAGGGGCGGTACGGCAGCCCACGGATGACCGCCGAGTTGAACGCCCGCGGGTACGAGTGCTCGGAGAACACGGTGGCCAAACTGATGACCGCCCACGGCATCCGCGCCCGCACGCCGCGTCGGTTCGTCCGCACGACGGATTCGGGTCACCACTTGCCTGTGGCTCCCAACCTCCTCGCCAGGGATTTCCGGCCGTCGGGGCCGAACGAGTCGTGGGGTGCGGACATCACCTACATCCCGACTCAGGAGGGCTGGCTGTACCTGGCGGTGGTGGAAGACCTGTTCAGCCGGATGGTGGTCGGGTGGGCGATGGACGCCACGATGGAGAGCCGGTTGGTGGTGGATGCCCTGGAGATGGCGATCGGTCGTCGCCTTCCGGAGGAGGGGTTGGTGGCGCACTCGGACCGGGGCAGCCAATACGCCAGCGATCACTACCAGCGGGTGCTGGCCGGGGCGGGGTTGGTGTGCAGCATGAGCGAGGTGGGCCAGTGCTGGGACAACGCCCCGGTGGAGAGCTTCTTCGGGCGGCTCAAGTGCGAGCTGGGAATGGAGGTGTTCGCCACCCGCGACCAGGCGCGGGCGGTGCTGTTCGAGTACCTGGAGGTGTTCTACAACCGCGTCCGCCGGCACTCGTCGCTGGGGTACGTCTCCCCGGTCGAGTTCGAGCGGAGGCACAACCAGACCCACCGTTAACTTCGTGTCCACTTTCCTTGGGGAAGATCACCCGAGGTAATGGATCGCCTGCTAGATCAAGACCGTGCCGTCGTAGCCCGGATGCAGGTCAAGCAGGCCATGCAAGTCGCCGAACTGATGCGAAAGTCATCAGCAGATTCACAGGCCGATTGATACTCGTCGGAAATAACGCCTGCAGTAGCGGGCCGTCGTTCGGGGCGTCCGCCCACACCACCGGCTCGACGTGGTCCGCCCCGCACGAGTCGCACCCGACCGCCTCGGCCGGCGGCAGCGGGGCGAACACGCCCATCGCCTCAAAGCGGTCGGCCGTCGCCCGCGGCCACCGCCCGGTCGTCTGGGCGGTGAGCACCGGCCGCGGGTGTTCGGCCCGCTCAAGCAGCGTCCGCAACAGCCGGTTCACGGGTGATCCCCCACGCCCGCAGGCACTTCTCCCCGAGCGCCCGCCGGTCGTCCGGCAGGCTCTTCAGGTTGCACGAATTCGGGTACGCCACCTCGAACGTGAGCGTCCGCTCCCGCCCGCCGGCCGGCGGCCGCACCGTCAGGGCGAACGTGGCCCGCACCACGTGCAGCCGACTCTTCCCGCCCGGCGGGAGCAACTCGTCCAGGAAGTCGAGCGCGTCCGCCGGCCCGCCGGCCGGGTCGCCCTCCACCACCCGCCGGCCGGTGTCCGGCAGGGCCACTCGCAGCTTCGCCACCCGCACCTCCCGGATGCCGTCCCGCGGGTCGGTGGGGAACACGAACCCGCGGTCGAGCAGGGCGTCCAACTCGTACACCGGGGCGTGCGGGTCGGCGTCCGGCGCCGGCGTGCCGAGGACGTGGTCGGCGAACAGCCCCTCCACCCACTCCCGCACCGCCCGCGGGCCGGGGCAGTACGTCTCCAACACCCCGGCCGCCGGGTCGAACGCGAACACCACCTCGAACGTCGGGCGGACCGGCACCCGGTCCAGCCGGCCGACGGCGTTGTGCCGGATGTGGGTGTGGGTGTAGTCGTCCGGGTAGCAGAAGTAGTAGTGCTCGCGGCCGGCGCGGGTGAGGTGCTCGACCGTCACCCGCTGCCCCCG
>JALHQU010000399.1 GCA_022841795.1 Fimbriiglobus sp.
GTACGCGGTGGCGGTGCGGGTGGCGCGGAAGGCCCGCACCGCCGCCGCCCGGCGGACGCGGCGGGAGGCGGTCGTCGCCGGTCGCCGACCGGAAGCGGTGCCGCCGACCACCCCCGAGCCGCTCGACTGGTTCGACCGCGAACTGGCGAGCCTGCCGGAGCGGTACCGCGAGCCGGTGGTGCTGTGCCTGATCCAGGAGCGGTCGCGGGAAGACGCGGCGGCGGCACTCGGCATCCCCGAGGGCACCCTGGCCAGCCGGCTGGCCTACGCCAAGAAGCGGTTGGCCGACCGGCTGACGCGGCGGGGCCTCGCCGCCCCGGCCGCACTCGTGGCGGTCGCGCCGGCCGTCTTGCTGGACTCGACCGCGGCGTTCGCGGGCGGGGCGGCCGTCCCGGATGGGGTGAACCAACTGGCGAACGGAGCGACCCAGACCATGCTGTTCACGAACCTGCGAATCGGGCTGCTAACGGTGGCGGCGGTGGTGGCTGTGGCGGGCGGGGTGCTGCTCGCCGGGCCGGGAGACCGTCCCGCGAAGCGGAACGCCCCGGTGCCGGAGAAGAAGGAACCGCCAGAGCCGGAGTGGATGAAGGCGTTCCGCAAGGCGTACGAACTGAAGGACGGCGAGTTCGTCAAGCGGGTGGCCCCGCCGTACCTCCCCGAGCGGGTGGATTTCTTCCAGACCGGCCTGTACGCCGCATCGAAGGTGGACCCGGCGAAGGTGGACCCGAAGGTGGACGCCGAGAACCGCCGCCGGGCGCTCGAAGACGCCATGTTCAGCACGCTGTTCGTCGAGCAGGACGGGAAGAAGCTGACGTATCGCAAAAGCCTGTCGTCCGCGTACCTGAAAGATGAGCCGGCGAAACGGCGGGGGGACAACCTGTTCACCGTGGACGACGCCGTCAGTTCGGTGACGGGGTTGTACGCCCCGTACCTGGTGATCGACCCGAAGTCCAAAGATGACCCGCTGTTCGCCGAAGGGAACTTCACGGTTCACGGCGATTTCGTCACCCGCAAGGGTGCCCCACTGGACAAGCTAGCCCTGCAACTGGAGAAGATCCTCCGCGACGAGTGCCAGGTGGACGTGCGGCTGACGGTGAAGGAAGAGGAGCAGGAGGTGTTCGTGGTGGGCGGCACGTTCAAGCTCACCCCGCCCGAATGGCGGCCGAAGAAGGAACTCGACATCTACGCCACCGAGGACGCGCTGAACAAGGAGTACGACCACTTCGATTTGCAGAAGGGGACGGCGAAAGTCGAGACGGTGAGGACCAGCCTGTACACCGGCAAGCCGGTCGAGTTCGTCCGCTTCGTCGGCTGGCGGCTGGGCACCCGGATGGTGTGGGACACCCCGCTGCCGGACGAACCGGACCTGAGCTACCACAGCCACACGTTCAAGAACCCGACGAAGGAGCAGGAGGCCGAGGACCGCGACCCGGACAAGGTGCTGGCGAACGCCACCGCTCAGACCGGGCTGACCTTCAAGAAAGAAAAGCGGAAGGTGCCGGTGCTGGTCGTGAGCGTGCCGGCGAAGAAGTGAGACTGTCATCGCTGGTGTCCCGGCTTCAGCCGGTCTTGTCTGCGTCCGAAGACCGGCTGAAGCCGGGACACCAACTAGCTCCCCACCCCTCGCGGTCGCGGCTTGCCGGAATCCCCCTTTACACGCCCCGCCTTCTCGGGGACAACATCCGCACGGTTTCTCCCGCCGGGTGGGTTCGCTCCGATGCACTGGTCCGTGTGGGTGTTGGTCGGCGTGGTCGCCTACGTCCTCGCCTACGCCGCGGTCGCGTGGTTCGTGCCGGCCGTGCTCCGCCCGGTGTGGTGGGTGGCCGCCCGCGTGCTGCACCAGTTCCACGTGTACGGGGCCGACCGCATCCCGAAGGCCGGCCCGGTGCTGATCGCGTGCAACCACGTCAGCTACCTGGACTGGCTGTTCGTGTGGGCGGCGTGCCCGCGGCCGCTCACCCTGGTGCTGTGGGCGAAGTACAAGCGGAACCCGGTGCTGCGGTTCTTCCTGTCGTTCGCCCGCCACCGGCTCATCTTCCTCGACCGCACCACCGCCCCGCACGCCCTGGCTGCCGAGCTGGATCAGGTGTCCGCCGCCCTGCGGGCGGACAAGTGCGTGCTGGTGTTCCCGGAGGGGCGGCTGACCCGCAACGGGCAGATGATGCCGTTCCGCCGCGGCATCGAGCGGGTGGCCCGGCGGGCGGGCAAGCCGGTGGCGATCGTGCCGGCGTGCCTGTGGAACGTGTGGGGCACGCTGCTCACGCACAAGTGGGGCCGCATGTTCTGGCGGTGGCCGGAGGAGTTCCGCCGCCGCATCGCCGTGTACTTCGGAAACCCGCTGCCCGGCACCACCAGTGCGGTCGAGGTGCGGGCGGCGGTGGTCGAGTGCTGGGCGGACGCGGCCATTTTGCAGAGCGAGTACAACATCCCGGTTCACGCCAACTTCGTGCGGAACGCCGCCCGGCTG
>JALHQU010000400.1 GCA_022841795.1 Fimbriiglobus sp.
CAGTACCCTGGGTTGGCTCATGGTTTGGGGTTTGGGGTTTGGGGTTTGGGGTTTGGGGTTTGGGGTTTGGGGTTTGGGGTCGAGGTTAATAGTGGGCTAGGGCCGTGCCCCTAAAAAACTCTAACAAAACCTACTGGCGATCCGGGTCGAGGCGGTACCAGCAGAGTTTGATGCAGGCCAGGGTGAGGAACGCCTGATGGATGTCGGACCGCTTCTCGTACCGGACCTTCAGCCGCCGGTTCTGGTGGACCGCGGCGATCGTCCGCTCGACGACGTACCGGTGCTTCCCCAGGCCGCTCCCGTGCGGCGTCCCGCGTTGGGCGAACTTCGGCTCGATCCCCACCCACCGGAGCAACCCCTCGTGGGCGTCCGAATCGTATGCCCGATCCGCGTACAGTTCCTCCGGCATTCGTCCCCCGGTCCCGTACCGCGGGATCGGACAGGCGACCACGGTGGCCAGCAACATCACCACGTCGGGGACGTTCGCGGCGCTCACCCGGGCGGCCAGGGGGATGCCGGCGCGGTCCACCAGCAGGTGGTGCTTCGACCCGCGTTTGCCGCGGTCCGTCGGGTTCGGGCCGGTGTCTACCCCCCAAAAACCGCCCGCACGTTGGTCCCGTCGATGGCGCACTTCGACCAGTCGAGTTTCCCCGCCGCGTCCAGCCGGTCGAGCAGGACGGCATGGATCTGGTCCCAGGTGCCGTCCGCCTGCCAGTCCCGCAACCGTCGCCAGCAGGACATGCCGGACCCGCAATTCATCTCGGCGGGCAGGTCTTCCCACGGCAGGCCGGTCTTGAGGACGAACAGGATGCCGGTCAGCGCCTGGCGGTGCGACAGCCGGGGTCGTCCGCCCTTCGTCGTCGGCCCGGGAACGGGCGGGAGGATCGGTTCGAGGACCGCCCACAGCCCGTCCGGCAGTAATTTGGCCACGGCGGCTCCTCCGCAAGGGATACCGCCATCGTCCGACCCACCGCCGCCCCCGGCAAGGTTTTGTTAGAGTTTCTAATCCTACAGCCGTAGTTGTTTACCTGGGCGGTCTTGCCCCGCGTTTCCGGTAGTGGCATTCACGGGCGCGATGCTGGTGCCGTCGCCGCCACACGGACCACCCCAAGACCTTCGCGTCCTCCGGCACCGCGTCCCAGAGCAGTTTCAACAACAGCTTCCGCACCTCCGGCACGCTCAACGGGATGAGCCGCTCGCCCCCTTTTTCGGCCGCGGAAGCGACGCCCGCGAACGGATCACCGCGACGACGGCCAGGGCGAACAGGCTCAGGGTCACGTGCCGGTGCCAGCCCGTCCAACCCCGCACCTCGTACTCGTCCAGCCCGCAGTCGCCCTTCGCGAGTTCGAAACACTCCTCGATCACCCACCGCCGCCCGGCCACGCCCACCAACTCCGCCAGCGTCGCCTCCGGCGGCCCGCCGCACGCGAAGTACGCGACCTCGGTCGGATCGGATACGTTCCGCCGGATCAGGACCCAGCGGGCGAACCGCTCCGGCTCCGGGCAATTGATCCGCGTGATCGCCCAGTCGTATCGTCGCGGACCCTTAGACCCCGCCCCGCAACTGAGCCGCTGCCACGCCCCCGCCGGCACCTCGGCCAGCAAGTCCCGCACCCGGACCTGGCGGAACCCCACCGTCACGGCGAAGTCGGTCCGGACACCCACCACATAGCCCAGCCCCCGATTTTCCAGGGCGATCCGGAAGTGGTAGTCCGAACCGTACACCGCGTCGGCGGTCACCCAGCGGGCCGACACACCCGCGGTCACGGCCCGCTCGATCATCTGCCGGGCCAACGCGATCTTGGTGGCGAACGCCACCGCCTCCGGCACGCCCGCCCCGCGACACCGCAGCCGGTCGTCGGTCCACTCCTTCGGCAGATACAACGCCCGGTCGATCAGCGCCTGTCCCTTCCGGCCGGCGTAGGCGAGGAAGACGCCGACCTGGCTGTTCTCGATCCGACCCGCCGTCCCCGAGTACTGCCGGGCCACGCCGCACGACTTCGTCCCCTTCTTGAGGAAGCCCGTCTCATCGACGACCAGCACGCCGTCCGGGTCACCGAGGTGTTGCTGCACGTAGCCGGCCAAGTCGTCGCGGACGGCGTCGGCGTCCCAGTCGGCGCGGGCCAGCAAGTGTTGGACGCCATCGGGCGTAGCCTCGCCCAGGTGCTCGGCCAGTTGCCAGCCGTTCTTGCGTTCGGCGTCGCCGAGCAACCCGCGGACGTAGCCGATCACCCGGCGGCGGGGTTCACTCCGGGCGAAGCGGGGACCGATCCGTTCGGCCACAGCTTCGACTTCGTCGGCCCACCGTTCCACCGTCGCCCGCGTCGGTCGTCCTGACATGACTCGCCCTCGCTGCAACTCCTTGCGAGGGCAATTCTAGCAACTACGGCTGTAGGACTAAGGGGAACCCGGATGGAGCTATC
>JALHQU010000401.1 GCA_022841795.1 Fimbriiglobus sp.
CGCCCGGCATGGTCGGCGGAAAAAGTAGCAGGCACGCGCCGTGTGCCGCCAGCAGCGGACGGCACACGGCGCGTGCCTGCTACTTTGACCCGCCCGGACGGCGGCGACCGGCCCCCAACCAACTCGCCAGCGATTCACTTCTCGCCGAGAATGGCAGCGACGTTGACCACCCAGCTATCGCTCTTGGTGACCAGCTTCTTGAACTCGGTGGCGTTCACCTTCTTGCCAGTGGCTTTCCGCACCGACCCGTCCATGAACAGCACGTGGAAGTCACCGTCGAACAGCCCGCCGAGCGGCGGCAGGTCCTTCTTGGGGTTGAACTTGATGTCCTCGGGCTTCGTCCAGACGACCGGCTCGCCCGCTTCCACGACGCCGATGGTGGTCGACGTGCCGTCCGGGAAGCTCAGCTTGAGGGTCAACTGCCTGCCGGCCTCGAACGTGGTGTCCGGCCCGTCGAACCCCTGGTAAAACGTGTGGCCCTTCTCCTTCGCCTTCACCCGGATGGGGGCGTAGATCTTGGGCAGCTTTTCGATCAGTTTCTTGTTGTGCTCACTGTCCCACCCCTCGTCCACCTTGAACTCCTTGTACAGGGCGTCCTCTTCCAAAAACGGCAGGATAGCCACCCGCCAGCTCAGGCCGGGCTTGCCGTCCTTGGCGTTCAGGCTCTTCGGCAGGAACCCGTGGGTGTCGTAGTGGGCGTGCAGGGCGAGGCCGATCTGCTTCATCCGCTCCGCGGCCTCCTTCAACTGCTCGTCCGTGACGGGGCCGAAGTCCTCTTTCCCCTTCGGCACCGGGGCGGCGATGAGAGTGGCGGTGAAGACGGTGGCGAACACGGCGGGGACGAGGCGGCGCATGGGGGTCTCCGAAGGTGGCCTGGGGAGAGGCTCATTTTCGCCCCGCCCGGCCGCGGGGGGAAGTGAATACCAAAAATGTGCGTGAACACCCACCGGCGGGCCGCCGGTGTTCTGATCGACTTCGGCTGGACACCCCTCCCCGTTGGGGAGGGGTCGGCGGCCGAGCGGAGCGAGGGCGGCGGGGTGGAGTTGCGGGCCAGTCCGACCCCACCCCCGGCTCGTGTTCCGCACTCGCCGACCCCTCCCCAACGGGGAGGGGTGATGGAACGCCACCCTCAACCCGGATCCCGCACGAACACCGGCGGGCCGCCGGTGCCACGAAGAAAAGACCCCGTCCCGGCCGTGCAGAATTCCCCGACTGTCCGATTTTCCGCTCCTCCGCCCGATCCGGCACACAATTCCCCCGCCGCTCGTCTCGACGCCCACCGTCGCCCGCTAGGATGACCATCTCGCCGCCTCCCACCCTCGCCGAGCCGCAATGCCGGACCCGGACCCGGACCACAACCGCACCCGGCTGAACCGGCTGACCGTGTCGGCCGACGCGCCGACCCGGTACGCGCCGACGATCGGCGGGGAGGTGGCCGCCCTGCCGACCACCGACGGCCTGCGGTACGCGCTGCGGTACGAGATCGCCAGCGGCGGCATGGGCCGCATCTTCCTGGCCGAGGACACGGTGTTCCGCCGCGAGGTGGCGGTGAAGATCCTCCGCGACGACCTGCGGGGGAACGCGGCCGTCACCGCCCGGTTCCTGGACGAGGCGGTCATCACCGGCCAGCTCCAGCACCCGGCCATCCCGCCGGTGCACGACCTGGGCACCCTGGCCGACGGCCGCCCGTTCCTGGTGATGAAGCTGGTCAAGGGGCACACCCTGTCCGAACTGCTGACCGACGGCACGCGGGTCACCGGGTCCGAGTCCGGGCCGGCCGTGACCGTCCGCCCGCCGGCCGAACCCGGCGACCCGCCGCCGCGGGCGGTCAACCTGCTGGCCGTGTTCGAGGGGGTGTGCCAGGCGGTCGGGTACGCGCACGAACACGGCGTCATCCACCGCGACCTGAAGCCGTCGAACGTGATGGTCGGGGCGTTCGGCGAGGTGCAGTTGATGGACTGGGGGCTGGCCAAGCTGCTGGCGAACCCCGAGCGGCAGCGGGGGGGTGATGTCGATCCGGAAGCCACCACCCCCGAGACGGAGATCCACGGGCTGCGGGGGGCCGACCACACCAAGGCCGGGAGCGTGTTCGGCACCCCCGGGTTCATGCCGCCGGAGCAGGCGTGGGGGCACATCGACCAGGTGGACCGGCGGAGCGACGTGTTCGGGCTGGGCGCACTGCTGTGCGTCATCCTCACCGGCCAGCCGCCGTACCACGCGGACGACGACCAGGCGGTGAAGCTGATGTCCGTCCGCGGGGACGTGGCCGCGTGCTTCGCCCGGCTGGACGGGTGCGGGGCCGACCCGGACCTGATCGCCCTGTGCAAGCGGTGCCTGGCCGCGGCCAAGGCGGACCGACCGGCGGACGGCGGGGAGGTGGCGGCGGCGGTCGGGGCGTACCGGGTGGCGAGCGAGCGGCGG
>JALHQU010000402.1 GCA_022841795.1 Fimbriiglobus sp.
GGCCGCCACAGAGGGCGGCCCCTACAAGACCCCCGGTTGTAGGGGCCGCCCTCTGTGGCGGCCCGCCTCATCTACTCGATCGCCACCTGTTCCACCACCGGCTCGTCGTCCGGCTTGCGGTCGGGCGGCCGCTTCCGCTCCCGTAGCATCAGGTAGCCGGTCGGCCCGAGTACCAGCACGGTGCCGAACAACTGCCACCAGTCGAACACCCGGCCGTTCACCGCTCGTTCCCACGCCATCACCATCACCACCTGCGACAGCCCGACCACCGACACCTTGGTCGCCGCCCCGCCCTTGAACGCCTTCGTCAGGAACACCTGCCCGACGGTGGCCGTCGCCCCGACCATCAACAGGTCGAACAGGATCCGCGGGTCGGCCAGCTTGGCGTTCCCGATGGTCCGCGGGAACACGAAGTAGCACGCCCCGCATACGACCAGGCTGACCGCCGAGAAGTGGACCACCACCGCCAGCGACGGGATGCCCTTCAGCCGGTTCAGTCCCATCATCGCGACCGCCGTGAACACCGACGCGAACACGGCGGCGGTGTAAGCGTAGGCGGGCGGGTCGTCGGAGTGCGCGACCTCCACCACCGTCTTGTGTTCGCCGAGCAAGTTGATGACCGCTACCCCGAGTACTCCGCACAACACGGCGGCCAACACCCCGAGCGTCGGCCGCTCGCCGAACGCCGGCCACGAGAACAGGGCCACCCAGATGGGGAACGAGTTGGTGATGACCAGCACGTCCGACGGCGGCAGGTGCGTGAGCGCGTAGAAGGTGCAGACCATGCTCAGGCTGCCGGCCACGCTTCGCAGCCACAGCGTCGGCGGGCCGGGCAGGGCGAGGGGCACGCGGGTGGCGACGGCCATCAGCACGGCGAACACCGTCGCCAGCCCGGACCGCACCACCATCACCACCTGCCAGTCGCAGTCGCCCTTGCAGGCGTCGATGAACAGCACCATGGCGGCGAACCAGCCGCTGCCGCACAGCATCCACAGGTACGGCTTCACCCCGGGCGTAGACATGCAGGGCACGATACGGACCCCGCCCGCTTGCGGCCCGGCCGTCGGGTCGGCATAATCTCCCCGTCCCACCCCCCGGAGCCTCTCTCATGCGCCGCACGTTCACCCTGGCCGCCGTTCTGCTCGCGTCGGCCGCCGTCGCCAAAGACCCGCCGGCCATCTCGTGGAAGAAGGCCACCCTCGACCCGACGTTCCGCGCCGAGGGGGTGGCCGTCGCCGACGTGAACAAGGACGGCAAGCTGGACGTGCTGGTCGGCGAGTTCTGGTACGAGGCGCCGGACTGGACGCGGCACGAGATGCAGAAGCCGGGCAACTACGTGGACGGCGACAAGAACATCTACAGCAAAGTGTTCTGCTGCTGGCCGGAAGACCTGAACGGCGACGGGTACCTGGACCTGATCGTCATCGACTTCCCCGGCGACCCGTGCTACTGGCTGGAGAACCCGAAGGGCAAGGGCACGACCGACGGCAAGCCGACGCACTGGACGCGGCACACCATCTGGCACTCGGCGTGCAACGAGACGCCGCTGTACGCCGACCTGTTCGGCACCGGCAAGCGGGTGTTGATCATGGGCACCCAGCCGAAGGAACCGAAGGGGGTGAACAACCGCGGGCAGATGGCGTACTTCACGCCGGACCCGAAAGACCCCACGGCGGTGTGGCAGATGCACCCGATCTCCACCCCGTCCGCCGCCGGCAAGGAGACGCCCGGCACGCAGAAGTTCAGCCACGGCCTCGGGGTGGGCGACGTGAACGGGGACGGGCGGATGGACGTCCTCACCAGCGGGGCGACCACCGGCGGGGTGGGCGGGTGGTGGGAGCAGCCGGCGAAGGCGGACGGGACGACGCCGTGGGCGTACCACCCGTTGCAGGTGCCGGACGCCTGTGCCGACATGCACGTGCTGGACATCGACGGGGACGGCAAGGCCGACGTGCTCACCACCTCGGCGCACAAGTACGGCATCTGGTGGCACAAGCAGCGGACCGCGGACAAGGACGGGCACCCGACGTTCGAGAAGCAGGTGCTGTTCAAGGAGCTGGTGTCCGAGACGCACGCCGCGCACCTCGTGGACATGGACGGCGACGGGATGAAAGACCTGGTGACGGGCAAGCGGTGGTGGAGCCACGGCCGACGCGGCGAGCCGGGCGCGGACCAGCCGGCCATGATCTACTACCTGAAGGCGACCAAGGGGCCGGACGGGATGATGGCGTTCGAGCCGAAGACGATCGACGCCGACAGCGGCGTCGGCACCCAGTTTGTGGTGAAGGACGTGAACGGGGACGGGCTGCTCGACGTGGTCACGTCGAACAAGAAGGGCGTCCACCTGATCGTGCAAGAGCGGAAGTGAGTGGTTCCAGAAGTGGTCCGGCTCAGCCGGACCACGGGCCGCCACGGGCGGT
>JALHQU010000403.1 GCA_022841795.1 Fimbriiglobus sp.
GCGGGAGCGCCGTTCCCTGGCGCTGGCGCACCGGGCGTCCCACCGCAAGGCTGGGGTGGTACGGCCCCGCCCGCCGCGCCGGGCGAGTTCCCGTCGCTCAATCTCGAAGGCGGCGCCCCTGGCGCGAACCCGGGCGTCGGCGGTTTTCCAGGTGTCGGTCCCGGAGGTGGTGGATTCCCGGGTGTCCCCGGCTCTGGTGCTGGCGGCGGCGGATTCCCCGGCGGCGCGGGCGTAGGTCCTGGCGGCGGCGGTTTCCCTGGCGTCCCGGGTGCAGGCCCAGGCGGCGGCGGTTTCCCTGGCGTCCCGGGGGCAGGCCCTGGCGGTGGCGGTTTCCCTGGCGTCCCGGGTGCGGGCCCTGGCGGTGGCGGATTTCCCGGCGCTCCCGGTGGCGGCGGTAACGGTGGTGGCGCCTACCCCGGCGGTGGCACGGGCAGCTATCCCGCGGGCGGTGGAGCCGGCCCCGGAGGTGAAGGTGCCTACCCTGCCGGCGGCGGACAACCGGGAGGCCCGACAGGGCATCCGACGGGCGGCTTCGGCGGCGCAGGCTACCCTGGCGGCGGATCCGGCGGCACTGGCCATCCTGGCGGTGGCGGTGCTGGCGGTGGCGGTGCCGGCGGCGCGGGTCCCGGAGGCGGTTACCCGGGAGGCGGCGTGGCGGGCGGCAGCCACCCCGGCGGTGGAGGCGGCGGTGGCCAGGGTGGCGGCTACCCCGGCAGAACCTCGTCTGCACCCTGGACTGGCGAAGGCGCCGGCCCGGGCGGCACCGGAGATGGCTATGGCGTTCCCGGCGTACCTGGCGGACCGGGAGTCTTGACGCCGGCCGGATTTCCCACACCTCCCGGCACGGGACCGCACGCCCTGCCGACCGGACCGGGGGGGCCGGGCGGACCCGATGCCACGAACACCTTCGGCGCCCTGGCTGGACTGGCCGCCGCGGCGGGCAACCAGGCAAGCACCACGAGGACATACACGGTCTCCGGCGGCGCGTTCATGCCCGGCAATCTCGTCGGGTCGCTGACCAAGCTCCAGCAGGGCGATCTCGGGGCCTTCCCCGACGTCCCGCCCGAAGTGGGTGCCTGGCTCGCATCGCGTCAGAGTTCGCTGCCCGTCGACGACTTCATTCCGCCGACCCCGAACGTGCTCCGGGCGCTCAAGTCCTCGAGCCTGGGCCAGCAGATGGGTCAGATGGACACGGTCACGCTCGACATCGTGTCGATGCTGTTCGACCAGATTTTCGGCGACGCCCGGATCGCGCCCGCGATGAAGGCACTGATCGGCCGGCTGCAGATTCCGATGCTGAAGGTGGCCGTTCTCGACAAGACCTTCTTCTCGCGCAAGGCCCATCCGGCGCGACACATGCTGGACACGCTGGGCGAGCTGTCCATGGGTCTCGGCGAAGGCTTCGGACCCGGCACGCCGCTCTACCAGAAGATCGAAGGCACGCTTACGCGCCTGATCGAGCAGTTCGAGGAAGACTTCGGAGTCTTCGACCGCATCACGGTCGAGCTCGAAGCGATGATCGCCGAGCTCAACCAGAAGGCCGACCAGGTCGGCAAGAGCGAGTCCAAGCGCATCCTCGACAAGGAACGCCTCGAGGTGGCGCGCCTGTTCGCGCAGAACGAGATGAAGGCGCGCATCGAAGGGCACGAACTGCCGCGCGCGGTGCTGCGGTTCCTGTCCACCGAGTGGATGAAGCTCCTCATCCTCGCGTACGCCAAGGGCGGGCGCGAAAGCCGGGCCTGGACGAGCCTGGTCGAAACCCTCGACATCCTCGTCTGGAGCCTGACGCCCAAGCACAAGGTCGACGAGCGCAAGCGCCTCGTGTCGATCCTGCCCGGATTGCTTAAGCGCCTGTCCAAGGGCATGGAAGTGATCGGTACCGACCGCCTCGTGCGCGAGCGTTTCAACGCCGTGTTGATGCGTTGCCATTCGCGCGCCATCGCCGGCGGCAGCGTCACTGACCTCTTCCAGCGATCGCCGGCGCCCGCGCCCGCGCAACCGCGGACAGCACCTCCGCCACCTTCGACAGCAGACGCGACCGCCGGCCCCGAAGCCGATCCCGCTCGCCAGCCGACCGGACAGGCGCCGTGGCCCGTATCGCCCGATCTCAGCCTCTCCGGCCTGAGCTCCGCGCCCCAGGTGCCGCCCCCTGTCGAGAGCGGTGACGGCAGCATGATCGTCGAGGAAGTCCCCATGGAGTTCGGCGGTGGCGCCACGGCCGACGGCGAATTCCACGACATCACGCGGCCGATGCCGGAGTCCGGTGTTCCGCCGGACATCACGCTGTCGCCCGTGTCGATCAACGTCACAGAGCCGCTGCCGCTTCACGAAGAGATGTCGGCCGAGCCCGCCCCCGAGAGCTTCCCCTCCGTGAAAGTGAAGAACCCGTTCGGCGAGGGCGAGATCGAGGTGGA
>JALHQU010000404.1 GCA_022841795.1 Fimbriiglobus sp.
AGCCTGCGAGCGGGGTGGCTGGCTCCGCTCGCAGGCTCGCGGCGACGACGGGCACCACGTCCGGCCGTTGAACACCCCCTCTCCCCCTGGGAGAGGGGGCCGGGGGGTGAGGTCTTTCGACCATAAGGAGCCTCCCCATGTCCGACGCCCCCTCTCCCGAACCCGCTCCCGCCCCCCCGACCTGGGAGCCACTGTCCCCGTTCGACCGCCGCGTACTCGGCGTGCTCGTCGAGAAGCAGAAGACCTCGAAGACGGCCGACGCCTACCCGATGACGCTCAACTCGCTCACCACCGGGTGCAACCAGAAGTCGAACCGCGAGCCGGTGATGGAGTTGAACGAGGAGGAGGTGGAGGAGACGCTGCTGGCGCTGAACAAGCGGATTCTGGTGAACAAGGTGCAGGGCGGGCGGGTGGAGAAGTGGCGGCACCTGCTGTACGACCAGTGGAAGGTGAACCAGGTGGAGATGGCGGTGCTGGCCGAACTGCTGCTGCGGGGTCCGCAGACGGAGGGGGATCTCCGCGGGCGGGCCAGCCGGATGAACGACGTCCCGGACCTGGACGCGCTGCGGGCGCTGCTGGCCTCGCTCCAGGCCCGCAACCTGGTGGTGTACCTGACGCCCGGCGGCCGCGGGGCGGTGGTGTCGCACGGGTTCCACACGCCGGAGGAACTGGCGGCCGAGCGGGTTAAGCACGGCGGGGGCGGAACGGTGGTCGAGTTCATCCCACGAGTGGAACCGGCCCGACCGACTTCACCGACGTTGGAAGCACGACTGGCCGAGGCGTTCGACGAGATCGCCCGGTTGAAGGAGCGGGTGGCACGCCTGGAGGCTCGGGCAGGCACCGCTGAGTAGGTGCCGCGAGCCGAGCGGCACTCCTGTCTTTCCTGGGAGCGCGGACCTCCGGTCCGCATTCAAACAGGCGGGCGGGACGCCCGCACTCCCAGGGTGCTGCCCCGCTCGCGGCGCCTACCACGAGTGGGTCACGCAGCCCAGAAGTGGGTCAGGTCGCGGCGGAGGAAGTGCCACAACCCCTTCGCCGCCAGCCAGCTTTTGTCAGCCTTCGCCCGCCGGCCGGTGAGCAACCGCGCCGCCGCCTGCACCACCTTGCCGGCCAGCTGCACCGGCGCGTCGAGCGTTACCGCCGCCTTGTACGCCCGCAGCGCCGCCCGGCTCGCCCCGGCCCGCCGCAGGTACCGCACATACCCGGCCGCCACCCCGCCGGCCACATACCCGGCGTTCGCCCGGCTGGACGCCCGCCCGTGGTGCACCACCTCCACCGCCCCCCAGTACACCACCGGCCCGACCCGCCCCACCTGGGTGGACAGGTCCAGGTCTTCGGCCCCGAACCGATACCCCTCGTCCCACCGCCCGGCCGCCTCGAACGCCGGCCGCGGCAGGAACACCGCCGCCCCCATCAGCACCTCCACCGCCCGCACCCCGTCCGGGTCGAACGTGTCGCGGCGGTAGCGGTAGTACGCCTTGCGGAACAGCCCGGTCCAGCGGAGCAGGCTGACGCGGTGCAGCAGGGCCGCCAGCGTTGGCTTGCGGCGGTACGAGATCTGCGGCTGCCCGTCCGTCCCAAGCAGGCGGGGGCCGACCATGCCCACCCCGGGGTTGGCGGCGGTGAACCGCACCAGTTCGCCCAGGCAGCCGGCCGGCAGCTCGGTGTCGTTGTTCAGGAAGAACAGGAACCGCCCGCGGGCGAGGGCCGCCGCCTGGTTGTTCGCCCGGCTGAACCCCAGGTTGTCCGGGTTGCGGATGAGGGTGATCTGCGGGTACTCGTCGGCCACCATCTCGGCGGCGCCGTCGTCCGACGCGTTGTCCGCCACGATCACCTCGAACGTCGCCCCCTGGGGCTGGTCGAACAGCGAGTCCAGGCAGCGGCGAAGCAGGTCGCGGCAGTTCCAGTTGGCAATGCACACGGACACCGCCGGCGGGTCCGGGGCGGTGCGGGGGACGAGCGGGGGTCCGGCCCACGGGCGGGGAGCGGGGAGTACGTCCGGCGCGACGCGCATGAGGTCGGTCTCGATCCGTGAGGGCCGCCGGCCGGGGGTCCGTCCCGGCCACAGTCCGCCAGCCTCCCCTGTACCACCCCGCCCGCCCGGCCGTCAATCCGACCCTGGGTGAGGTTCTGGGAGCGCGGGCAGCGATTTGGAGAGAGGGAAGACCCCCTCACCCGCCGGAGTTGCTTTGCAACTCTCGGCGACCTCTCCCCCGCTGTCGCAGGGGAGAGGTGGGGGACACCGCTCACGAGTTGACGTACCTCGACACCCAGCCACCCAACACCTCTCCCCTGCGGAGCGGGGGCAGGGCTACCGCACTACATCAGCCTGTAATCCCTTGCAATACTTGCAACAGGTATTCGTCATCCCAACCGGCCCTTTTCCGCTTGGTCGGGGTGGTCGCCCCT
>JALHQU010000405.1 GCA_022841795.1 Fimbriiglobus sp.
GGCCACCCCGCTCGCAGGCTCGCGGCGACGACAAGCACCACGGTCCTCGGTTGAACACCCCCTCTCCGGCTCGGAGAGGGGGCCGGGGGGTGAGGTCTTCCAACGAAATCCCCTGGCGCCAACGTGGGTGAAAGCTGGCGGCCTGGACGGGAAGACCGTGCCGGGAGTGCGACCTTCCAACGAAATCCCCTGGCGCCAACGTGGGTGGAATGGGTAAATTGGACGGGAAACCGTATTCCGCGAGCAACCCCGCCGCGGCCGGCATGAATCCCGCATATCGCCTCGAAACCCCCCCCTTGAAAGACCACTCCCGATGCTCACCCAAACCCGCCGCCCGGCCCTCCGTTGCCTGCTGCTGGAAGACCGCACCACACCCGCCGGGTTGTACGAGGGGTTCGACACCGTCACCCCGACCGCCCTGCCCGCCGGGTGGACGGCGCCGATCGACGTCGGCCCGAACATCCCGGCACAGACGAGCCGGGGCGGCTCCAGCGGCCGACGCGCCTCCCACACCCCCGAGAACCACGCCGTCCTCCCCCAGGGGACGGTGCAGGCGGACAAGTCGCTGGTGTCGGCGGCGGTCGCCATCCCGGACGCGGCCGGGGTGCAGTTGCGGTTCCAGCACACCTACTACTTCTTCACGAGTGGCACGACCTACTACAGCGGCGGCGTGCTGGAGATTTCGATCAACGGCGGGGCGTTCACCGACATCCTGGCCGCCGGCGGGTCGTTCGCCGAGAACGGGTACACCGGCACCATGTCCGGCAACTTCACCGGGTACAACAACCCGCTGGCCGGGCGGCAGGGGTGGGTGGGGTTCACCTCGGCCATCCAACTGCTCTGGCGGGAGACGGTGGTGGACCTGCCGGCCGCCGCCCGCGGGCAGAACGTCCAGTTCCGCTGGCGGATCGGCAACACCGACTTCGCCAACTTCGGCGACGGGTGGTACGTGGACACGGTGAGCATCGGCCTGCCGCCGGCCTCGGTCACGGCCGTGTCCGGCGGCGGGCAGTCGGCGCAGCTCGGGGCGGCGTTCGCCCGCCCGCTGCGGGTGCGGGTGCTGGACGCCGCCGGCAACCCGGCCGTCGAGGGCACCCAGGTGACGTTCTCCGCCCCGTCGTCCGGCCCGTCGGTCGGCAGCATCGGCACCGTGCGGACGGACGCCGACGGGTACGCCGAGATCACGGTGCGGGCGAACGGTGAGGGCGGCAGCTACGACGTGACCGCCACCGTCACCGGCCTCCCCCCGGTCACGTTCCGGCTGACGAACGTGGGCAAGTCGTTCTTCCCGTACCTGACGGCGGTGCTCGGGGCCGGCCCCGGCGGCGGCCCGCAGGTGAAGGCGTACGACAACGACGGGGTGGAGCGGTACAGCTTCTTCGCCTACGACCCGGCGTACCGCGGCGGGGTGGTGGTGTCCCTCGGGGACGTGACCGGGGACGGGCTGGCCGACATGGTCACCGGCACCCTGGCCGGCGGCGCCCCGCACGTCAAGGTGTTCGATGGGCTGACCGGGGCGGAGGCGCGGAGCTTCTTCGCGTTCGACCCCGGGTTCGTCGGCGGGGTGTCGCTCGCGGTCGGCGACGTGAACGCCGACGGGTTCGCCGACATCATCGTCGGGGCCGGGCCGGGCGGCGGGCCGAACGTGAAGGTGTTCAGTGGGAAGGACGGCAGCGTCCTCCGCAGCTTCTTCGCCTACGACGTGGGGTTCCGCGGCGGCGTCAGCGTGGCGTACGCGAACGGGCGGATCGTCACCGGCGCCGGGGCCGGCGGCGGCCCGCAGGTGAACGTGTACAACACGGCCGGCGACCTGCTCCGCACCTTCTTCGCGTTCGACGCCGGGTTCCGCGGCGGGGTGAACGTGGCCGCCGGCGACTTCAACAACGACGGGGCGACGGACTACGTGGCCGGGATGAAGTCCGGCGGGTCGGCGGTGGCCACCGTCGTCGACGCGTCCGGCGCGGTGCTCTCCATCGACCCGTTCGGCGGGTTCGGCG
This sequence comes from Fimbriiglobus sp., assembly GCA_022841795.1. Lineage (GTDB taxonomy): Bacteria > Planctomycetota > Planctomycetia > Gemmatales > Gemmataceae > JALHQU01. The sequence continues at coordinate 1,998 of JALHQU010000405.1, forward strand.
GCGGGGTGAGCGTGGCCGGGTGGGATGTGAACCTGGACAGCGTGCCGGACCTGCTGATCGGGGCCGGCCCGAACGGCGGCCCGCGGGTGCTGACCCGGCTGAGCAGCACCCCCGGCTCGGTCGCCACCGCCTTCCCGACCGACTTCTTCGCGTACGACGCCGCCTTCCGCGGCGGGGTGAACGTGGGGTGAGACCGGCGAGCCGGGCTCTTGGCGAGCCGGGTTCTTGGCGAGCCGGGAGCGTGAGCGACCGGAGGTCTGAAACTCCGGTCGCTCACG
>JALHQU010000406.1 GCA_022841795.1 Fimbriiglobus sp.
CGCGTGGGAACGCACGGGCCGGACGCTCCGCGTCCGTGGAACTCTTCGTGGCACCGGCGGCCCGCCGGTGGGTCGGATTCACCGGCGGGCCGCCGGTGCCACGAAACCCAAAACCGACGCGGAGCATGGGAACCAGGAAAGGCGGCATGAGCGAAACCGTCCTCATCGTGGACGACGAAGACTCCGTCCGCCGCACGTTCCACGACTGGCTGACCGGGCTGCCGAACGTCCGCGTGTTCGCCGCCGCCGACGCCGAAGCCGCCCTGCTGATCGCCAACGAACACCCGATCGATCTGGCCGTGCTCGACTGGAACCTGGGCACCGGGTCGGACGGGCTGCAACTGCTCGAAGACCTGGGCGACTTCCAGCCGGACATCGTCGCCATCCTGGTCACCGGGTTTGCGAACCAGGCCACCCCGCTCGACGCCCTGAGGATGGGCGTGCGGGACTACCTGGACAAGAACCACGACCTGACCCGCGACACGTTCCTGGCGGCGGTGCGGCGGCAGCTCGACCGCATCATTCCGGCCAAGCGGCAGCGGGAGCTGAACCGACAGTTGAACGAGTTCCGCGACGCCGTGCAGAAGGTGCTGCCGCTGGTCCGCGGGTCGGCGGCGCTGAACGACCCGGTGCCGCTGCCGGCCGCCGTCCACAGCCTGTTCCGCTTCCTCCTCCGCACCACCGGGGCGGCCGACGGCGCGCTCGTCGTGTGCCACGCCCCGCCGGGCGGGGCCGAGGCGATGGCCGCCTACGGCACCGACGGCCGCCCGCTGCCCGCGGCGGACGTGCCGTTCAACCGCTCGCTCGCCGCCAGCGTGGTCAGCGTGCAGGAGCCGTGCGTCATGTACGGCCCGGATTCCGCCGGCGGGACGGTGGACCTGCTGCCGTTCGAGGCCGGGCGGAAGTCCATCCTGGCCGTGCCGCTGCCGGTGGCGTCGGGCACGCACGTCGTCCTGGAACTGTTCGACAAGCCGGAATTCACCGCCGACGACCGGCGGCTGGTGGCGGCGGCGGCGGATATCGGGGCGGAACTGCTTCGCCAAGCGCTGGCCGAGCGGCAGACGCACCGGCTGCTGTTCGACGCGATCGAAGCGGCGTTGCGGGCCAGTGAGTCCATCACCGAAACACTCAGCTTCCCCACGCCGAATCAGCCCCCGCCGGCCGCGGTGATGGAGCGGCTGAAGGCCGGGCTGACCGCCGACCCGAACGCGGTAGCCGACGCCGACACCGGCCTGCGGCTGATCGAGGCGGTGCGAGAGCTGGCGGTGCGGTACGGCCCGCCGGCGGTGGATCACTGCGTGCGGCTGGTGGAGAGCGTGCGGAAACTTCTGGACCAAACTCACGGATGACGGAACCGCCGTGTCCACCCCGACCGAGCCGACCGTGTTCGACGAGATCTTCGCCAAGCTGACGCCGGACCGCCTGCTGCACGACCCGCGGGCGACCGGCGAGGGGGTGGCGGTGGCGGTCCTCGATTCCGGCGTCGAGCGGGCGGTGCTGGAGGAGCGGGCGAAGGGGCGGGGCCAGCCGGTTTACCCGATCGAGGGGGCGCTGTTCCGCCCGTCCGCCCCGGCCCCCCTGCCCTACGACGGGCACCAGTCGTCCCCGCACGGCACCACCGTCGCCGACATCATCCTGACCGTCGCCCCGCGGGTGAAGCTGTACTCGGCGGACGTGTTCGGCCCGCAGGGGACGTGCGAGGTCGAAACCGTGGTCGCCGCCCTGCGGCACGCCATCGACGTGTGGCAGGTGAAGGTGGTGAACCTGTCGCTCGGGGTGCCGGAGCACAAGCTGCAGCAGGCCCCGCGGCGGCTGCTCCTCCAGCGGGCGGTCGAGGAGGCGTACTTCCGCGACGTGCTGGTGTTCGCGGCGGCGCACAACGAGCACCCGCTCACCCGCAGTTACCCGGCCGCGTTCGCCCCGCCGCTCATCTCGGTGGACAAGGCGCTGTTCGACGACCCCTTGCGGTTCGCGTATGTGCTGAAGGACCAGGTGGAGTTCCAGGCGCACAGCCGCGGGTACCTCGGCCCGTTCGCCCGCGAGCCGGCCACCAGCTGGGCCACCCCGCACCTGGCCGGCATCGCCGCCCGCATCCTGTCGCTCAAGCCGGACCTGAAACCGTTCGAGATCAAGACGATTCTGTACTGGATGTTCCGGGCCGGGATGTAGGTCCGGCTGTGCCGGACGGTTGCACGGTCGAAATCCTGGTCTGGCGTCGCCAGACCAGCGGGCCGCCACAGAGGGCGGCCCCTACGCAGAGGGCTTTTTCTCCGTA
>JALHQU010000407.1 GCA_022841795.1 Fimbriiglobus sp.
CGCTCTTCCGATCTCGCTCACGCTCCCGGCTCGCCGCCATCGCCACTCACCTTCCTTGGCACGGGGTGAGGGTTTCACTCTTCGGAGACGCCGCCATGAACCACCGCCGCAAAGGCCGCAAGCTGAACCGCAACGCCAGCCACCGGCTGGCCCTGTTCCGCAACCTGAGCCGGTCGCTCATCACCCACGAGACGATCAAGACGACCACCCCGAAGGCGAAGGAGCTGCGGCCGTTCATCGAGAAGCTGATCACGATGGCGAAGAAGGCCGCGCTCGTTACCGAGCAGGCGGACGGCACCGCCGACGAGGCCGAGAAGAAGCGGCTGCGGGCCTACGCCCTGCACCTGCGGCGGCAGGCCATGGCCTGGCTCGGGCCGACGCACGGCACCGGCATCTACGACAAGAAGAACGAGCCGGTCGAGGACCGCACCACCAACACCGTGCTGAAGAAGCTGTTCAACGTGCTCGGCCCGCGGTTCAAGGACCGGCCGGGCGGGTACACGCGGGTGCTCAAGCTGCACGAGCGGCGGCTGGGCGACGCCGGCGAGCAGGCGGTCATCGAGTTCCTCAAGCCGGGCGAGGTGAAGGTGAAGCAGAAGGGCGCCCCGGCCCCCGCCCCGCAAGCGCCGGCCCTGGCCTGAGCGGGTGACGACGGCACGCGACGGCCCCCGCTCCGGCGGGGGTTTTTCGTTCCCGGCCCGCCGCCCGGCACAACCCCCCCGACCACCCTGCGGACCCCAGCTCGCCGGGTCAAAATGCCGACCCCCACTTGCATTTCTTATCGATACTTGCACAAAATTACTGATCCGGCTGACTCCCTCCGCCCGGTTGTACCGGGTGTGCCGCGTATTCCGTCTGGCGTTATTGTACCGCACGGATGTTTCATCCCACCGCCGAGGTCGTCATGCGCACCCAGGTGATTGCCCCCCGCCCCAAGTCGGCCGGTTTGCGGCTGGCCCAGCTCGAAGACCGGAGCGTTCCGGCGCTCGTGTTCCAGGAGTTGTTCAACATCGCCAGCGGCCTGCCCGCCGGGTGGACCTCGACCGTCCTGACCGGGCCGGCCCCGGCCTGGTCGGTGGACACCGGGAGCACGCCGGTGCCGGCCAACGACCCCGCCCCGCCGGGCGGGCTGACGGCCGGTAACTCGGTGTGGATCGACGACCCGGCGGTGGTGTCGGACAAGGTGCTCGTGTCCCCGGGCATCAGCATCCCGAACACCGCCGGCACGCAACTGCGGTTCCGGCACAACTACTCGTTCGAGACCATCTGGGACGGCGGGGTGCTGGAAATCGCCATCCCCGGCGTGGCCGCCGGCGCGTTCCGGGACATCCTCACCGCCGGCGGGTCGTTCGCCTCGGGCGGGTACACGAACACGCTGAACTCCTCCGGCAACCCGATCGGCGGGCGGCAGGCGTGGAGCGGCGCGAGCGGCGGCGGGTGGGCGACCGTTCTGGTCAACCTGCCGCCCGCCGCGCTGGGCGTGAACGGCGTGCAGTTCCGCTGGCGGATGGGGTCGGACAGCAGCGTCCCCGGCAGCGGGTGGCGGGTGGACTCGGTGCAGATCGCCACCCCGGGGAACACCATGACGCTGGTGTCCGGCAGCGGCCAGTCGGCGTCCTTCACCCCCACCTTCACCCCGACGTTCGCCGCCCCGCTGGTGGTGCAGTTGCGGGACGGGTTCGAGTCCGCGGTCGTCGGCACCACCGTCACGTTCACCGCCCCGTCGTCCGGCGCGTCCGTCACCTACCCCGGCGGGACGAATAAGGCCGCCACCAACGCCGAGGGGCTGGCGAGCATCGCCGTGCGGACGAACACCACCGCCGGCACGTACACCGTGTCCGCGTCCGCCACCGGCTTCACCCCGGTGAACTTCACCCTGACGAACAAGCTCAACCTGGCCCCGACCGGGGTGTCGACCGGCGGGCCGTATGTGGCCGTCGTCGGGGACACGGTGGTGTTCACCGCGACGGCCACCGACCCGGACGGCGACCCGCTCACCTTCACCTGGGACCTGAACGGGGACGGCAGCTTCGACGACGCCCTCGGGTCGAAGTTGACCCTCACCGCCCTCCAACTGCAGAGCCTGGGCATCGGCGAGGGGTTCAGCACGGCCAACCTGCGGGTGCGGGTGAGCGACGTGTTCTACCCGGCGGTGCTGTCCCCGGCCAGCGGCCTGCGGATCGACCCGCTGCCGCCGCCCCCGCCCCCGCCCCCGCCGCCGGGCGGCGGCGGCCGGCTGGTCAACCC
>JALHQU010000408.1 GCA_022841795.1 Fimbriiglobus sp.
CGTCGAGGCGTTGCCGGCACCACGCGGCCAGTTCGAGCAACGCCGTCACGTCGATGGTAGCCGATCCGCCCGGTGGCGACCCACCGGTCACTTGACGGGTCGTCTGCGTGGGTCGTCTCGATCTTCCACCGCAGCGCGTACCAGTCCAACTTCTCGACCGCGGACGCCAGGTCGTCCACCGGCAGGTCGGTGAGCAGCTTCCACCGGATCGGTTCCCGGCCCGCCGCCCGCCCCCGCTCGACGGCGTAGATGGCGGTCAGCGACAGCGGGCCGTACCGCTTCCGCTTAGCCGGCGACGGGTGGACGGTGAGCCGGCGGAACCGCACGGCGACGGTGGCCGTCGACACGTCCCCGTCGGCGTCCCGCACCTGCACCGCGTGCGTCCCGCGGACGGGCTGACGCCGCATCAGCTTGGCGACGGTGGTGGTGCCCCGGCCGGCCAGTCGGTCCACCGCGGTGCGGACCAGGAAGTGCGTCTCGGCCTGTCCGGCCGCGTGGAACAGCTCGAAGATGTCGGCCTCCCGGTCGCCGACGTGGACGCACCGGGCAGGGTCGCCGAGTTGGTACGTGGACCGGGTCAGGTTGTCCAGCCAGCGGACGCTCTCCTTCTCCTCGATCGGGACGGTGGTCGGGTTGATGGTCCGCTTGGCCGCGTTCGTGCCCTTGAACCGCTTGCGGGTCCAGAACGTGACGGCCGCCAGGCCGAGCGGTAACCCTTCGGTCGTCACCGCCAGGCTGGAGTGCAGGAGCACCCCGCAGGTGGTGTGGGTGGCGTGCCGCCCCTTGACGTACGACAGGTAGCCGACCCCGTCCGGGGTGTTGCGGGTGAAGCTGAACTCGGTCGTGTCGTGCAGCACCAGGACGGGGCCGGTGGCGGCCGCGAACCGCTCAGCGGTGGCCGCGAAGTGCCCGCCCAGGATGGTCTGGTCATCGACCCGCGGGTTGTCAAAAAAGCGGTACGCCGCCTTCGTGGCGGCCCAGTCCTGGCAGGCGGCCGGCAGGGTGTGGCCGATCCGCGTGCCCAGGTCGGAGAGCAGGTGACCGAGACGGGCCTTCAGCCGCTCGTCCGGGAACTCGGCGGCGGCCAACTCGCGCTCCACCCAGGCGTCCATGCCCGTACCCTCGCCCGAACCAACCGTTGCGGTGAATCATCTCCGTAGGACACTACCCCGAACGATCGCACACGACGACGCCAAGTTGTGGGTAATTGCAAGATCCGCCGGACGCTTACGATGCTGTGGCGTGATCGAGTTACTTGCACAATGCGGAGACGACCGCCACCAGCGCCGTTCCTTCCGTCGTGGCTCGACTTCGGAAGGTCTCTACAACCTTCTCGGCTCGTGTTCCTTCACGAGCGGCGCGCTCTAGGTCATTGAGGTCACTGAGTTGCCGCTGGAGTTCAGCCTGCACATAGTCTTTCTTGAGAATGGCTTCTTGTGCCTCGGGCGTATCGTAGTCCATGTCCTCCAGCCCGTGCGCTATGTAATCGACGGCCTCGTAACCACACTGCGCGGCCCACACCGCGTTCTCGGTTTCGCCCGAGACCTGACACTGGCAGGCGTAGGCGAGGGCGGCGACCGCATTCTCGGCGAGAGGGTCGAGAAGTGTCCGCTTACTCCGCTCGACCTCCTCTCCGGGGATCAGGGACTCGTATTCTTCCAAAAATGGTTGCTCGCCACCGATCTGCCCTCGCCGCTCCGACTCCCACAACTGGTCCAAAGTCGAACGCAGGCGGTTCGGGACTCCCTGCCGCGTTCTCTCTGAAAACAACTTGTAGAGCGGGAAAAGCCGTTCCGCACAGGACAAGGCAAACAGCCGCCCCCCGCCGGGGCCGACACCTTCCAGTTGCTCCTTCAGTGCTTGCTCGTCGAACGCGACCATGAGCGACCCCTTTCGTTAGTCCCAGACCGCTGTTCGTGGTCCGGTGATCCTCGCCCCGGCTTCTTCCAACGCTCTTCGACAATCGGGGCAGAAGTCCCTCGTAGTTGAAATCGCCCGTGGCCTGTGCCCTAGTCGCGCGGCTTCTTGCAGTACGGTGATTTCTGCGTGCTCCCCCGGCAGACGTGCTGCAATCTCGCCGGGCCTCAACACGGCGCGTTGGGCGGGTGTCAAGTCAACCCCCCCACCGCCTGAGTCATCCCCAGTTTTAGGTGCCCGGAAAGAGGAGGCGGTTCCCGTCGCAACGTGTTGTGGGTACAAGGGTGATGCCACTCATCCCTGCCCCGCACCCGAGCGGAGGAACCGCCA
>JALHQU010000409.1 GCA_022841795.1 Fimbriiglobus sp.
CACCCAGGCGGCTGACGCCGCCGGTTCACCACGGAATTGGATCGACGGGCTACTTCTTCTCGATCGGCGTGAGGGTGATCTTCCACTGCTTCTTGGTCACGTTCTTCGCGTTCCCCTCGAACTGCCCGTCCCGGAACTCCAGGTCGAACTCGGCGTACTTGTCGTTGCACTCCCAGTACAGCTTGTTCCCCTCCTGCTTCCAACTGCCCTGGGTGTAGGTGGACCCGTTGGCGTGCTTGTAGCTCATCTTGCCGTCGGGAAGGAACGTGTACTCGATGCGGCCGAGGTCGGACACGCCCTCGTGGACGCCCGCCCACGTCGTCCCTTCCAGGCTGGGGGCGCCGGTCCGCTTGAGCGACTTCGGCACCGGCGCGGCGACCGCCGGAACCGCGACGACGAGGAGGACGAGCGGAACGACGCGGCTCATGGCGACACCCCGAAAGTCGGTGAATGGCATCATACCACGGCGGCGGGAAGAAAGGTGAACCGCGGGCGTCAGCCCGTCGGGTAAACCCACCCAGGCGGCTGACGCCGCCGGTTCGCCCGAAATCACCCCTTCGCCGGCAGCGCCGGCGGCTCGCCGAGCGGGCCGACGCGGCGGACGAACTCCAGGAACTGGTCGAGCAGCCCGCCCACCGTGCCCGCCCGCCCGCGGATGGTGAGCGCCGCCCGCTCCACCCGCACCGCCCCGGCGGTGCCGGCCAGCGTCACGTCGCACGCCGCCCCGTCGCTCGCCACCGCCACCCCCACCCCGGCCGGCGGGTCGTCCTCCAGTCGGTCCACCACCGCCTCCACGTCCACCGGGCTGGCGAACTCGAACCGCAACTGGTCGAACAGCCGGCCGAACGCCGCCTCGAACCCGGCCGTCCGCACGAACCCGGCGTCGGCCAACTGGCCGAGTTCCCGCGTCCAGATCACCTGCGTCGGGTCGGTCGGGTCCAGGGCCATGCTCACCGTGTACTCGAAGTCCGGCGTCCGCAGCGCCCCCATGCCCGCGCCGGTGGACGAGTCGATCTCCTTCCGCTTGTACCCCAGGTTCGCCCGCACCGCTTCGAACACCTCGTCCAGGTCGGCCCGCACGTCGTCGGCGGCGCACTTGGCGATGAAGCTGCGGGCGGACGGGCCGGCGTGTTCGGGCAGCTTGAACGTCTTGCGGAACCCGCTCAGGTCCCGCACCCGGCCGTGCGACTGGGTGCGGAAGGCGATCCGTTTCAGCCGGGCTGAGTCCAAGAGCGCCCCGCCGGCCGCCGCCGCACTCGCCGACAGGTCGGCCACCACCGCCCCGGCGGTGGCGTCGCCGAACAGCCGCGGGGTCTGGGCGGTGCGGCCGTCGAAGTGCTTCCGCAAGAGCCGCGGCAGCTCGTCTTCCAAGAACCTGTGCAGAGACGCAGCGGTGACGGTGCCGGCCGGGGTGAGCGCCTTCGCCCCGCGGCCGGCCAGCGCTTCGAGCAGCAGGAACGTCCACACGCTCCCTTTCAGGGCGGCGGCGGTGTGCGACTCCTGGTCGTCCACGGTGGCGGTCAGGGCGACGGCCTTCGGCGAGTCGGCGAACAGGCGGTCGATCTCGGTGAAGTCGAGCCACGGGGACACGCCGGCCGGCCACGCCGCTTTCGGCAGCGGGCCGGCGCCCACGTCCAGCAGGAACACCACCTCCGCCGCCTTCGACGCGGTCAACTCCTTCACCATGCCGGCCAGCGACACCCCGCTGTCCATCAGGTCGTCCGGGCTGGTGTCCCAGGCGGCGATCGAACCGGCCCCCTTGTGGCTGAACGCGTGGGCGTCGATCCACACCAGCAGGTGGTCGCCCTTCTTCAGCGCCCGCCGCAGCTTCCGCACCCGGGACTCGATCGCCCCTTTGGTGGCGTGGTTGCCGAGCAGGGCGACGTGCTGCTTCTTCGGCCAGCCGGCGGCGGCCAGCAGGTCGGCGGCGGTGCGGGCGGCCGACTCGGCGTAGGGCACCGCCCCCAGGCTGGCGTCCAGGTACGAGTCGATGGCCACGAACAGCACCCAGCGGTCGGACACGAACGCACTCCGGGCAATAGGGGGGGAGGGGGAATTGTAACGCGGAGAGGGGAAGGGGTGCCATGTCCGTGACGGTTGCTCTTCGCCGCGAGGGTGGGCGTCACGAATGTCGGTGGCTTTTTGGTCGCCTGGACGGGAGGATGAGGGTGAGTCCGAAATCCCTCCGGCAGGAGCCGTCCGATGGCCCGACGCACGCCACCACCCGCACT
>JALHQU010000410.1 GCA_022841795.1 Fimbriiglobus sp.
GCCCGCCGCTTGATGCCGGTGAACAGCACCAGCAGGTGGTCCTCGAACTCCCGCAGCCGGTCGGCGGTGAACGGGATGCGGTTGACCACGAAGTTGTTCGCCCCGCGGAACTCGATCAGGTTGAACCCGCCGACGGCGGCGAACGTCTGGTCCTGCACCCCGACCGACTCGCCCAACACGTTCCGCTCCACGTCGATCGCCTGGTACGCCAGGTCCAGGCTGGGCACCAGCTTCCGCTGGAAGGCGTACACCGTGTTCAGCAGGCCGACCACGAACGCCGACGACGACCCCAGGCCGGTGAACGACGGCAGCTCGGCCGAGTGGTTGATCTCGATGTCGCTGGTCACGCCGGCCCACCGCAGGCACTCGCGGAACGGGGCGTGTTCCAGGTCGTCCAGCGTCTTCACGCACTCCACTTTGCGGTAGGCGATGCGGATGCTGTAGTCGAACATGCGGCTGTAGAACCGCGACATGTTGAAGTACGCCGACTTGTCCACCGCCGTGCCGAGCACCGCCCCGCCGTGCTTCTCGAAGTGTTCGGGGTAGTCGGTGCCGCCACCCAGAAAGCTGATCCGCAACGGGGTCTGGGTGATGATCACGGCTCACGACTCCTCGCGCCGACGCGGTTCGCCTATCTTACGGAATTCCGTAACCCGGTTGCCAGCCGGAGTTCCGCACGCACGGTTTGATCGGACCGGACGGGCTGGGGAGGTGAGCGAAAGTCGGGGGGCTGAATGTAGCCGGCCCACGCCGTGGGCCGTTCTTCGCGCGTGGTGAACCGGCGGCGTCAGCCGCCTGGGTTCTTGAACCACCCACGGGCTGACGCCCGCGGTTCGCCAAGAGAACGGCCCACGGCGTGGGCCGGTTACTTTCCGGCGGGCGTCACGCCTTGGCCGGGGCGGTCTTCGCCTTGGCCAGGCGGTGGGCCATCCGCGACTTCAGCCGGCTGGCCTTGTTCGCGTGGATGTACCCCTTGCACCCGGCCCGGTCGAGCAGCTTGCTGGCGGTGTTCATCTCGGTGACGGCCTTGGTCAGGTCGTTCGTCCGGACGGCGCCGACGAACGCCTTCAGTTGCTGCTTCAGCTTCTTGATGATGAGGCGGTTGTGGACCTTCCGCTTCTCGGCCTTCTCCATCCGCTTCCAGGCACTCTTCGTGTGAGGCATCGGAAACCTTCGGGGTGGGTGTGTTGTAAGTAGTAGGCACACTCCGTGTGCCGTCGTGATTCAAGGAACGGCACACGGAGTGTGCCTACTACATTCGGCTCGGCGTTAGGCGGAGCCGACCTTGTAGCGGACCACTTTGGTCAGGGTCAGCCCGGCCTTCTGCAGCGCCTGGGCGACGGTCGTGTTCGGGTACTTGGCGGCGTTGGCCATCGGCTGCTCGGTGAGCACCGACTCGGCCATCCACGTCTTCAGCTTGCCCTCGGACATCTTCTCGATGATGTTCGCCGGCTTGCTCGCGTTCTTCGGGTCGTCCTTGATCTGCTGGGCGATGAACGCCTTCTCCTTGGCCAGCGCGTCGGCCGGGATGTCGTCCGCCTTGAAGTACGACGGGTTCAGGGCGACGACATGGGCGCCCACGTCCCGCAGCAGCTCGGACGCCTGGGCGGTGCCGGCGCACTGCACCAGCGCCCCGCTCATCAGGTCGTGGTGGACGTAGAACCCGAACACCCCGCCGGTCAGCCGGGCGAAGCGGTGGATGACCATCTTCTCGCGGATCAGCCCGACCGTCTCCTCGAACCGGGTCTTGACGGCCGGGAGGGCCGTCAGGGCGGCCACGTCCGCCGGGGTGTGTTCGATCACCGCCGCCGCCACGTCGTCGGCCAGCTTGCCGAACAATTCGTTCTTGGCGGTCGGGGCGGACTCGCACCGCAGCTCGACGATGGCGGCGGTGTCGCCGGCGATCTTCACCGCCACGCGACCTTCGGCCGTCTCGTTCGCCTCCCGCTTGCTCATCGCCTTTCCGAACCCGGCGCGGAGGATGTCGATCGCCTTGTCGAGGTCCCCGTTCGCCTCGGTCAGCGCCTTCTTGCACTCCATCAGCGGCAGGTCGGTCCGCTTGCGGAGTTCGTTCACCGCGGCGGCGGAAATCTGGCTCATTGTCTACCTCGAAGCTCCGATGCGTGGGGGTGGTTCGGCGAACGGCGCGACGTGAGTCCGCCGGTGTTGAAGAACCGGCGGACTCACGTC
>JALHQU010000411.1 GCA_022841795.1 Fimbriiglobus sp.
AGGTCGATCCGGGTGGCACCGTGGCGAAACTCCCACCCCACCTCCGCGAACTCTTGCTCTCCTCGCTCGCTCCCGCGCCGTGAGCCATCCCAAAATCGGCATCAGTCGAGCTGAGTGTGGCCTGCACACGCCGTGTGCGGCAATTCCGGGTGAACCGGCGGCGTGAGCCGCCTGGGTGAATCACACCCGACGGGCTGACGCCCGCGGTTCGCCACCGAAGACCGCACACGGCGTGTGCGGACCACACTCAGCGGGGTGAAGATACGGACCCGGCGGGCGGACTCTCCCCGCCCGCCGGGGGCGGGGCCGTGGGCGTCGGCAGGGCGGTCGGGCGGAGTTGCACCGTCAGCTCGTCCGGCGACAGCCGGTAAGTGGCGTCCGTCACCACGTCCACCACCACCCCGAGCAGCCCTCCGACCACCACGTTCCCGATCACCCACGGGTTGAACTTCGACGTCACTTCCAGCTTGGCCGTCTCGTACCCGGCGGCGGTGATCTCGACGGTGTGCGACGCCCGCCGGTCGAGCGGCACGTTCACCGGGCTGGCGCCGACGAACCGCCCGTCCACGCTCACCCCCGCCCCCGGCGGGTCGCTCACCACCGTCACCTTCTGCGCCCCGCCCCCGCCGCTCACCACCGTCGCGCACCCGACCCCGCATAGCGCGACCACCGCCGCCACCAAGACGCTCAGCGTCCGTGCCATGACTGATCCCCCCCGGATCGGACAAGCCCCGGCGGGGGCATACCGGCGGCGGGCGGCGGCGTCGAGGGCAGTCGGGAGTGTGGTCCGCACACGCCGTGTGCGGCTCTTCACACCCGCACACGGCGTGTGCGGACCACACTATTGCTTCGGCTGCCGCGGCTGGTTGGCCCGCACGTTCTTCGCCGCCAGCGCCACCGCCTCGGCGACCCGCTTCGCCCGCGTCTCCGGCCGCTTCGCCTGGATCACCCACTGGAAGATGCCCTTCCGAACCGACGGCGGGAAGGCGTCGAAGTGTTTCTTCGCCGTTGGGTTCGCCGCCAGCGCCTTCGCCAGATCCGGCGGGCACACCATCGCCTCGATGGCGTCCAGCATCGTCCAGGTGCCGTTCGCCTTCGCTCGGTCCACGGCGGCTTGCCCGGCGGCGGTCATCAGCCCGGCGGCGGTCAGCTTTTCGATGCGGAGCTTGTTCGGCCGCGCCCACCCGCTCTTCGGCTTCCGCGGGCTGAAGTACAGCATGGTGCGGTCGGCGTCGAGCTTGCCCGGCCGGCTGTCCACCCAGCCGAAGCACAGTGCCTCCTCGACCGCCGCGTCGTAGGTCGGGGCCGGCTTCCCGCTCGCTTTCTTGAAGGTGACGAGCCACACGCCGGTGCTGGTGGCGTGGTTCGCGGCCAGCCACGCCCGCCACTCGCCGCGGGTGAGGCACTGGACGCTATTCGGCGGCGGGGTGGGTGTGGGCATGGGGTGGGATAACGGGCCGGGGTCGTCAGACCCGCTTGTGCCAGCGGCTCGGGTCGCGGCGGGCGTCGTGGACCGCGATCACCTCCGTGCGGTCGGCGAGCGCCCGGTAGAACACCACCCACGGGAACCGCTTGACCACCGCCCGCCGCACGTCCTTGCGGACGATCTGGTGCATCCGCGGGTTCGACTGAAGCCGCTCGAACACGTCGCCCACTGCGATCACAAATTCGACACCGAGGCCGTCCTTCTGCCGCTCGTACCAGTCCCGCCCGTCGGCCAAATCCTGCTCGGCTTCGGGGGTGATGATGACCGGCACGCTCATCGCTGCGGCCCCAGCAGCCGGGCCTTCACCTCGTCCCACGACGAGCCGGCGTTCGGATTGGCGTCGGCCGCGGCGAGCCGCTCGTCGATCAGTAATTCCTCGGTCGGGGTGAGCGGCCGGACTTCCTCCGCGGTTCCCAACTCGTCCCAGATGTCTTGCACGAGCTGGAACAACTCGGCCCGGCTCAGGCGGTCCAAGCCGAGCGATTTCATGGTCGTGGACATCGGTGTTCCCCGTGTGCAGCGGTGCCCGCCCATTCTACCTCAACCGGCCCCACGAATCTGCCCACCCCCAGGGCTACTCAGAGGTTGAAGGTGGGTTCTTGAGCAGGTCGAGGGCGCGGCCGGGGAAGGCGACCATCTCGCGGATGGCGGCGGGGACGCTCGGGTGGTCGGAGTTCCGCAGCAGGT
>JALHQU010000412.1 GCA_022841795.1 Fimbriiglobus sp.
CGGGAGCGTGAGCGACCGGAGGGAACAAATCCTCCGGTCGCTCACACTCCCGGCTCGCCAGGTATGCTGCCGGCTCGCCACTAACCCGGCTCGCCAGCACCATCACTTCTCCACCACCTTCACCCCCACCTTCGACGAGTGGAACACGGTGTGCGTCTGCTTCTTGAAGTCGGCCTCCTTCGCCGTGTAGATGTCGGTGAACGTCTGCGGGTTGCGGTCGGCCAGCGGGAACCACGAACTCTGCACCTGGATCATGATGCGGTGGCCGGGGCGGAACGTGTGCAGGGTGTCCGGCAGGGTGAACTTCACCGTCGTCCGCTCGCCCGGCTTGAACGCCTCCGGCTTGTCGAACCCGTTGCGGAACTTGCCGCGGAACGGCTCGCCGCGGACCAGCTGCTGGTACCCGCCCATCCGCACCTCCGGCGGGCGGGGGCGGCGGCCCTCTTCGATTTTCGGCTCCTCGTTGTCCGGGGCGTCGTCCGGGTACACGTCGATCAGCTTCACCACCCAGTCGGCGTCGGTGCCGGTGGTGCTGACGCTCAGCTCCACCTCGATCGCCCCGGCGACGGTCGTGTCCCGGTCCAGCACCGGCGTCTGGTACACCAGCACGTCCGGGCGGGAAGCCGCGAACCGCTGGTCGGCGGTCATGTACTCCTGCATCATGCCGATGGCCGTCTTGCCGATGTACGGCACCGGCTTGGCCGGGTCGGACACGAACTCGTCGCCCGAGTCCGCCGCCGACCCGTCCCGCACCAGCCGCCCGCCCTCGCTCAGCCGGAACGCGGTCGCCTTCGCCTCCTTCGGCGGCCAGGCGTCGTGCTTCCGCCACACGTTCGTGCCCGTCTCGAACACCCACGCCTTGGGGTGCTTCAGCTCGCCCTTGCCTTTCAGGTGGTGTTCGAAGAACGGCAGCTCGATGTGTTCGCGGTAGAACTCGCCGGTCTTGGCGTTGAACCGGGCGTCGCCGAGCCGGTCGCCGTCCCCGCCGGCCCACCCGCCGTGGACCCACGGCCCCATCACCAGCGTGTTCCCTCCCTTGGGTACGCCGGTCCGCTCCACCGCCTTGAACGTCTCCAGTGCGCCGAACAGGTTCTCGGCATCGAACCACCCGCCGACGGTCATCACGGCGGGCTGAATGCCCTTGATGTGCGCGCGGATGTTGCGGCTCTTCCAGAAGTCGTCGTAGGTGCCGTGCTTCATCACCTCGTTCCAGAACGCGATCTCGCCCTTCAGGTGCAGCTTGTCGGCGTTCGCCAGCGGCCCCATTTCGAGGAAGAACTTGTACCCGTCCGGGGTGCCGTGGTCGAACGGCATGGCCGAACTCTTCTTGATCGGCTCCGGCCGCGGCTTGCCGAAGTTCGCCATGAAGTTGAAGCAGTGCGGCAGGAACAGGCAGCCGTTGTGGTGGAAGTCGTCGCCCACGAACCAGTCCGTGACGGGGGCCTGCGGGGACACCGCCGCCACCGCCGGGTGCGCGTCGATCATGCCGGTGACGGTGTAGAACCCGGGGTAGCTGATGCCGGTGATGCCCACCTTGCCGTTGTTGTTCGGGATGTTCTTCACCAGCCACTCGACGGTGTCGTAGGTGTCGCTGCTCTCGTCGAACTGCTTGCCGGTCTTGTTCGGGACGTGCGGCCGCATGTTCACGAACTCACCCTCGCTCATCCACCGCCCCCGCACGTCTTGCTGGACGAAGATGTACCCGGCCTTCTCGAACGCCGGCCCCGGCCGCAGCCGCTCCGGGTACTTGTCCACCCCGTAGGGTTGCACGCTGTACGGGGTGCGGGTGAGCAGCATCGGGTACGGCTTGCCGTCGTCCTTCGGCACGTACACGGACGTGAACAGCTTGGTGCCGTCCCGCATCGGGATGCGGTACTCGTACTTCGTGTACCGGGCCTTCAGCGGCTCCTCGGGCTTGTCCGGTTTGTCCGGCTTCTTGTCCGCCTGGGCGAACAGCAGCGACGGGGCGAGCAGGAGGACGAGCAGGCAGCGCATGGGGGAACCCGAGTTGAGTAGGTGCCGCGAGCCGAGCGGCACTTCGTAGGGTGGGCTGTGCCCGACATCCTAATGTCGGGCACAGCCCGACCTGCGAAACTGGCCCTGGAACCCGGAGCGCGAGCGACGGGGTGAGCGTCACCCCGTCGCTCGCG
>JALHQU010000413.1 GCA_022841795.1 Fimbriiglobus sp.
TCGCCGAGACGCGGACGAATGGGGTCGAAGGTGGGAGCGGCCCGCGGGACGGGGCGAGGGTTAGGGATCGGCTCCGGGTGGCGGAGGGCTTTGAGGATGGTCTTGGGCGAGTGCCCGAGCTGGCGGGCGATCTGGCGGAGGGAGTGGCCCTCGCGGTGCAACCGGCGGATGCGGGCGTAGTGGTTCACGGTGAGCATCGCTCCCTCCCCACACCGACGTGGTGCCGGTGGAAGGAGGATGGCTCACGCGCTTCCCTTCGTGGGCTCTTCCGCACCTTTGGTGACGATTCCTCCCCCTCCACATGTTGCGACCGTGCGTGGTTCGCCTACAGCCTGTATCGGACCCGGGCCCGGAGCAGTTTCATCCCAGCCCGGCCGTACATCTGCCGCTTGATCGCCTTCAGCCGGTTCACCTGCCCTTCCACCGGGCCGTTACTCCAGTCGGTCGTCAACGCCGCCTCCACGGCCGCCGCGTCCGACCGCAACCCGTGGGCGAACCCGACCAACTCCGGCACTCCGGTGGCCACCGCCGCCGCGATCCACTCGGCCAGTGGCTTGGTCACCGTCTTCCGCGCCATCCCGGCGAACTCGGCGGCCAGCGTCAACGCGGTATCCAAAACGGGGATGGCGGACCGCACCCGTTCGAGCAGCGGTGGCTCGTCGTCCGTCACCGCCTGCGGGCAGGCGAACTGGAAGGACAGCTTCCGCGGGGAGGGGGCGTCCGCGGTCGGTGTCGGTCGAGGGGTGAAGGGGGATCGTGGGCCCGCGTGGCCGGAGCTACCGATGAAACGGTTGGCGAACCGCCGCACCACGTCGTACCGCGCCCGGCACCCCTTGGCCGCCAGTTCGCGGTGCAACTCGGCCGTGTTCGTCCCGCCCGCCGCCGCCCACGCCTCGACGTCCGCCCGGTACGCGTCCACCGCAGTCGAGTGCCGCCGCCCGAGGCCGCCGTGCGGCCGGTCGTCGTCGGCGTTTCGCAGGCAATCGATCACCGTCTTCGGGGACATCCGCAGAGCGCGAGCGATGTCCCGCACCGAGTGCCCCTCCCGGCGGAGCGCCCGCACCCGCTCGCGGCGGGCGGTCCGCGCCTGCCGCCGGGCTTGCCGGGCCTGCTCACCGACCGACGGCGGGCGGGGTTCGGGGAGCGGGGTGGGCGGTGAGGGGGCGACCGGTGGTGTCCTCGCCGCCACTTCGGCTCGGATGAGCGGGTGGCACCGGGCGATCACCCGCTCGACCGCCTCCCGCAGGTTGGTCAGCAGGTGGAACCGGTCGGCCACCTGGATGGCCTGCGGGGCACCAGCGGTGGCCGCGTTCGCGTACGCCGCCCACCGATCCCGCGTGATCACCTCGACGCCGGGGTGGGTCTTCAGCCACGCCTCGACGGCCGTCCCATCCCGCCCGGGCAGCAGGTCGATCACCCGCCCCCGCTCCAAGTCGATCAGGACGGTGCCGTACACCCGCCCCTTCCGCAGGGCGAAGTCGTCGATGCCGACGAACCGGTACTTCGGTTCGGGGGCGTCCACGACAGTCGTCACCCGTCGGAGCAGCGTGTCCCCGCTGGTCGGCACGTGCAACTCGTCGGCCACCCGCGAGCCGGGTTCCCCTCCCAGGGCGAACCCGAGGAGGCGGTGCAGGTCGGCGAGCCGGATGGTGGTCTGGGCGTGGGCGTCGGCCACCCCGGTCAGCCGCTCGCAGAACAGCCGACGGGGACACCCGGCGTGGGTGCATCGGAACTTGCGGGCGGTGACGACCAGCACCACCCGCCGCGCCCCGACGGCCACGTCGGCCAACGTCCGCCGGTAGCGTGCGTGCACACGATCCGAGCGATGGCCGCAGGCCGGGCAGGAGGCAGTGGCCGCCGAGGAGGTGACGGCGACCGCGATCAGGTCGGCGGTGGGGGTCACGGCGGTGACCGTCAGGCCGCTGTTCGTGGGGAGCAGATCGAGTGGGAGCATGGCGGGCGTCCTGCACGACCGGACGCGTCATTCTAACCGCCACCCATCACCAAGCCTGCGGAAGAGCCCACGAAGGGAAGCGCGTGAGTGAGGTGGTGGGGGTCACTTCTTGGCCTTCGCGGGTTTGGTTGTTCTACCCGCCTTGGCCTGTTTGGCCTGCATCGATTCGCGGAACCGGTAGCTCTC
>JALHQU010000414.1 GCA_022841795.1 Fimbriiglobus sp.
GGGCGAGGGCGGCGAGCGGGGAGCGTGCGCGACCGGAGGAGTTAGTTCCTCCGGTCGCTCACGCTCCCGGCTCGCCGAAGATTAGCGGCGGGCCACCTTCATGCCCAGATGCAGCCCCCGCTCCTTCAGCTTGCTGGTCACTTCCTTCAGCGTGGTCTCGCCGAAGTTGCGGACCTCGAGCAACTCCTCCTCCGACCGCGACACCAGCTCGCGGACGGTGGCGATGCCCTCCGACTCCAGGCAGTTGGTCGCCCGCACGCTCAGCTCCAGCTCGGCCAGGCTCATGTTCAGCTTCCGCTCCAGCTCCATGTCCATCCCGGTGGCGGCCGGCCCGCCGATCTCGATCGGCTCGTCCAGCGCCACCTCCGGCCCCGGCTCGTTGTACTGCACGAACGCGTTCAGGTGCTTCCGCAGGATCTTGGCCGCCTCCACCACCGCCATCTGCGGGCCGACGGTGCCGTTCGTCCACACGTCCAGGAACAGCTTGTCGTAGTTCGTCTTCTGCCCGACCCGCGTCTCCTCGATGTCGTACTTCACCCGCGTCACCGGGCTGAAGCTGCTGTCCACCGGGATGATGCCGATCTCCCGCTCCTTGCCCGCGTTCTCCTCGGCGGTGCGGTACCCGCGGCCGTTCTCCACCGTCATCTCCATGACGAACGGCACGTCCGCCGTCAGGGTGGCGATCTTGTGCTCCGGGTTGACGATCTGCACCAGCTCGTCGTGCTGGATGTCGGCCGCCAGCACCTCCCGCTTGTCCCGCGACCCGTGGATGTCGATCCGCAGCGTCTTCGGCTGGTCGGACTGGTTCTTCACCACCAGCGCCTTCACGTTCAGGATGATGTCCGTCACGTCCTCCACCACCCCGGGGAAGGTGCTGATCTCGTGCTGCACCCCCTGGATCTTCACCCGGGTGATGGCGCTGCCTTCCAGGCTGCTGAGCAGGATCCGCCGCAGGCTGTTGCCCACGGTCATGCCGAACCCCCGCTCGAACGGCTCGACCGAGAACCGGCCGTAGGTGTCGGTCAGGGTGGCCCGGTCGGACTGCACCCGGTTGGGCAGTTCCAGCCCTCGCCAGCGAACGCGCATGGGAAACCCTCCGTGCCCGGCCCTCGGCTTTCCGCATCGTCGGCCGGTGTCGCGGGCACCGGGGATCGACGGCGAGCCAAAGGGAAACGAGCGGGAGACAACGGAACCGTCACAGGAACCGCCGCCGGTTCGCGGGCCGGGGCGGAAGTTTGCTTGGTGAACCGCGGGCGTCAGCCCGTCGGGTGGGATCCACCCAGGCGGCTCACGCCGCCGGTTCACCCAAAATTATCGCGTCGCGATTTCGATGATCAGCTGCTCGCGGATGTCGCTGATCCGCGGGTCCACGTCCTGGCGGGTGGGTAGCCGGGTCATCTTGCCTTCCGGCTCATCGTTGTTGGTGATCATCAGGAAGTCGGGCACCTGCGGCGGGGTGGACTGCAGGTTGGTGCGGGCCAGCTTCAGACTCCGCTCGCGGGTCTTCACCTTGATGCTGTCGCCGGCCCGCAGCAGCACGCTCGGGATGTCGCACTTGCGGCCGTTCACCAGCACGTGCCCGTGCGCCACCAGCGACCGGGCGGCCGGGCGGGACGGGGCGAACCCGAGCCGGTGGACGACGTTGTCCAACCGTCGTTCCAAGAGCGTCAGCATCACCTCGCCGGTGTTCGCCGGGCTGCGGCCGGCCAGCTCGAAGTACCGGCGGAACTGCCGCTCCAGCACCCCGTAGAAGAACTTCAGCTTCTGCTTCTCCCGCAGGCGGATGCCGTACTCGGACACCTTGCTCCGCCGCAGCCCGTGCATGCCGGGCGGCGGGGCCTCGCGGTCGATCGGGCACTTGGGGGTGTAGCAGCGGCTGCCCTTCAGGTACAGCTTGACCTTCTCGCGGCGGCACCGCTTGCAGACGGGGTCGATGAAACGAGCCATAGCACAGCCCGGCGGACGGCCGGGTCCAACAGGGGTCGTGGTGGGTCGAGCGTAAGCCCCGGCGAACCCCTGGGTCGTGGGCGGGGCGAACTCGAAATCGGTGAACCGGCGGCGTGAGCCGCCCGGGTCTTCACACCCGGG
>JALHQU010000415.1 GCA_022841795.1 Fimbriiglobus sp.
TTGGGGAATTCGCTGGTGTCGTAGGTGGTGTCGTCGTCTCGGTTGATGGCGAGGGCGCCGGCGCATTGCTCGAGGACGTCGTCGGTGGGCATGTCGCGGGCGGCGGGGGCGGCGATGCCGTCTGCGATCATGGTTTCGATGAGGCAGGCCGGGCAGTAGATGTCGGCTTGGTAGGTGTAGGCGGCGATCTCGTCGCTACGGCGGTAGGGCGGGCGGTTCATGCGGCGACCTCCTCGACGGTCTCGGTGGTGGTCTGTCCGGTGTGGGTGTTGAGCCAGTCGACGGCGGCTTGGGCTCGGCTGGCGACGGTGACGAGGGCGCGTGCGTCGCTGCGGAGGATGCGAAGCCATCCGGCGAGGTAGGCGGCGTGGTCGGCTCGGGTGATGGTGGTGAGTCCGGTCTGTGCGCACCACATGGCGGCGCCGAGCTCGGCGACGAGTTCTTCGGCGGCGTAGGCGTCGTCGCCGAATCGGCCGGTGAGGTCGCGGTTGAGCCGGTCGGCATGGCCGGTCCAGTGGATGGTTTCGTGGGCGCGGGTGGCGTAGTAGTGGGCGGCGGTGTCGAACTGGGCGAGGGTCGGGAGGTGGATCGAGTCGGTGGCGGGCCGGTAGTAGGCGCGGTTGCCGCCTTCGATGACGGTCGCTGCGACGGCGGCGAGGTACTGCTCGGCGGCGTCGATGCGGGCGGGGGTGTCGCGTTCGGTTCGTTGCTGGTTGCGGCGGGTGATGATCTCGTCGGCTCCGTCGCACTGTTCGGCGGCGAACACGGCATAGGCGCGGGCGATGAGGCGAGGCCGACCGGCGGGCGTGTCGTCGCTGCCGTCGGTCTCGCTGTCTGCGCCGGTGGTGTTGGTGGGCTTCCAGAGCACGACTTGGGTGGCGCGTTCGCCGCGTCGGACTTGGGCGCCGTGGCGTTGCCAGGCTCGGTAGGTGCCGAAGGTGCCTGAGGTCCAGTCGTGGGCGGCGGCGACCATGGCGAGCCACACGGCGTTCATGCCGCGGTAGGGGCGGTGGTCGATGCTGGTGGGTGTGCCTGCGTCGGCGAGGTGGTGCCATGGCATGCGCCAGGTTCCGGCGGCGCCGGTTTCGATGTCGTCGATGAGTTGTGCGGTGATGGTGGCGAACAGGTCGTTGGCGTGCATCGGGTGTCCTTCCGGTGTCGGGCGGGCGGCTTCGCCCTCCGGGCGTCTGGCCCGCCGCCGGAAGCGGCCGTGTCAACCCGAAGGGCTTGGCCCCGAGGAACGAGGGGCTTGACACGGCAGCGGGCGGCGGGCAGCACGGCACCGCCGGCCCACCAGGCCGGCGCCACGGCACACCAGCTGGACCCGGGCGACCGGTGCTCCTGCGGTGACGGCACACCAGGCCCGGTCCCGCACCTGTGGAGGTGCGGGACCGGGCATGGTGGGTCAGCGGCGGACGGGGTAGAGGCCGCGGCCGCGGTGTTCCACGACGCCGAGGCGCACAGCGCGTTGCAGCGCGGTGTAGGCGGTGGCGTTGGGGAGCCAGACGTGGGCCAGGAGTTGGTCGAGCGCCGGCTGGTCGGGGTCGGCGTCGTAGAACAGGTCGTAGAGCTCGTCGTCGCTGATCTTGGGTGCCGGGCCGGGTGCCGGCGTGGTGTCTGGTGGTGGTGCGGGTCGTTCGTCTGCGGCGAGGCCGCCCCACACGCCGAACGGCTCCGCTGTTTCCACGGCGTGGGTGCGGCAGGCGGTGCGCACCGGGCAGGTGTCGCACACGGTCTTGGCGGCGGCGACCGATGTGGGGTGCGGGTCGTAGAACAGGGCGGGGTCGGTGCCGCGACATGCGGCGTGTATCCGCCACCTCGGACCGGCGGGTGCGGTGGTGGTGGTCATCGCTGGGCGAGGTGGTCGGGGTATGCGGCGGCGAGGTAGGGCGGGAGCTGTGCGATCTGGCGTTGGGTGAGCGGTGCGAGCCAGAGTCGGACGGCGATGCGGTCCCCGGTGCGGTTGATGATCCCGAACCGGTCGAGCCGGTCGAGGCTGCGCCACACGCGGGCGGCGGAGTTGCCGATGCCGAAGGTGAGCGCGATGTCCTCGATCGTCCACAGGCTGGGTCCGTCGG
>JALHQU010000416.1 GCA_022841795.1 Fimbriiglobus sp.
AGAGGGCGGCCCCTACAAACCAACACCTCGTAGGGGCCGCCCTCTGTGGCGGCCCGCCGACCGCCGTCCGGCGGTCGGTGCCCTGGCAGGATCTCGACAGAGCTTGAAGACTACACTTTCGAGCGCGAACGAGTTGAATGTGGCCCGCGCCGGCCGCGTGCGGTATCATCCGCTCCGCAACCGCCGTGTGCCCTTCCTCACGAGCGCCGTCATGCGTACCGTCCTGATCGCGGTCCTGTCCCTCCTCCCCCTCGCGCTCGTCGCCGCCGACCGCCCGACTCCACAACCGGGCCAGGCGCACCGCTCCGAGTCGGTGGCGGTGAACGGCATGGTCTGCGCCTCGCACCCCATCGCTGCCCAAGTGGGGTTGGACATCCTCAAGAACGGCGGGAACGCAGTCGATGCGGCCATCGCCACCTCCGCCGCGATGGGGCTGATGGAGCCGACCTCGTGCGGCATGGGCGGCGACCTGTTCGCCATCGTGTGGGACGCCAAGACGCAGAAGCTGTACGGGCTGAACGCCAACGGGCCGGTGCCGAAGAAGGCCACGCTGCAATACTTCAAGGACAAGAAGCTGGCCGAGATCCCCGAACGCGGCCCGCTGTCGTGGTCGGTGCCGGGGTGCGTGGAGGGGTGGGACCAACTGCGGAAGAAGTTCGGCACGAAGTCGTTCAAGGAGTTGCTCGCCCCGAGCATTCGGTACGCCGAGGAGGGCGTGCCGGTGCCGGAGGTGATCGCCGGGTACTTCCGCGGCAGCGAGCGGATGCTGCTCCGCGACCCGGGGCTGAGCGAGGCGTTCGCCCCTGGGGGGCGGGTGCCGAAGGCCGGCGAGGTGTTCAAGAACCCACACGTCGCCAAGAGCTTCAAGCTGATCGCCGAGGGCGGGCGGGATGCCTACTACAAGGGGCCGATCGCCGACGCCATCGTGAAGCTGTCCGACGAGAAGGGCGGGCTGTTCACGAAGGCCGACTTCGCCGACTTCGCCGCCGAGTGGATCGAGCCGGTGAAGACCACCTACCGCGGGTACGACGTGTGGGAACTGCCCCCGCCGGGCCAGGGGATCGCGGCGCTCCAGATGCTCAACCTGCTCGAACCGTATGACCTGAAGAAGCTCGGCCCGGCGTCGCCGGACTACTGGCATTTGCTGGTGGAGGCGAAGAAGCTGGCCTATGCCGATCGGGCCAAGTATTACACCGACCCGCGGTTCGCCCAGGTGCCGACCCAGACGCTCGTGTCGAAGGAGTACGCGGCGGGGCGGGCCAAGCTGATCGACCCGAAGAAAGCGGGCGTGGGCGTCACCGCCGGCGACGCCAAGATCGGCACGGCCGACACCATCTACATGTGCGTGGTGGACAAAGACCGCAACTGCGTGTCGCTCATCCAGTCGAACTTCAACGGGTTCGGGTCCGGGCTGGCGGCGCCGGGCACCGGGTTCGGCCTGCAGAACCGCGGCTGCCTGTTCGCCCTGGACGAGACCCACGCGAACAAGCTGGAACCTGGCAAGCGGCCGTTCCACACCATCATCCCGGCGATGGCGACCAAGGACGGCAAGCCGTGGTTCACGTTCGGGGTGATGGGCGGGGACATGCAGCCGCAGGGCCACGTCCAGGTGCTGGTGAACATGATCGACTTCGGCATGGGGGTGCAGGCGGCCGGCGACGCCCCGCGGGTGGAACACGTCGGCTCGGCCACCCCCACCGGCAAACCCGAGGCGGACCGCGGCGGGACGATTCAGGCGGAGCCGGGCATTTCAGACGTGGTGGTGAAAGAGTTGGAGAGCCGCGGGCATGTGGTGCGGCGGGTGCGGGTGAACGGCGGCGGGTTCCAGGGCATCCTGATCGACCCGAAGACGAACGTGCTGCACGGCGGCACCGAGAGCCGCAAGGACGGCGTGGCGGCCGGGTACTGACGGTCTGTGCCAGAAATGGTCCGGCGGTGCCGGACCACGGGCCGCCACAGAGGGCGGCCCCTACAAGACAACCACCCCGTAGGGCCGCCCGCTGTGGCGGCCCGCCGAAAGCGC
>JALHQU010000417.1 GCA_022841795.1 Fimbriiglobus sp.
GACCACGACCTACACCCGAAATTCCGCTCACACCCCGGCCGGCTCGCCGTTACATTCGCAGGACCGGATCACCCACGCCCCGACGCGGAGGGCGGCCGATGCACCACCCGCCCTCGCTCACCCGGCGACAGTTCTTCGCCACCACCGCCGCGGTCGCCGGAGCAGCCGCGGCTCACGCCGCCGTTCCGCCCGCCCTGTGCACAGCAGCGCCCCTCGCCCCCGAACCCCCGCTCCCGCCGGGCGTGTTCCGCCGCCTCGGGTCAGCCCGGTTCCGGTGTCCGAACGGGTTCGTACTCCTGCGGTTCACGTCCGATGGCCGGCAGGTGGTCGATCAATCTTCGGACTCCGCTTGGGTGTGGGATGTCGAGACGGGTCGCCGCACGTTCGTGTCGAAGGACGATGTCAAACGCCTGGCGGTCGTCAACCACCACCTGTCGTCCGTGGACGGCACGAAGAAAATCGTTCCGAACGCGAACGGGTTCAAGGTGACAGACGGAGAGGGGCGGGTGCTGTCCGCCTGCACCATAGCCAAGCCGTATACACCGTATCAACTCCAACTGTACACGGTGTCGAACGACGGGCGGTGGGTGGCCGGCGAGTGCGAACACACTGAGGAGAACCGAGGTCATCAACAGGAGGTGGTCTGGGACACGACGACCGGGCGGGTCGCCTACCACTTGACTGTCAACGACTTCGTCGGGAACGGAGCCGACGCCCAAGTCCGGTTCAGTGGCGATAACCGCACACTGTTCGTGATGGCGCAGGACCAAGTCGGCCCGGCGGTGCTGACCGTACTCGATGCGGCGACCGGGAAGGTGAAGCGTCGGTATCCGGACGTACCGGGGTTCTCGTTTGCCCTGTCGCCGGATGAACGGACCGCAGTGGTTTACAACGTCTACGCCTTGAGGGTCATCGACCTGAAGTCGGGTCGTGTCCTTCCCCAGTCGCAAGACCTGTTCGGCGTCCCTCGGCCGCTGCGGTTCGGCCGCGACGGCCGAATCCTCACCCCCGAAACGGGCTGGTGCCCGGGTCATCGCACCTGGGTGGTGTGGGACCGCCCCGACGGAGCCGCGCGGACCATTGAGTTCGACCCCACGGCATCCCGCGAGCGACTGACGCGGAAGGAGGAGGGCAAATGGGTTGAGTTCACACCATCGCTCAGCCTGGCGCCGACGGCCAAGCAGTATGCCGCGGTCGGGCAGTTCCGAACGCTCATCCAGGATGCGAACACTCACCGCACCCTCCACACCATCCGTTTCCCGTGCCCGGAATGGGCGTCCGAAATGTTCGGCCCGGATCCTCCGCCCGTGATGGGGGTCAATCACATCTATGCCTGGACACCGGACGGTCGGTTCATCGCCGTCGTCGCTCACGAGTTGCTTTCGGTACTCGACACCTCCACAGGTTGGCGGCGGTCGGTGGAACTGCCGGACGACCTGGAGATCACAGCGCTGACGACGAGTTCGGACGGCAACACCATCGGCGGGGTTTGCAAGCCGGATAATCCGAAGCCCGGCCGGCCGCGGGTGGAACTGGCGACGGCCGAACTCCGCTCCGGGCATTTCACCCGCACCCCGCTGCCGTCCCCGAAAGAGGATTGGTATTCCGAGTACTGGCCGTCGCCGGACTTCCGCCGCGTGCTGTGCCAGTTCAGCGAATCACAGATGCCCGCCGACTTCCAAGAACCTTGCGCGTGCATGACGAGAGTGTTCGACATCGGCGTCAAACGCACGGTCAGCAACTGGGCCTCGTTCGACGAGATAGGACACGCCACGTTCACACAGGATGGGCGGACGGTGTTTCTGGGTGTTGAGCGGCGGTTGGGCGAGGGCAAGGGGTTGGAGTACGCCCTCGAAGCCCGCGAGGTGCGGACGGGGGAGCGGCGGTGGCGGGTGCCGCTGGCGGCCGAGTGCCTCAGCGTGGACGTGTCCGCCGACGGCCGCGAACTGCTCACCGCCCACGCCGACGCTCCGGTGTACCTGTG
>JALHQU010000418.1 GCA_022841795.1 Fimbriiglobus sp.
TACTTGGCCGGGAACTTGGCCCCGTACCCGAAGCACACCCCGGTCGGCGAGCCGGGGCCGATGTCGCAGATGCCGGGCAGGTTGTCGGCGTAGAACGCCGGGTATTTGCCCGCCCCGTTCCGCCAGCCGAACTCGCTGCCGCTGGTCGCCTGGCACACGCGGGTCGGCCGGTACCACGGGGTGTTGAAGTCCCACTCCATGTCGGCGTCGTAGGTGAACAGCTCGCCGGACTTGTCGTAGGCGGCGTCGTACTGGTTGCGGAACCCGACGCTGAACAGCTCCCACGTCTTGCCGTCCGGCGTCACGTTGTACAGGCACCCGCCCGGCCCGAGCACGCCGGCCATGAACCCGTTGCCGTCCGGCAGCCGCGGCAGCAGGTGGTCTTCGCCCCAGTGCGGCGGCACGCGGGTGGTGTCGTACTTCACCATCTTCGTCTGGTTCCCGCACACCACCGTCAGCCGCTTGCCGTCCGGGTGCTTCATCACCGCGTGCGGGCCGTGTTCCCCGCCGCCGGCCTCGAACTTCCGCAGCAGCTGCACCGTGTCGAGCGGGCCGTCCTTTTTGCTCGCCGTCACCTTGTACAGCCCGGACCCCGGCCCGTTCACCACCACATACAGGGCGTCGAACGCCCAGCACAGCCCCTGGGCCATGCCGAACAGCTTGCCGTCGAACTTCAGGTTCATCGCCTCCACCTTCGGCTCGGCGGTCGAGTTGAGCGGCGGCGGGGTGACGACGAACATGCCCTTGTCGTACTGGTCGGACACGACCAGCCGGCCGTCCGGCAGGGTGGTCATGCACACCCACGACCCCTGGGTGTCGGTCGGCACGGTGTACAGCCGCTCGACCTTGAAGTCCTTCACCACCTTCACCTTCTCCGCCTCGGGCGTCTTCACCGGCACGCCGGGGGCGCGGGGCTTCTGCTTCGGTTGCTGGGCGGCGACCGGGTCCGGGGTGGGGGCGAGGGTGACGACGGCCGCGGCGACGGCGGCGAACAGGGCGAGGGCGGCGACGGCGCGTGTCATGAACGACCTCGGAGAGGCGGAATGCGCTGGTGCGGAGGGAGTGGCGGAGAGTATAACCGAAAGGGGCGGGGGTGGCATCTGGGCGTGAAATGCCCCCTCCCCGCCGGCGTCTGGTGTTTTGATGACCGCGGACGACCTGATCGACCTGGTCGAACTGCACGCGGGGGCGCTGACGCTGTTCGCCCGCCAGTGGACGGACGCGCCCGATGACGTGGTGCAGACCGCCTTCCTCAAGTTGGTGCGACTGCCCATCCCGCCCGACAACCCGGTGCCGTGGCTGTACGCGGTGGTGCGGAACGCCGCCCGCGACGCCCGCCGCGCCTCCCGCCGCCGGAACAAGTACGAGACCCGCCGGGCGGAGCAGACGGCCCCGTGGTTCGCCCCGTCCGACGACCCGACCGGGCTGGACGGCGAGTCCGCCACCGAAGCCCTGGCCGCCCTGCCGGACGACGTGCGGGAGATCGTCATCGCCCACCTGTGGGGCGGACTGACCTTCGAGCAGATCGCGGCCACTGTCGGCGGGTCGGCCAGCACCGCCTTCCGGCGGTACCAGGCCGGCATCGCCGCCCTCCGCGACCAGTTAGGTGTGCCATGCCCGAGCCGGAAATGACCCCCGACCTGCCCCCACCCCGCCGGACCCCGTTCGAGTGGTCGCTGGCCGCGCTGCGCCCGGCCGACAGCGGGGCCGAGCGGCCGAGCTTCATGTTCAAGGCCGGGCAGGCGTCCCGCGAGGGGCAGGTGCGGTTCTGGCGGCGGGCGGCGGGCGGGTGCGGGTTGCTGCTGGCGGTCGGGGCGGGGGCGGGCGGGTGGCTGATCGCCGACGCCACCCGCCGGGCGGAGGTGGCCGAGGCGCGGGCGGCCGCTAGCTCCCCTCTCCCCTGGGGGCGAGGGGAGGGG
>JALHQU010000419.1 GCA_022841795.1 Fimbriiglobus sp.
TGCTCGCCGCCGCGGCGGTCGCCTTCGCTCCCGCCGCCGTCCGGGGAGCCGGTGCCGCCCGGCGCGCCGATGCCGCCGTCCCCGATGCCGGGGTCGCCGAAGATGTCCGAGCTGGTGCCGCTCTCGCCGACCGCCGGCAGGTTCCCGCGGAACCGCTGCCACTGGGTCTGCGTCACCTGCATCCGCAGCACCGAGTTCGAGTACGCGATCAGCAGGTCGTTCACGAAGTCGCGGTCGATCACCACCGACAGGGCGACCGGCATCCGCCGCACGTCCTCGGTCCGCTTCAGGTACCGCAGGCGGTTGCCGTTCAACACCGCCGTCGGGCTGCCCTTCTTCGCCCCCTTCTTGGCGGCCCCGCCGCCCGCCCCCGGCGGGCCGTACCCGGCGTTCTCCCCGCCGCCCTCGCCGCCGCGATCTCCGCCCGCCCCGGCGCCGATCATCCCGCCGCCGCCGGGGATGCCGCCGGTGCCGCCGCCGGCCGGGTCACTGGCCGCCGCCAAACTCGGGTCGTCCTCGAAGTGCTTGGGCGGCTCCAGGGTGGCGGTGCGGTTCTTGTGGTCGAGCATGCCCAGTTCCAGGGTGTTCACCAAGCGGATGGGCACCGTCGCCTCGTCGAACACCTGCTCCACCCGCGCCAGCCGGGTGACGGTGGGCACGTTCGCCAGCTCCCGCTCGGCGATGTTCATCCGGGTCAGCCCGGGCACGTTCTCTCCCTGCACCGTCAGCACGTAGTCCGGCTGCTCGCCCTTCGGGTCGTCCAGCCACAGGTTCACCTTCATCGACTTGTTCATGCCCACCACCTGCAGGCGGTCGGTGGTGTTGCGGATCTGCCCGCGGATCATCTTCCGTTTACCGTCCTCGTACACCTCCAGATCCAGCTCCCACACCCGGTTCTTAAACTTCCGCTTGAGCGGGGCGTCGGTCGTCTTCGGGGTGATGTCCACGAACCGGCCGGCCTCGCGGTTCACCTGGGCGATCGGCTGGAGCAGCGCCTTCTGCACCCAGTAGTCTTCCAGGGCCAGCCACACCACCGCCGGGGAGAGCAGTTTGTCCCCCCAGTTGGTGACGTACCGCACGGCCGACTGCCACGACCCGCCGGTGAACCGGGTGGGGGCGATCTCGCCGTTCAGCTTGCCGTACCCCTCGTTGAACGCCTTGTCCAGGGACGCCTTCATGAGCTCGTTGCCATCCACCAGGAACGCGGTACCGAACTTGTACTTCTTCTCGTTGTGCGTCATCAGCAGGCGGTTGCCGCCGACCGGCCAGTCGAACACTCCGGCCTTCAACTGCCGCTCGTAGTTGGACGCCCACAGCTCGCCCCGCTGGGTGGAGATGACCTCCTTCTTCTTGCTGATGGCGGTCACGTCGCCGGCCGATTTGGCCGTCATACCCAGCTTCTTGTCCAGCTCGCCGTACTTCTTCTGCTGCTCGGCCACCGCCCCGGAGGCGAGCAGCCACATGACCAGGAACCCCACCCCGATGAGCACGGGGGTGGCCCCGAACAGAATCCAGAAGTGGTGCTTCTTCAGAGCCTGCTTATCCATGATCGCGTCCCGTGGGTGCCAAGTGCGGGGGTCGTTCTGTGGCCGGGGTCTGTGACCCCGGACCGGCCTCACAGAGGCCGGCTACAACGGGCTACTGTTCGGTCACTGCCCGGCGGTGAGCGCGTCCGTCGGGGTCGGCTCCCGCCAGATGAAGAAGACGACGAACTCGGTCAACATCTGGGTATTGGGCTTCGGACCGCCGGCGCCGCCGGCGGGGCCGCCCAAACCGGGGATCCCGTCCCCATTACCCGGGCCGAACATGCCGGGGGCGAACCCGCTCCCCGTCACCGTGCCGCGGAGTAGCCCCTTCCACCCGCCGCCGGCGCCGCCCGGCCCGCCGGGTCGGCCGGGCGGGCCGTACCCGGCGTTCT
>JALHQU010000420.1 GCA_022841795.1 Fimbriiglobus sp.
GGACGCCGGCTACCGGGCGCTGGCCGGCCGGATGGACCGGGCGTGGCGGTGGGTGCTGGACATCGTGACCAAGCGGCCTGGGCAGGTGGGGTTCGAGGTGCAGCCGAAGCGGTGGGTGGGGGAGCGGACGTTCGGCTGGCTGGGCCGGTACCGGCGGCTGTCGAAGGACTACGAGCACCACCCGCGGAACAGTGAGACGTGGATCGACATCGCCATGACCCACCGCATGTCCCGCTGGGTGCTGCCGTCGAAGAACCGGGACAACGATCTGCTGCGACGACCTCGCCGACGGCTCAAAAGGTGATTCCTAGACGGCCTCTGAAGCAGGTGGATGCCATCTGCCGGGAATTCGGGATGGACGCCGAGGCGGAGCTGGAATTCCGCGACTACCTGCACGAGTGTAAGGAGTCCGGCGACCGCGGGACGGCGAACACGCGGGGCGACTTCACGATGGACGAACTGCGGGAAAAAGCCCGCGAGTTCCTGGGGGAATGAGCATGGTTGGCACGGTCGATCTGCGAGAGGTGCGGGAAGCGGCCACCGGCGACCTCGACGGGTTGGCGGGGTTCGCTCAACAACTCGTCGGCCAGCCGTTCCTGTTCGCCCGCCCGAGCTACGGCGACGAAATGACCCTGCACTTCGGTCAACTCCGCCCACCGATCTCGGTGAAGGTGAAGCGGCCCCGCGGATCGTTCGTTCTCACCCTCCGCGGGTCGCTGTGGCAGATCGACCCCGGCGCCGGATCGAACCTGGTGCTGAGCGACACCTCGACCGGCACACCCCTCGACCTGTCCGCGCTGGAGACCCGCCCCCCCGTCGCCGCCGGCTCGCTCACGGTCGCCGTCCGCCCGTTCGTCGATCCGGAGTCCGGCGGGTTCGGCTTGTACCTCGCGTTCAGCGATCAGTCGCGGGTCGTCATCCGCCCGGACGTGTCCGACCTGATCGCGGAAGCCGACCCGGACCTACCCCGGATCGCCGACTGGGAGTTGTTCACCCCGCACGACCGCGTCTTGCGGGTCGGCCCCGGCGCGAACTGGTCGTACACCCCGTCGAAGTGACCGATCACATTCCACCCCCGGAGCGTACCCATGCCCCGATTCTCGGCCGTCGTCGTGTTCGCACTGTTGACCGCCGCCGCCGTCGCCCAGCAGCCGACCGTCACCGCCGAGGCGACGGAACTGGTGCGGGTGAAGCCGGACTCGGCCCGCGTGTACCTGACGGTGGAGACGCGGCACGCGAACGCGGACACCTCGGCCGACGACCACGCCGACGCGGTGAAGCGGGCGGTGGACGACCTGAAGGGGCTGCGGCTGAAAGGGGTGACCGTCACCCCGCAGCAGTCGCTGTCCGCCCGCATGGACGCCACCGGCCCGCGGTCCGCCGTGTATGTGAACGCCAGCACGTTGCGCATCGCCATCGCCGACGTCAGCCCGGAGCAATTGGCCGAGACGGTGACGAAGGTGCAACAGGAGGCGGGGAAACTCGGGCTGGGCGGCGCCCCGCAGGTGGCGTTCGAGAAGAAGGACGGGTGGGATGACGTGCTCGCGCCGGCCATCGGTAAGGCGACCAAGCGGGCGGTGCAGAAGGCCGAACTGCTGGCGACGAGCGCCGGGCTGAAGCCGGGCGTCATCCTGGCGGTGTCGGACGGCAGCGAGGCCCCGACCGCGACGGACGACGCGGTGGCCTACACAGACGGCGAACTGGTCCGCAAGGTGCGGGTGAAGGTGGTGATCGCAGCGACTCTGCCGAAGTGACGCCTTCTTCCACCCCTGGTATGTTTCTTTCGCCAGCGGTTTTCGTCTTTCGATACCCTGGCGAGTGGCCTTGCGGCGGGTGCGTTCGTGACCCCTCAGGTCCGCGCGACCGTGGGGAGTGGGAACC
>JALHQU010000421.1 GCA_022841795.1 Fimbriiglobus sp.
CCGGAGGTTTTATCCCTCCGGTCGCTCACGCTCCCGGCTCGCCAATCACGCTCCCGGCTCGCCGAGAACGCTTCAGCCGGTCACTTGTCCTTGTCTTCGCTCGCCCCGGCGACCGACCCGATGGCGTCGGCGGTGACGGCCAGCTTGAGGGACACGTCCTTGCCCTTCACGCTGGTGCCCAGCGTCTTCACCAGCTCGTCGATGAGCGGCTTGGCCTTCGGCTGCTGGCCGGCGGCCAGCGGCAGGAACGTCTTGGCGGTGTCGATCAGCTTGGTCAGGCTGCCGTCCTTGCCGCCGAACTCCTCGGCCGTGTCCTCGTCCTTCATGCCCATGGTCACGTCCACGCCCACGTCCTTGCCCAGCCGGACGGTCATGGCCATGGTGACCATCTTCTCCAGGTGCTTCTTGAACGCCGCCCCGTCCACCCCCGGGATCTGGCTGAGCGGCTCGGCCGGGATCTCGCCCAGCTTGCCCTCCACCACCCCGCAGAAGTACATGCTGGCCTTCTCGTCCTGTTTCAGCACCAGGGCGGTCAGCTCCTTGCTCAGCTTCGCCTTCTCCTTCTTGTTGAACGCGGTGAGCGTGTCCGTCACCAGCGCCTTGGCCGACCCGCCGACGATGGTGCCCTCGTCCGCCACGGTGACGAAGAACGGCTTGCCGTTGTCCCCGGTGATCTTCACCAGCTTGAAGCTGCCGTCCTCTTCGATGGCCACCTTGTCCGGCGTCTTGCCCGCCTGGTCCTTGGCCGAGTCGAACAGCTTCTTGGCGTCGAACTTGCCGCGGAGGACGGCCACCGCGCTCATGTCGTTCGCGTCCTTCCCCCACAGCCCGACGGACAGCTTCTCGATGTCCTTCAGCGGGTCCAGGCCGAGCGACTCCAACTGGGCCTTCACGTCGTTGCCCTGCATGGCCTGCTTGATCTGCCCGAGGGCGTACTTCTTGATGACGTCCGAATCCAGAATCTGCTTCACGTTCACATGAACCACCTGCTCCGTCTCCTTCGGGAGCAGCGGGTCCACTTCGGCGGCCCGGACGGCGGGGGCGGCCACGGCCACCGCGACGGCCACCAGCAGGCAGCGAGAGAGTCGGCGCATTCGTTCGTACCTGTTGCGTGCGACAGTTCGGCCGGTCCCGGCGTCACGCGCACCGGGGGCTGTACCTGGGATTGTACTCGGGCAGGCGGAGGTGGGTTTCAGAAGTAGTCGGCCCACGCCGTGGGCCGAAACCGCACCGGCCCACGGCGTGGGCCGACTACTTTAACCCACGCGGGCGGCGGTCGGCGATTTCAGCACCGCCACCAGCCGGCGGCAGAACTCGGGCAGGTCGTCCGACCCGCGGCAGGTGAGCAGCCCGCCGTCCAGAATGGTGGATTCGTCCCGGTACAAGGCCCCGGCCGCCCGCACGTCGTCCCGGATGCCGGCGGCGCACGTCACCGTCTTGCCGTCCAGGGCGCCGGCGCTGATCAGCACCTGCTGGCCGTGGCCGATGGCCGCCACCACCCGCCCGCTCTCGACGAACGTGCGGGCCACGTCCACCGCCTCGTGCCGCAACCGCAGCTTCTCCGCCGCCGGCCCGTCCGGCAGCACCAGCAGGTCGTAGTCGTCGGCGTTCACCTCCCGCAGCGGGGCGTCCGCCTCGATCTTGTACCCGTGCAGGCCGGTCAGCCCGTGCATGATGGGGGTGGCGAGGGTGACGTCCACCCCCTCCTCTTTGAGCCGGTACCACGGCAGGAACAGGGACAGCTCCTCGAACCCGTCGGCCACCAGAACGAGCGCTTTCATGGGCGAAACCCCGCGGGGATGAAAGTCGAGAGGATGTATCGGTCGTGCGAGGGGAGACGATGAGATTGTAGGGCGGAAACCGGCC
>JALHQU010000422.1 GCA_022841795.1 Fimbriiglobus sp.
GGTGACCCCAATCCCACCCGCCCCGGAGGGGCCGGCGAACGCTTCGGACCGCCGGCCCCTCCGGGGCGGGTACCATGCTCACTACGAATCCCAGGGCTTCCGCCCTGGGCTACATCCGACGGCCGCTCCGCGGCGTGAGACCGACCCCATGCACCGTTCGCATCTCGTCCTTCTTCCCTTTCTCCTCCTCGCTTCCCCCGCGTTCGCCCAGAAGGACCAGCTGCCCGCCGCCATCGACGCGAAGGCCGACGACGCCTGGAAGGCGGCGCAACAGATCTGGGAGTGGGCCGAGCCGGGCTACCTCGAAACCAAATCGGCGAAGCTGCTCGCCGACGATCTGGAGAAGGCCGGGTTCAAGGTGGAGCGGGGCGTGGCCAAGATTCCTACCGCGTTCACCGCCACGTTCGGCAAGGGGTCGCCGGTCATCGGCATCCTGGGCGAGTACGACGCCCTGCCGGAACTCGCTCAGGAGGGCGTGCCGTACCGGGAAATCCGCGACGGCGGCACCGGCTGCGGGCACGCCTGCGGGCATCACCTGTTCGGCGTCGCCAGCGCCACCGCGGCGAAGGCCATCGCCGAGCAGATCGCGGCCGGCAAGCTGACGGGCACCGTGCGGTTCTACGGCTGCCCGGCGGAGGAGGGCGGGGCGGCGAAGGCGTTCATGGTCCGCGACGGCCTGTTCGCCGACTGCGACGCTTGCTTGCACTGGCACCCCGGCAGCCGGAACACCGCCGGCGACTCGTCCTGCCTGGCCCGCGTCGCCGTCAAGTTCCGGTTCCACGGCACCGCCGCCCACGCCAGCGGTTCCCCCGAGAAAGGCCGGTCCGCGCTCGACGCCCTCACCCTCACCATGCACGCCGTCGAATTACTCCGCGAACACACCCCGGAGGGCACCAAACTGCACCACACCATCACCGCCGGCGGCGGGGCGGCGAACGTGGTGCCCGAATTCGCCGAGGGGTTCTTCTACGTCCGCCACGCCAAGGCCGAGACGGTGCGGAAGCTGTACCCGCGGCTGGTCAAGTGCGCCGAGGCCGGGGCGCTGGCCACCGAGACGAAGCTGGAGATCGCCAACCTGGGCGGGACGATGGAACTGCTGCCGAACGACGCCCTCTCGAAGGTGGTGAAGAAGAACCTGACCGCCCTGAACGACCTGAAGTACGACGACGACGAGCTGAAGTTCGCCGCCCGCCTCCGCGAGACGTTCGGGGAGAAGCCGCCGCCGCTGGACAACATCAAGCGGGTGTTCGACTCGTCCGGCCAGGTCGGGGCCGGCTCGACCGACGTGGGGGACGTGTCGTGGGTGGTGCCGACCGCCGGGTTCGGCACGGCCACCTGGGTGCCGGGCACGCCGGGGCACTCGTGGCAGGCGGTGGCGTGCGGGCGGACGACGGTGGCGAAGAAGGGCATGCTGCTGGCGGCGAAGACGCTGGCGGCGACCGCGTGGGACCTGTTCGAGCAGCCGGACACGCTGAAGTCGGCGAAGGCGGAGTTGCAGCAGAAATTGACCGGCACCGCGTACCAGCCGCTGCTGGGTAAGGACCAGAAGCCGCCGCTCGACTACCGCCTGCCGCCGAAGCGGAAGGGCGGGGAGTGAGCCGGACTGGTTTGCCGCGGTTGTTAGCCCGACGCGCCAGCGAGGGGAACCACGCACCCCTCGCTGGCGCGTCGGGCTAACAAGAAAGCCGCCTGCACCCCAGGGCTACTCACGGGTTGGGGTTGGTGAAGGTGGGTGGGGTGGGTATGGGGTCGGCCTCGTGTACCGGAGGCCACCCATGCCCGCCCCGTCGCTGTTCGAACACCTGGCCGCGTTG
>JALHQU010000423.1:0-527 GCA_022841795.1 Fimbriiglobus sp.
GTGCTGTGCGACCAACTGCTGCAGGCGTGATCCCATCTTCCGTGGCACCGGCGGCCCGCCGGTGGGTTGGAACACCGGCGGGCCGCCGGTGCCACGGAAGAAAATCCAAACCCCACCCTCGGAGTCCCCATGTCCACCCTGCTTCACGACCTTGACTCGCACGCCGCGCTGGTGGCGGCCGTGCCCCCACAGACGCTGTCCGCCGACGGCCCGCTCGCCGCGGTCGAACTGCCGGACGCCGACGGGCCGGCGTTCGCCGTCCTGATGGTCGGCACCGCCGCCATCGGCACCTCCCTCACGGTGGCGGTGGAAGAGTCGGACGGCGGCGGCAGTTGGGCGGCCGTGCCCGGCGGGTCGATCGCCGGCTCGCTGTCCGCCGGGCTGGTGTCGGCGGTCACGTTCTGCCCGAGCAAGCGGTACCTGCGGTGCAACCTGACGTTCACCGGCCCCGGGCCGGAGGCGACGCTGGGCGTGCTGCTCGGCCGCCAGCGGAAGGTGGTGTGATTTCGCGGCGAGCCGGGAGCGTG
>JALHQU010000423.1:537-1790 GCA_022841795.1 Fimbriiglobus sp.
CGGTTATGGTGGGGTTTTTCCGCGCGGAGCGGGGCGCGTGAGCGACCGGAGGATTCCACACCTCCGGTCGCTCACGCTCCCGGCTCGCCAAAACAGGGTTCACCCAATTCGGAGCCTCCCATGCCCCTCGACACCCTGGCGAACGTGAAGACCGCGCTCGGCGTGACCGGCACCGGCGACGACACCCTGCTGACGCAGCTCCAGGCCGACGCCGACTCGTTCGTGGAGACGTTCTGCGGGCGGACCTTCGCCGCCGGCCCGTTCACCGAGTACCACCCCGGCGGCGCGCGGGTGGTGTTCCTCACCAACTACCCGGTGGCGGCGGTGTCGTCCGTCCGGGTGGACCCGAACCGCGACTTCGCCGCCGAGACCGAGGTGCCGGCGGACGACTACGTCGTTCACACCTCCCGCGGGGTGGTCGAGTGCCGGCACGGGCCGTTCGTGCCGATGGTGTTCGAGTGGGCGGTGCGGACGGACCAGTTCCCGGAGGCGGTGCGGGTGACGTACACGGCCGCCGGGGTGGTGCCGGGGGCGGTGTGCCGGGCGTACACCGAGCTGATCGGCCACTGGTTCCGGCAGGCGAAGACGCACGCCGCGACGGGGCAGTTGAACACGGCCGAGGTGCCCGGCACCGGCGGCAGCACGGTGTACCCGTGGGGGCAGAGCTACGGGTATCCGATCCCGCCGGGGGTGAAGGAGGTGCTCGCCCCGTTCCGCGTGCCGGCGTTCTGATGGCACCCGCCGCCGGCGGGTGGTATCGTAGAGGTGGGAGGACCGACCATGCCCGAAGTGCTGACCAAGAAGCTGACCACCCCGCCGGTGGTGCGGGCGTACTTGGACGAGGTGGCGGCGGAACAGGAGCTGTCGCCGGAACAACTGGCTGGAATGGAACGCACGTTGAACCTGAGTTATTACTACGGCGGGTTGGACATCATTTGCCGGGGCAAAGGGGACGATTTTGAGGTGCTGTTCGCGGGGACGGAGCAGGAGACGGCGTCATGGCTGGATGCGGCCAGTGACGAAATATTCCATACCACCTATCTGGACCGCCCCTACACCTGGAAAACCGCCAAACGGGACTGGGGCATCCGCGGGTGATGTAAACCCCTTCTCGCCCATGCCGCCACACGACCCACCCGTTCGAGAGCCGCTGTCGGACCGGCAAATCCGCCGCGCGGACGGCCGGCGGATTTTCACCCCGCGGCCGGAGGTCACGCTGTCCGTCCGGCGGATCCGCAATGGGGTTCCGGAAT
>JALHQU010000424.1 GCA_022841795.1 Fimbriiglobus sp.
GCCCGCCGACCGCCCTTCGGCGGTCGGCTCTTGGTCTCACTTCTTCTTCTGCCGGGCGGCGATGGCCGCGCCGACGAAGTCGCGGAACAGCGGCTGGCACGCCGTCGGCTTGCTCTTGAACTCCGGGTGGCACTGCACGCCCAGGAACCACGGGTGGTTGGGTAACTCGATCACCTCCACCAGCGCCCCGTCCGGCGTCGTCCCCGAAATCACGAACCCGGCCTTGGCGAACTGTTCCCGGTAGTCGTTGTTGAACTCGAAGCGGTGGCGGTGGCGTTCGGATACCACCTCCGCCCCGTACACCTTGTGCGCCAGGGTGTCGGGCAGCACCTTCGTGTCCATGCTGCCCAGCCGCATGGTGCCGCCCACCTTCGTCACCTGCTTCTGCGCGTCCATCAGGCACACCACCGGGTGCGGGGTGTCCTTGTCGAACTCGAAGCTGTTCGCGTCCTTCAGCCCGAGCACGTTGCGGGCGAACTCGATGGTGGCGCACTGCAAGCCCAGGCAGATGCCGAAGAACGGCACCCCGTTCTCGCGGGCGTACCGCACCGCCTCCACCTTGCCGTTCACCCCCCGCTTGTCGAACCCGCCGGGCACCAGGATGCCGTCCGCACTCGCCAGCAGCTTGGCCGGCCCGTGCTGCTCCACCAGCTCCGACTCCACCCGCTCGGTCCGCACCTTGTGGTGGTGGTGGATGCCGGCGTGGTCGAGCGCCTCGTACACGCTCTTGTACGCGTCGCGGTGCTTGACGTACTTGCCCACCACCGCGATCGTCACCTCCCGCCGGTCCTTCGGCTCGGCCGCCAGGGTGCGGATGCCGTCCACCATCTCCTGCCAGTCGTCGAACTGGATGGGGCGGGCGTTGGTGATGCCCAGCTTCTCCACGATGAGCGCGTCGATGCCGTTGTCCAGCAGGCTGAGCGGCACCTCGTAGATGCTGAACTCGCGGTCCTTCTCCTCGATCACCGCCCGCCGCTCGACGCTGCACATGACCGCGATCTTGTCCACGTCGTCCCGCGGGATCTCCTTCTCGGTGCGGCAGATGAGCACGTCCGGCTGGATGCCGATCTTCCGCATCTCCTGCACGCTGTGCTGGGTGGGCTTGGTCTTCAGCTCGCCGGCCGCCTTCAGGTACGGCACCAGCGTGAGATGCACGAACAGGCAGTGCTGCTTGCCCACCTCCAGGGCGAACTGGCGGATGGCCTCGAAGTACGGCATGCCCTCGATGTCGCCGACCGTGCCGCCGATCTCGGTGATCACCACGTCCACGTCCGGGGTGGCGAGGGTGCGGATGCAGTTCTTGATCTCGTCCGTCACGTGCGGGATCACCTGCACCGTCTTCCCGCGGTAGAACCCGGCCCGCTCCTTCTCGATGATCGTCTGGTAGATGCGGCCGGTGGTGTAGTTGCAGTCGCGGTTGAGCGGGGCGTTGGTGAACCGCTCGTAGTGCCCCAGGTCCAGGTCCGTCTCCGCCCCGTCGTCCAACACGTACACCTCGCCGTGCTGGTACGGGCTCATGGTACCCGGGTCCACGTTCAGGTACGGGTCCATCTTCTGCATCCGCACCTTCAGCCCCCGCCGCTCGAGCAGCAGGCCGATGCTGGCCGACGTCAGCCCCTTGCCGAGCGAGCTGACCACGCCGCCGGTCACGAAAATGTGCTTCGCCATGAGCGGGGTCGCTCCTCGCGGGGGTTCGGTACTCGTTCGCAGGGGTCGAGGCCGGACGTGCCGAAGTGTCGCCTCAGATCAACTTACAGAAAGTGGCGGGA
>JALHQU010000425.1 GCA_022841795.1 Fimbriiglobus sp.
GCGGGAGCGCCGTTCCCTGGCGCTGGCGCACCGGGCGTCCCACCGCAAGGCTGGGGTGGTACGGCCCCGCCCGCCGCGCCGGGCGAGTTCCCGTCGCTCAATCTCGAAGGCGGCGCCCCGGGCGCGAACCCGGGCGTCGGCGGTTTTCCAGGTGTCGGTCCCGGAGGTGGTGGATTCCCGGGTGTCCCCGGCTCTGGTGCTGGCGGCGGCGGTTTCCCTGGCGGCGCGGGCGCAGGTCCTGGCGGCGGTTTCCCTGGCGTCCCGGGTACAGGTCCTGGCGGCGGCGGTTTCCCTGGCGGTGGCGGTTTCCCTGGCGTCCCGGGTGCAGGCCCTGGCGGTGGCGGTTTCCCTGGCGTCCCGGGTGCAGGCCCTGGCGGTGGTGGATTTCCCGGCGCTCCCGGTGGCGGAGGTAACGGTGGTGGCGCCTACCCCGGCGGTGGCACGGGCAGCTATCCCGCGGGCGGTGGAGCCGGCCCCGGAGGTGACGGTGCCTACCCTGCCGGCGGCGGACAACCGGGAGGCCCGACAGGGCATCCGACCGGCGGCTTCGGCGGCGCAGGCTACCCTCGCGGCGGATCCGGCGGCACTGGCCATCCTGGCGGTAGCGGTGCTGGCGGTGGCGGTGCTGGCGGTGGCGGTGCCGGCGGCGCGGGTCCCGGAGGCGGTTACCCGGGAGGCGGCGTGGCAGGCGGCAGCCACCCCGGCGGTGGAGGCGGTGGAGGCGGCGGTGGCCAGGGTGGCGGCTACCCCGGCAGAACCTCGTCTGCACCCTGGACTGGAGAAGGGGCCGGCCCCGGCGGTTCCGGAGAAGGCTATGGCGTTCCCGGCGTTCCCGGCGGCCCGGGAGTCGTGACCCCGGCAGGCTTCCCCGCGCCTCCCGGCACGGGACCGCATGCCCTGCCGACCGGCCCGGGTGGGCCGAACGCAACGAACACCTTCGGGGCCCTGGCCGGTCTGGCCGCAGCGGCAGGCAACCAGGCCAGCACCACGCGGACATTCACGGCCTCCGGCGGTGCGTTCATGCCCGGCAATCTGGTCGGGTCGCTGACGAAGCTCCAGCAGGGCGATCTCGGGGCCTTCCCCGACGTCCCGCCCGAAGTGGGCGCCTGGCTCGCATCGCGACAGAGTTCGCTGCCCGTCGACGACTTCATTCCGCCGACCCCGAACGTTCTCCGGGCGCTCAAGTCGTCGAGCCTGGGCCAGCAGATGGGCCAGATGGACACGGTCACGCTCGACATCGTGTCGATGCTGTTCGACCAGATTTTCGGCGACGCCCGCATCGCGCCGGCGATGAAGGCTCTGATCGGCCGGCTGCAGATTCCGATGCTGAAGGTGGCCGTTCTCGACAAGACCTTCTTCTCGCGCAAGGCCCATCCGGCGCGACACATGCTGGACACGCTGGGCGAACTGTCCATGGGGCTCGGCGAAGGCTTCGGGCCCGGCACACCGCTCTACCAGAAGATCGAAGGCACGCTTACGCGGCTGATCGAGCAGTTCGAGGAAGACTTCGGCGTCTTCGACCGCATCACGGTCGAGCTCGAGGCGATGATCGCCGAGCTCAATCAGAAGGCGGACCAGGTCGGGAAGAGCGAGTCCAAGCGCATCCTCGACAAGGAACGTCTCGAGGTGGCGCGCCTGTTCGCGCAGAACGAGATGAAGGCGCGCATCGAAGGGCACGAACTGCCGCGCGCGGTGCTGCGGTTCCTGTCCACCGAGTGGATGAAGCTCCTCATCCTCGC
>JALHQU010000426.1 GCA_022841795.1 Fimbriiglobus sp.
TAGCCTGGATTTTTCGCGGAATGTTGGATGGCGCGGGGTGTAGATAGGCGAAAGTGCCTGTCCTGCAAGGAATAATTGGACTTCTCGACGGTTCAATCATCCTGACTGGAAGGCACCTCGCAGGTGAAGATTATCGCGGCGGCGCGGCGAGTGAAAGTATCGGCGGACGGTCACGGGGTGGTGTCGCACGCCGGGATGGGGTTGTTGCGGGAGTTGGCTGATCTGACCGGGTTGTCCGCGCAGGTCACGGCGGTATTGGCCGATACCTACAAGGGGCCGTGGGTGTATGCCCCGGGTGCGGTGTTCGCGGATCTGGCTGCGGCGGTGGCCGACGGTGCGGACTGTATCGACGGGGTCGGGCAGCTGTGTGGGGATCGTGAGCATGTGTTCGGGGCGAAGGCATCGACCACCACGATGTGGCGGCTGGTCGATGAGCGCATCGACGCCGCGCACCTGCCGAAGGTTCGTGCCGCCCGCGCGGTGGCGCGGGCGGCGGCGTGGGCCGCTGGAGCCGCGCCGCCGGCCGGTCAGCCCCTGTATATCGATATCGACGCCACCCTGGTCATCGACCATTCCGACAACAAGGCCAACGCGGCGCCGACCTGGAAAAAGTCGTTCGGTCATCATCCGTTGCTGGCGTTTCTGGATCGCCCGGAGATCGCCGGGGGTGAGGCGCTGGCCGGACTGTTACGGGCCGGCAACGCCGGGTCCAACACCGCCGCCGACCATGTCACGGTCTTGGAGCAGGCGTTGGCCTCACTGCCGGCCGGTTGGCGTCCGGACCCGAACGATCCCACCGCGCCCACGGTGGTGGTGCGTTCGGACTCGGCCGGGGCCACCCACCGCTTCGCCCGGACCTGCCGCGATCACGGGGCCGGGTTCTCCTTCGGATTCCCCGTCGATGCCCGGGTCCAAGACGCTGTGGACACCCTCAACCTCGGCGATGCCTGGTACCCGGCAATCGACTCAGGCGGTGACATCCGGGACGGGGCGTGGGTGGCCGAGGCCACCGACCTGGTCAACCTGTCCACCTGGCCCGCCGGGACCCGGCTGGTCCTACGCAAGGAACGGCCACACCCCGGCGCGCAACTACGGTTCACCGACGCCGACGGGATGCGGGTCACCGCGTTCATCACCGACACACCCCACGGCATCGTCGCGGGGCAGCTGGCCGGACTCGAACTACGTCACCGCCAACACGCCCGCGTGGAAGACCGCATCCGTGAAGCCAAAGCAGCCGGCCTGGCCAACCTTCCCTGCCACGATTTCGACTCCAATGCCGCCTGGATCGAAATCATCCTGGCGGCAGCCGATCTGGTCGCCTGGACCAAACTGATCGGATTCACCAACACCCCCGAGCTGGCCCGCTGCGAGATCAACACGTTTCGCTATCGGGTCCTGCACACCGCCGCCCGTATCACCCGCCGATCCCGCCAACTGCGGCTGCGTATCGACGCCACCTGGCGCTGGGCCACAGCGATCGCGACCGCCTGGCACCGCATCCGCGCCGCCTTCCCCTGACTACTGACCCACCAGCCCCGACCAACACGAAAGCCCCACGGCCCCAGGAAAGCCCGCCCACCCCGGCGACACGGGACAGCAAAACACGCCTCAGGCCCAAAAATTTGGGCAATCAACGACTTTCGCGGTGCAGAACCGCCGAACCCCACCGGCGCGAAAAATCGAGG
>JALHQU010000427.1 GCA_022841795.1 Fimbriiglobus sp.
CCCCAACCAGACAACCACCTCGTAGGGGCCGCCCTCTGTGGCGGCCCGCTGGTCCGGTCCCGCCGGACCAGCATTCTAGCATCGACAGCCCACAGGTCTGGAGACCCGGGCCACCAGACACCAAATTGACCCACCGCCGGATTTTTCGACCGCCACTCCGCCGCCCGGCCGCACTACTGGAGCGGTGCGTCTGTCTTCCGTGGCGCCGGCGGCCCGCCGGTGGGTTGGAATCACCGGCGGGCCGCCGGTGCCACGGGAGAAAGACCAACCGGCCCCTCACGGGGCACGGCTCGCCAGTTCGCCCGTCACCGCCAGTCCGCCTGGCCGACGAACGTGAACCCCAGGTCGATGGCCGTCACCAGCTTCTGGAACCCGCCCTCCGGGGTGGCGAACACCAGCACCGGGGTGAGCGTGCCGGGGGTGGGCTTCGCCGCCCCTCGCTTGTCCGCCACCCGGCCGAGCGCCAGGCACACCACCGTCTTCCCGTCCGGCGACCAGCACGGCGGGCTGTTCTCCCGCAGGTCGTCCCATCCGTTGTCCTTGGCGAGAGCGTTCAGGTCCGCGATCTCCTTCGCCCCTTTCCCATCGCGGCCGACCACCATGATCGAGTAGAAGATGCCCCCGGCCTGGTGCCGCCGCTGGCCGAAC
This sequence comes from Fimbriiglobus sp., assembly GCA_022841795.1. Lineage (GTDB taxonomy): Bacteria > Planctomycetota > Planctomycetia > Gemmatales > Gemmataceae > JALHQU01. The sequence continues at coordinate 649 of JALHQU010000427.1, forward strand.
GCCACCCGTTGGCCGTCCGGTGAGAACCGCGGCAGGATGTCGTCGTGCATCGGGTCGGCGGACAGGAGCGTGCCCTTCTTCCCGGCCCGGTCGCACAGGTAGGTCTGCCGCAGCGGGTACGGGCCGGGGATGCGGGGGTGGTGGAACTCCTTCTCCGGGTAGGTGGTCGCCAGCAACTCCTGGCCGTCGGCCGCCCAGTCCTGCACCCAGTCGCGGCCGGGCAGGTCGATCTTCTTCTCCACCGGCTTGTCCGGGTCGGAGAGGTCGAGGACGAAGCTCTCGTGCTTGTCCGGGTCGCCCCCGCGGGTGCAGAGCAGCGATGTGCCGTCCGGCGACCACGCCTGCACGAGGGCGTCGTCGGCCAGCCTCACCGCCTCCGCCGCGCCGGCCTTGAGCGCCCACAGGCCCATCTTCGTTTCGTCCGCGGCGGCCATGTTGAACGCCAGGGTGCGGCCGTCGGGCGACACCCGGCCGGCGGTGATGGCGCTCCCGGACGGGGCGGCGAACACCACCTCCTTCTTCCCCGCCAGCTTTTCGCCGTCCGCCCCGGCTGCGGTGAACACGACCGGGTCCAGGGTGACGATCTTCTGCACCCGCCGGAGGGCTGTCGCGTCCTGCACGCCGAACAGGACGATCTTGCCGGCGAACGGCCCCGGCTTCGGGGCCTTCGCCGCGGCCGGCGGTTTCGCCTTCGGCGGGTCGGCCCGCCCGCCCGCGGCGATCAGGGCGACGGCGACGACGGCGGTCACCGCCGCGAGGCCGGTCTTCAGTTTGGTCAGCAGCATGGTTCGCAGCACCTCGTTCGCGAGTGCGGCCGCCCGCCCCGAGGCGAACGCCGCCCCGGCGGACCCGGCCGCGAGTGTGGTGAGGGCGTGGACCGTCCCGGACAGGACGGCCGGCGGGACGGCGACCGCCGGGCGGGCGGCGAGGGCGGCG
>JALHQU010000428.1 GCA_022841795.1 Fimbriiglobus sp.
CTGGAGCTGTACCTGGACGAGCTGCCGCGTACCCGCTCGGCCATCGAGTTGCAGTTCAAGATCGAGACGGAGACCGCCTCCCGTCACATGACGCTGCACGAAAAGGTGTACGGGCGGGAGCCGGACATCGCCCGGCTGACGGTGGCGGCCGAGGGGAAGATCCTGCAACTCAGCCCCCTGTTCCGCTACACGTTCGCCCGGAGCTATGGCGGCGTCGATCTGACCGAGTTCGCCGAACTGATCGAACCCGAAGCCCTGTTCCAGTTCAGCGAAGCCCCGGTCGAGAACGCGGCCGTGTACGGGGCCTCGGGGCACCTGCCGCGGGGGTTCGCCCGCCGGGCCGCCCCGCTCTACGCCGGCGTGGTCGACGCGTTCGCGGCCTCCCGCAAGGGGGTGCGGGCGTGAGCACTCACCGCCGAGCGATACTACACGACGACCCGCCCGCCCAGGTCCGGTTCGAGGAGGACCGGGTGAAGATGGTGCTGGAGGCGTTCGGCCTGACGGACGTGAAGTGGGAGCTGCTCGACGCCCACGAGCACCGGGCGGGCACCCGGCGGCTCACCTTCGACGGCTTCTTCCGGCGGTTCCCGACCTTTCCGGTCGTGCTGGCCGCCCGGTACGTCGGGGGCGTCGGCGAGCGGGTGGAGGTCGCCGACCTGTTCCGCCGCCCCCACAAGCTGTTCCTCGCCGACCTGTACGCGGAGGCGTTCGCCCGTCACCAGGACGAGGCGGATGACCGCCCGGTCGGACTTGTTATGCCCTTCGCCGGGTTCCGCGGCGGACTGGTTCTGCACAACGGGCTGTTCGACGCCGGCGGTTCCCGGTTGCAGTTCCCGCTGCCGGACGACGAACCGCCCCACCGGCTGACGGCCGAGCCGTTCGGCCGGTTCCTCACCTTCTTGGCGGCAGGCGGATGGGAGCCGGACGCCGCGACCGGGCACCCGCTCCCTGTTGAACGGCCCGAACCCGACGGGCTTCCGACCCTCATCGACCCGCATGTTCTGCGACGGTTGGGCACGGGGCCGGCGTTCGTGCTGTACCTGTGCCTGATCGGGCTGCTGGCGTCCCCTCTCGCCCGGCACCGGGGGTACGTTCGCCGCGGGCGGGGTGGCGAACGCCATCTGGCCCTCACGCATGACGAACTGGCGGCCGAGAGCGGCATGGCCCCGGACGCCGTCAAGCGGGGGCTGGCCGCGTTGAGGCGAGCGGGGCTGGTGGACACGCACCGCGGGGACGGGCACACGCTGTTCGTGGTGCACCGGCCGGACGACGGTGATCGCTGACGGACCCGGTGCCGCCGCTGCGGATCGGAAGTGACGAGAACGTCGACGAAGTGTCCCACTTGTTTCGACGGGGGCGGTGGGGTCTCGGAACAGGAGCCGCACGTTCGCGGTGCCTTCCGAGCAGACCGCCCACCAACACCACAATCTGCTCCTACTCCGACCCGTCCTCGACCCGGAACCGTTTCCGCACGGCCCGCTTGGGGCGGCGGGTCTGGAGTTCGTGATTCACCTCGTCGTGCAAGTCCGCGATCGCTTTCGTCGCGGCCAGCACCGATTCAAGCAGCCCTGTCGGCAGT
>JALHQU010000429.1 GCA_022841795.1 Fimbriiglobus sp.
ACGACGGACGCGGGCCGCTCGATGACCTCGCCGGCGGCGATCTTGGTGACGACATCGGGCGGCAGTTGGTGGATTCGCGGCATGGAGGGTAGTATCGCCGCGCGTGCGGTCGCACGGAAGGCCGGTTGCGGGCGGGTGCCGCCGTCGCGCGAACCCGGCCGCGGATCATCGTCTACGCGGCAACCGAACACGGGAGAGTTTCCGCTTGAACGTGGCAGCAGGGCAGTTACTGTGGGGGGGGAAGGTGCGTCAGGACCAACACCATTACTCGTCTGCTTGCGGAGCAGGTGAACACGGGGACCGGACGCGAGTCAATTCCGAGTTCGGCTGAGGAAGTGGTGGTGCCCGGGTAATGTTGTAGCCGCCCGGGCATGGTCGTAAGGTGTCCTCCTGGCCGGTAACCGGAGGGTGCCCGTGGATGACCTGAGTTCGTTCTGTTGCCTGAACCCGGTCTGTTCCGACCTGGGGAAGCGTGGGCACGGGAACCTGACCGTCACCGCACGGTACGGACCGGACAAGACCCGGCGCATGCTCCGCTGCCGGACCTGTACGGCCCGCTTCTCCGAGCGGAAGGGCACTCCGCTGTTCGACGCCCGCCTCCCGCCGGACAAGGCGACGGCCGTCCTGGCCCACGTCGCCGAGGGCGTCGGCACACGCAAGACCGCACGGCTGACCGGCGTCCACACCGACACCGTCACCCGGTACACCCGGCTGGCCGGGGACCACGCCGAGGCGGTGCACGACGAGGTGGTCGCCTTTTCCCCCCACGACCGATGAGGTCCAGTTCGACGAGAAGTGGTCGTTCGTGGGACGCAAGCAGAAGAACTGTGCCGACGGCGACGCCCGCCGCGGGGACTGCTGGGACCACGTCGGGTTGGACCCCGAGACCCGGCTGGTCGTCAGCCTGGTGGTCGGCAAGAGGACGGCCGACGCGACCCGGGCTCTGGTCCGGGACTTCCGCCGTCGGACCGGCGGGCGGGTGATGCGTCTGATGACGTCCGACGAGTACCCGGCGTACGCGGACGCCATCCGGGAGGCGTACGGGGTCCGGGTGGTGCCGCCGCGGACGGGTCGGCCCGGGCGACCCCGGAAGGCGTACACGGGTGCGGACCCGCGGCTGGTGTACGCGACGGTGCACAAGGAGAAGGAGAACAACCGGGTGGTGCGGGTGAGTACCCGGGCGGTGTTCGGGACGGCCGTGGCGGTGGGCCGCGCGGTGGCGGCGTCGGCGGTCGGCCGGGTGGTGAACACGAGCTTCGTGGAGCGTCACAACGGGACGGACCGGAACCGGTGCAGCCGGAAGGTGCGCAAGACCTATGGGTTCTCGAAGGACTGGGACGTGCACCGGGCCGCGAGCGTGTTCAGTTACCTCAGTTACAACGTCTGCTGGCCGGTCCGCACCCTGCGGGTGAAGGCCGACGGGCGGTGGCAGAAGCGGACGCCGGCGATGGCCGCCGGGTTGACCGACCGCATCTGGTCGCTGAACGAATGGCTGGCCTACCCCGCCGTACAACGCAAATAGGTCACCACCGGAAAGCGGGAGTCCTTCACTTTCAATGGATTCCCAGC
>JALHQU010000430.1 GCA_022841795.1 Fimbriiglobus sp.
CCGGACGGAAGAAAGGGGCGACCACCCCGACCAAGCGGAAAAGGGCCGGTTGGGATGACGAATACCTGTTGCAAGTATTGCAAGGGATTACAGGCTGATGTAGTGCGGTAGCCCTGGGTCCGGGCGTAGCGGGCTGTGGTCAGCCGCGGGTCGGTGTGGCGGGCCAGGGTCATCGCCTGCTTGAGGTCGGCCCCCGACCGCAGCACGTCGGAGATGTAGCAGCACCGCAGGGCGTGGCAGTCGCGGACCTCCGGCCCCTCCGGGCCGTCCACCGCCAGCAGGTCCGCCTTCAGCATGTCCGCGGACCGATCCGCCCAGGTGCGAGGCCAGACGGGCGCTCGCGGGGAGCGGCCGGACAGGAACGCCCTCAACGCCCCGGCGAGTTGGTCCGCCAGCGGCTGCACCACCGGCTTGCGGTTCTTGGTGAACTCGGCCGGGAGGCTGACCGTCGGCGGGGTGGCGTCGAGAGCGAAGTAGGCCGGCACGAGCGCCGCCAATTCCGCCGCCCGGAACCCGGTGCCGAGCGCCACCCGGTACAGCATCGCCCGCTCGCCCCCGGACAGCCCGCGGAACCGGGCGTCGGACGCCGCCGTGCTGGTCAGCAGCGCGGCCACCTCTTCGGGGCTGAACTCGCCGCGGCGGCGACGCTGGTCGAGTTTGACGTTCCCCGGCTTCAACCGGGTGAACGGATCGCGGTCGATCCGCTCGTTGGCGACCATCCACCGGCAGAACTGGCGGACCGCTTGCAGCCAGTCATTGGCCGTCTGAATGCTCCGCTTTTCGATCGACCGCAGCTCGCTGAGGAAGGTTTCCAGCCTGTCCGCTTTCAGGTCGGCCGGAAGGGTGAACCCGGACCCGTCGAACGCCGCGGTGATACGGCTCACCTTGAGTGCGACGTACTCCCCGCTCCGGCCGCTGGCAGCGAGTGATCCCTTCCAGTCTTCCAGGTGGGCGGACAGCGGGACGGAGCGGTGTTCCGCGAACCGATCCACCACCCCGGCTTTCTCGTTCTCGACCCGCTTGAGCAGGTCGGCGAGCATCACCTGGGCGGCCGCCTTGTTCGCCGACAGCCGCACCCGCTTGCGGGTGCCGTCCGCCTGCCGCACGTCGGCGCACCACTTGGCCGCCGGCTTCAGGTACTGGGTGCCGTCGGCGGTGAGCGGGTACAGCACCGCCTTTCCGCCCTCCCGGACGCGGGCGTATGTGCGGCCGTCTCGGGTCACCACCTCGGCGTCGGCGGGCAGCGGGTACGGGCGGTCGGGGCGGAAGAGCGAAGCCATCGGCGGGTTCCTCATCGGGTGAGTGGACGTTACCGGGATCGGCGGGCGGGTTCAATGTCGGGGGCGAACAGGTCGGGGTGGTCGAGGCGGGCGAACGGCGGCAGCCGGTCCCAGCAGGAGTCCCCGCCCACGCTCAGCAGTCCGACGTTCACCGGCAGCCGTCGGGCGGGGTCGAGGGCGGCGAACGCCAGCGGCCCGGCCGCCCGCGCCGGGTGCGGGCCGCACGGTTTACCCGTGGTCGGGTCG
>JALHQU010000431.1 GCA_022841795.1 Fimbriiglobus sp.
CCGGCGACAATGAGCGTCGGGATAAACCACAGACTTGATCGCAAGTCTTCCCAGTGCTTACGCAGTCGATTCATGCAGCATCCATCAACGAGCAACCGGACTTCTCGCCGCCGAACGACCCAGCTCAGCAGCCGGGGCCGCCGGAGCGACCATGAATCCCGAAAAGCCTACATGCGGCCCCGGTCTGCTGCAGCGCCTCACATGGTAGCATTCGGGGGAGTTGGGGGACAGCCCGGCGGTCGGACCAACCGCATGCAGCGCGTGAGGCCTCGACCTCGTGAACCAGGTGGCGGACCGGCCGCCGGCGCTCCTCGACCTCGGACGCTACCCCGCGGGCCGCTCGACCGAGCGACACCCCGCATCCGTGAGCCAGAGGGGAGGGACGCCGTGGGCACCACCGACACCACCGCCGTCGGCATCGACGTGTCGAAAGACACCCTGGACGCCTGCCTGCTCGCCCCCGACGGGGCCGCCCGCCAGCGGGCGTTCCCGAACGCCCCGGCCGGGTTCGCCGCCCTGGTCGGGTGGGCCGATCGGCACGCCGGCGGGTGCGCCCTGCACTTCGCGTGCGAGGCCACCGGCCCGTACTCGGCCGGGGTGGCCGCCCACCTGCACGCCACCGGGCGGGTGGTGAGCGTGGTCAACCCCACCCGCATCCGGCACGCCGGGCTGATGCGGGGCCGCGGGAACAAGACGGACGCAGCCGACGCCCGGCTGATCGCCGAGTACACCGCCCGCGAGCGGCCGCCGGCGTGGCACCCGCCCCCGCCGGAGGTGCAGGAATTACAGGCCCTGACGCGGCGGGCGGACGAGTTGACCGAACTGGCCGCGCGGGAGAAGGGGCGGCTGGCGTCGCCCGCCCTGAGCGGGGTGGCCAAGAAGTCGGTCGAGCGGACGGTCCGCTTCCTCGAACGAGAAGCCGCGAACGTGCGGGCGGCGGCGGACGCGGTGGTGGCGGCGAGTGAGAAGCTGGCGGACGACCGGGGGTTGCTCGAGTCCATCCCCGGCATCGGGCGGCAGACGGCCACCACCCTGCTGGCCGAGCTGCCGGCGGTGGACCAGCTGCCGAGCGCCCAGAGTGCGGCCGCGTACTGCGGGCTGGCCCCGCGGGAGTTCAAGAGCGGGTCGAGCGTGCGGAAGCGGACGCGGCTGAGCAAGGCGGGGAACGCGCGGCTGCGGAAGTCGTTGTTCCTGCCGACCCAGACGGCGGTGCGGTTCAACCCCACCCTCGCCCGCTTCTTCCGCCGGCTGGTGGACGCCGGCAAGCCGAAGATGCAGGCCATCGGCGCGTGCATGCGGAAGTTGGTCATGATCTGCTACGGGGTGCTCAAGAACCGAGCGCCGTTCGACCCGAACTGGACATCAAAAATCGTCACTTGACAACACGCTACCTGGTTCGGCCTCGGGTGCTGACGCCAGTGCCTGCCACTCCGCAATCGTGGCGACCGCGAATGCCTTGGGCGTCATGGCCATGAAGTTGTGCGGCTTGGCTGACC
>JALHQU010000432.1 GCA_022841795.1 Fimbriiglobus sp.
GCCGGCGCGGCGGGCCCCCTTCGCCACCCGGTGCGCCACCCCGTGCAGCCAGCCGGCGACGGCCCCGGACGGGGACACGGCGGCGGCGCGACGGGCGAGCACCAGGAAGGTGGCCTGGAAGGCGTCCTCCGCGTCCTGCCGGTGGCGCAGGGCGCGGAGGCAGACGGCGAACACCATCGGCCCGTGCCGGGCGACGAGGGCGGCGAACGCCGGCCCGTCGCGGTGGGCGACGAACCGGCCGAGCAGCTCCGCGTCGGGGGTGTCGGCGTTGCGGCCGAGCAGGCCGGCGACCCGAGCGGCGGTGGTCGTCATCGGTTTGGTTCTCCGGGCGGCCGGCGACCGCCGGCTCTATCATACCTTGGCGCGGGCGGCCGGGGTCCATCGGCGAGTTGGCGGAAAAAATGGCGTTCTGGACGCCGGACCCGGCCCTGCGGGGTTCAGCGGCAAGTGGGGAGAGATTCGCCGCCGACGGCCGGGGACCGGCTCCCGCGGTGCGGCGGACACCCCGCAGACCGTGTGGCTCTCCGCCCCGTCGGTGTTTCGCTCGGGCCAGGGCGGTTGCGTTTTTTGCGGTTCGTTGCGTGGACGGATCGTATCCTTTTGACGCCTTTTGTTGTCCCACCTCATGCCGAGTGTGTAGGGGAGCCGTCCGCCGGGCTGTCCGTTTTGGTGCCCCCTTCCCCTGCCCGATACCCCCTGCTTCCAGTCCGGTACGCTTGCCAACCCGCCGCGACCGTCAGGGGCCCGGTCGGTCGAAATCATCGCCCGAAACCGCCGCCCGATTACTGGTTTTTGCCCCGCCCGCCGGCAGCCAAGTTAGAGTGCTAGAACTGCCGCAATCCCCGCCCGGTGCCAACGGGCGTGGTGTGCGGCCGAGCCCCGGCGTTCGTTCCGCCGGCCTGCCAAGTTAGAGGAGGAAAAGGGACGTAACCCGGTCGTCGCCCGTGCCTCGCTCGGGGGCCAATTCCTTCAGCCCGATCTGCCAAGTTAGACTGCAACAATTGGAACTCGGTGCCCGCACCGGAAGCAGCCCACCGACAGCCGCGACGCGGCCCAGATGGTCGGCCCTTTGCACTGCGGGCACGGCCACGGGGCGGGCGGCCGCCAGCACGCGCATCCGGCTTCCAGCGCCGACACTTTCCCGGCCGATCCGCCCGGTAATCGGTTCGACAGCCATGCGAGCAGCACCCGTCGGAAGCGTGTGCGGCTACCCACACCTGCGGGTGCGGGCGACCGTGAGTGACAGTCAAGTCGTACTTGACCAGGTCGAGGGGGGGGAGGTAAGCCTCGGCTTTGTCGGGCGGAAGGTGGAGAAGCCGCATCTGGAGTTCCGCCACCTGGCCCGCGACCGGATGGTGCTCGTCGCCCCCGCCGGGCACCTGAGTCATCCCCAGTTTTAGGTGCCCGGAAAGAGGAGGCGGTTCCCGTCGCAACGTGTTGTGGGTACAAGGGTGATGCCACTCATCCCTGCCCCGCACCCGAGCGGAGGAACCGCC
>JALHQU010000433.1 GCA_022841795.1 Fimbriiglobus sp.
GGGCGTGGGCGTCCGCCGGGGCGGTCGGCTGGCTGGCGGTGGTCGGCCTGCCCGCGCACTGGGACTCGGCCCGGATGCTGGCCGGCGTGCTGGGCACGCTCGCCCTGGCCGGGGCCGGGCTGGCGTTCGCCCCGGCCGGCTGGCGGTACGCCCTGCTGTCGCTGTTCCTGGTGTACCACTTCGGCTCGCTGCTCACCCACACCACCCTGCCGGAGACGTACGCCAGCGGGCCGCCGTGGGTGTCCAGCCAGGCGGCCAACCGGGTGTACACCGACTACTCGCGGTTCCTGTACCTGATCAACGCGTACCACTTCTACTCCCCGGACCCCGGCCCGGCCAGCCACCTGTTCTTCTACATCGAGTACCAGACGGACGAGGACGACAAGGACGAGAAGACGGGGGAGGTGAAGCGGGCGGCGGACGGCAGCCCGGTGAAGGTGAAGACGGCCGAGTGGGTGAACATGCCGCGGCGGAACACCGAGTACCGCGACCCGCTGGGCATGACGTACTACCGCCGGCTGTCGCTCACCGAACTGGTGTCCCCGGCCGCGCCGGGCGGGATGACCGGGCCGAGCGTGTGGAAGCAGAACGCCATGCAACTGCGGCAGGCCAACCAGGCCGGGGTGAAGGGCCAGCCGGTGCCGGGGGCGGTGGCGTTCGGGGAGACCGACCTGAACCAGTACCGGGTGCCGCCGCCGCTCATCCGCCGGCAGATGTTCCCGTCCTACGCCCGGCACGTGGCGCGGGAGCACACCGGCCCGCGGAAGCGGGCGGACGGGACGGTGGTGCAGTACACGGTGACGCGGGTGAAGGTGTTCCGGGTGGAGCACCGGGTGCTGGCCGCGCAACAGTTCCTGCCGCACGGCGACCCGGTGCCGGCCGGCCAGCCGCTGCCCCGGCCGGGCGACCCCGGGTACCGCGAGCTGGGCGACCTCAGCCCGTACCACCCGACCACCTTCTTCCCGTACTACATCGGCGAGTTCGACCCGGCCGGCGAGCTGACCGACCCGAACGACCCGCTGCTGTACTGGCTGGTGCCGATCCAGCCGGCGCCGGCCGGCCGCGACCAGAAGCCGTACCTGGACCACATGTCCCGGTACGCCACCGGCAACGACAAGGCGTTCTTCTTCCCGTGGGAGGTTAAGGAATGACCGCGACACCCCCGACCCCGTTGCCCGCCGAGCTGTGGCGGCGGTGGGTGCGGTTCTGGTTCGCCCCGGCCGACCCGACCGTGATGGCGTTCCTCCGCATCGTCACCGGGTGCGTGGTGGTGTACGTCCACCTGGTGTACGCGTTCGACCTGACCGGGTTCTTCGGCAAGGACGCGTGGTACGACCTGGCCACCGCCGACCGGGCGCGGAAGGAGACGCCGCACCGCAACCCGTCGTTCGCCTGGGAGCACGAGGAGGTGATCCCGTCGGCCGTGCTGCCGGACGCGGACGGGCCGCGGCGGGCGGCGGCCGGCTGGCTGCGGGCGCTGCCGGCCGACCG
>JALHQU010000434.1 GCA_022841795.1 Fimbriiglobus sp.
GCCGCTTGTCCGCCGGCACGCCCACCACCTTCTCGAACTCCGGCGCCTTGTCCGGCACCGCCTTCACCGCCACCGGCACGTCGGTGCGGACGCCCTTGTCGCCGAACAGGGCCAGCTTGAGGGTGCCGTCGGCGGCCAGCGGGACGGCGGCGGTGATCGTCTTGCGGTCGCCGCTGTACCGCAGCTTGGCGGTCAGGCTGGTCGGCAGTTGGTCCGGCTTGGCGTCGGTCGGGCGGAACTCCAGTTGCACGTCGGCCGGGGCGCGGGACAGTTTGAACGTGAACTCGGCCGTCGAATGTTGAAGGGCTTCGATCTCGCTCAGCCCGTCCTTGGTCACGGCCGGCACGGTGTCCCGCGCGTAGGCCGGGGCGGTGATGGCGATCGTCGTGCCGTCGGCCACCTCGATCGCATCCACCGCCGACACGGTGTGCCACTCGCTCGCCGCCGGCCCGCTCTCCACCCGGTACTCGAAGTCGGCTTCCACCTTCGGGCGGGTGACGGTGAACGCCGCCTTGTCGTCCCCGCTCATCGGCAGCCGCTTCTCGTCCTTCTGGCCGGGGGTGCGGACCACCAGGGTGGCGTCCGTCGGCAGGTCGCCGGCCGGCTTCGTCCGCTCCAGGTACGCCGACAGCGTGACCGGCTCGCCCCGCTTCACCACCGGGTCGCCGGACGACACCTTCACCGTGTACGGCACGTCGATCGGCGGGGTCCACCACGGGATCAGCGCCCGCCGCACCCGCTCGGTCGTGCCCTTCACCAGGAACAGCGGGCTGATGGCGATCAGCGCGACGAGCACGGCGAACACGGCCAGCCGCAGGCTGAACCCGATCGGGGCGGCGGCCAGGAAGTTCAGCCGCTTCGCCCGCTTCTCCGTCTCCTTCGCCAGCAGCCCGATCATCGCCTTCGATCCGTTCCCCGGCTCGGCGTTCTCGCTCAACTCGACCAGCGTGCGGAGCCGCTCGGCCAGGTTCGGGTGGTGCTCCTCGACCGCCGCCGCCAGTTCCTCCGGCGGCACCTGCCCGCGGGACCGCCGCAGCACCAGCAGCCAGAACGCCGCCGCCAGCAGCACCAGCCCGCCGGCCAGCAGCAGCCCGCGGAGCGGGGCGGCCAGGTCGAGGGCGGCGTCTAGCACGACCAGGGCCACCGGCAGGGTGAACAGCACGGCGGCGAACCAACTGACGCCGCGGAGCACCCGCAGGCGGCGGACCTCGACGGCCACCTCGTCCAGCTTCTCTTCGATCCCCACCGGCAGCGGGATGGCGGGCATTGCGGGCACCCTGTTGAATTGACGCACCCGAATCGGGCGGGTGTGTTTTTCCCCTCCCCCTGCCAGGGGGAGGGCAAGCTCGCGAAGCGAGCGCGGGAGGGGGTTGGTTTTCCGGAACCCCTCTCCCCGTCGTCGGCTGTCGCCGCCGCCGACCCTCTCCCCAACGGGGAGAGGGTGAAAACACCCTCGGACCAGTTCAACTATACCGGACG
>JALHQU010000435.1 GCA_022841795.1 Fimbriiglobus sp.
GGGTGTGCCACTGGAAGTAGGCAGCGGTTTCGGGTATTAGGTGGCGACCCAAGACGCCGAGGGGATTCGTCATGCCGACGGGCACGTTCGAGTACCGGGATGAGGCGGAGAAGGCGGCCATCGAGCAGCACATCGCGTTCGTTCAGCAGATGCGGGATCTGGCCGTGGACGCCCCGCACGGGCAGGTGCTCGACCGCCTGGAGGGGCACGCCCGCGACGCCGGACGCGAACTGCTCCGCACCGGCCTGGAGCGGGCCGTGCTGGCGAGCGTCGAATCCGGCGACGGGAAAAAGGGGCGGATCGGGACTGCGCGTGCGGGGGCCGACGGCACCGCAAGCGGCGGGTCGAGCGGGACGTGGTGACGGCCGTCGGGGCCATCCGCCTGGGCCGCTGGCATAGCCGATGTGCGGGGTGCGGGGAAGTCGGGTGCCCGGCCGACGAGCGGTTGGGGGTGGACGGGTACCTGACCGCCCGCGCCCGCCGGATGGCGTGCCTGGCCGGGGTGAACGACCCGTTCCGCAAGGCCGAGAGGCTCCTCCGCGAGTTGAGCGGGTGGGCGGTGGATGCCGAGACGATCCGCCGGCTGACGCACGCGGCGGCGGCCGCCGCCGCCCGCACCCGCGACGACCGGGAGGCGTTGCCGGCGGCGTTCGCCCGCGCCCACGAGCCGATGGCCGAGCGGCCGGGGCCGGTGGACGACGAGGTGGCCATCGACGCCGGCAAGGTGAACACGGTGGGCGGGTGGCGGGACGTGAAGGTGGCCGTGTTCGCGGTGCGGGGGCGGGCGGAGCCGTGTTCGTCGGCCGAGGCCGGATCGCGGGCGTTGCCGGCCCCCGCGGTGCGGAGCGTGATCGCGGCGGTCGGGGAGGCGAGCCTGTTCGCCCCCCGGTGCCGGGTCGAGGCGGAGCGGCTGGGGTTGACCGACCCGTCCCGGCTGACCGTGCTGGGCGACGGGGCGGAGTGGCTCTGGAACCTGGCCGAGGAACGCTTCCCGTTGGCCGGACAGGTGCTGGATTACTACCACGCGGCCGAGTACCTGGCGGCGGCCGGGCGGGAGTCGCTGGACGCGGGGGCGTTCCCGGCCTGGCTGGAGCGGGCCACGGGTCGGCTGTTGGCCGATGGGTACGCGGGGGCGTGCGAGTCGTTGGCCGAACTGCCGGGCGGGGCGGCGGGAATCGGGGTGGCGCTGAACTACCTGGCCGGGCACCGGGAGCGGCTGAGTTACGCGGCCCGGTTGCGGCGGGGCCAGTCGATCGGCAGCGGGCTGGTGGAAGGGACGATCAAACAGCGGGTGAACCTGCGGCTGAAGCGGACCGGGGCACGGTGGCGAGTGGAACACGCCGGCCCGCTGGTCGAACTGCTCGCGCTGACCGACAGCCCCGAGTGGGCCGAATACTGGGACGCCAACCCCCTCGCCGCATGACTGCCTACTTCCAGTGGCACACCC
>JALHQU010000436.1 GCA_022841795.1 Fimbriiglobus sp.
GGTCGCTCACGCTCCCGGCTCGCCGAGACCTTGATGGATCGAACTGTGCCGACAGAGTTGACTACCCTTGAAACACAACCGGAATGGCGAATCGCCCGCGCCGACGCGGTGACGGCACCTTCGCCGCGGTCTGGTCGGTCGGTCCACGGCCGGCGGGCACGCACGGCGGTGCTGGCCGGGGTGCTGATGTTCGTTGTCGTGCAGGTGGCGTCTCACAAGGCGATCGATTCGGAAGTGGTGCCGTTGCGGGATCCGATCTACGCCGAGAAGATCGGGCTGCTGAAGGGGCACCCGGAGTTCTGGAGTACCAACCCCCTCACCCCCAGCCCCTCTCCCACAAGGGGAGAGGGGAGACGACTCCTCGCCGTCGGCAGCTCCCGCACGCAACTGTGCCTGGACGCCGAGCGGCTGAGCGACGACCGCACGTCGGCGTTCAACTTCGGCTGCGCCGGGTGCGGGCCGGTGGCGAACGCCCTGTACCTGCGGCGGCTGCTCGACGACGGGGTGGCGTTCGACGCCGCCGTGATCGAGCTGCACCCGGCGATGCTGGCCGACCACACCCCGCCGTTCGAGGCCCGCTGGCTGCACGACTACCGCCTGCGGCGGCACGAGGTGGACACCCTCCGCGGGTTCGGCTGGCCGATCGACACGCCCGTGCAGTTCCACCCGGCCGGGCCGCTGCAAACGGCGCACACGTTCCGCTTCGCCGCCCTGAACGCCGCCGCCCCGAGCCTGCTGCCGTCCCCGTTCGGGCTGGGTTTGCTCAACCGTACCGACGCCCGCGGGCATGTGCCGGGGATCGAGATCACACCGGAGAAGCGTGCGGAATACCTTGCCCAGGCCTACGCCGAATACTTCCACGCCTTCGCCGACTACCGCCCCGGCGGGCCGGCGGTGGCGGCGGTGCGGGACATCCTCACACAATTGAAAAGCCGCGGCGTGCGGGCGACGCTGCTGCTCACCCCGGAGTCGAGCGAGTTCCGCGCGTGGTACGGCCCCGGCAAGCAGGCGGGGATCGCCTCGTTCGCCACCGAACTCGCTCGCGAGTTCGACGTGCCGCTGATCGACGCCCGCGAATGGCTGCCGGACGCCGGGTTCGCCGACGGCCACCACGCCACCCCCGCCGGGGCGCGGACGTTCACCGACCGCCTGCGGGGGGCGCTGCGATGACCGGGCGGCAGCGGAACGACCCCCCACCCGCCGACTCCTGCGGAGTCGCCGACCTCCCCCGCAAGGGGGGAGGTGAAGAACCGGCCGCGCTCTTCACCTCCCCCCTTGCGGGGGAGGTCGATGGCGGCGCCAGCCGACAGCGGGTGGGGGGTACGAACCTCGTTCGGTCAGTTGATGTGGTTGTTGGAACCCGGAGCGCGAGCGACG
>JALHQU010000437.1 GCA_022841795.1 Fimbriiglobus sp.
CCAGCCGGCGACGGCGGCGGGCGACCCGGTGGTTCGTCCGCCGGGTGCGGCCTCATTCACGAGTTCGGTGATGCTGTCGCGTTCGGCGTCGTCGGGTAGCACCCCCGGACCAGGGTCGCCACCCGCTCTCGGACCGTCTGGAAATAGCACAGGCTGTTGCGGATCGACCGCTTCAGGTCGGCCGGGGCGTCGAACAGCCGGTTGTGGGTCGCCCGCCGCCGGAGCTTCCGCCAGAATCGCTCGACCGGGTTGAGGCTCGGGCTGTAGCTGGGCAGCCGGTAGAACTCCAGGTGCGTGTTCTCGACCAACGCCTCGTCGATGGCCTTCCCCCGGTGCCACGGGGCGTTGTCGATCACCAGCACCACCCGCGGGTGCTTGTCGGCTGGGTACACCCGGGCGACGTGCCGGAGGTGGGCAGCGAACGCCGCCTGCATCCGCCGGGTCTTGCCCAGCCCGGTCTTCCGCGCGGCGTCCTTCGGGCTGTCCAGGGTGTTCGCGTGCAGGGCGGCGGTCACCACGTTCACCGCCGCGAACACGTGCAGTAGGTGCTTGCCGTCCCGGGTGCCGACGACCGGCCGGTGCCCCTTCACCCCGAGTGTCGCCGTGAGCGTCGGGACCATCGGGAACCGGGCCTCGTCCTGGCTCAGCAGAACGAGCCGACCGGCTTCCGCCCCTTTTTGAGGTCGGCGAGCTCCACCCGGGCCTTGGCCTGCTTGGCCGGGTCAGCCCGGAGGAACTGGTACGTCGGCCGGTACACCCGGACCCCGAGCTTCTTGCAGAACCGGAGGACGGCCGACCGGCCGGCGGCGATCCCGTGGGTCTGGTACAGGTGCCCGGCCAACTCGGCGTACGTCCAGTTGGCCCGGTCCAACCCGCACGCCCTCGGCCCGTCGATCACCCACCGCTTGACCTCGGCGGCCAGGCGGTCCGGGACCTTCGGGGCGGCCCCCGTCGCCTTCCGCGGTCGCAGGCCATCGAGCCCCCGGTCCAGGTAGGCGTTGAGCCACCGAGGGACGGTCCGGGTGCTGATCCCGAGGTCGGCCGCAATCTCGGCCGGCCGGCGGCCTCGGGCCGCCATGAGCACGATCTGGAGCCGGTCCCGGAGCTTCCGATCGGCCGTCCGGCGGAATTCGGCGTCGAGGGCGTCGCGGTCGCGGTCCGGGAGCTGGACGCGGATCATACGTGCATCCTGCCGCGGGAACGGGGGCTCTTTCCCCGTTCTACGAACGCGACAGCATCACCGAACTCGTGAATGAGAGGGAAGGGGGAGCAAGTGGGGTGCGCGTCCGGGCGGCTGGTCGAGGTGCGGACCGGACGCAGATTCGACCTAACCCCCCGG
>JALHQU010000438.1 GCA_022841795.1 Fimbriiglobus sp.
TCGTCGACGATCACCAGCTCGGGGCAGTCGCGGACGAAGTCGTCGCGGCGGCGGTCGCTCTTGATGAAGTCGGTGGACACGATCACGAACGGGAAGCGGTCGAACACCGACTGGTTCATCCGGCACGCCCGCTCCAGCCGCGAGACGGTGCCGGGGAGGACGAGTTCGGCGTCGAGGTGGAACTTGGCGTGCAGCTCCGCCTGCCACTGCTCGGCGATCTGCGGCGGGCACAGGACGGCCATCCGCCGCACCTCCCCCCGGTCGATCAGCTCGCGGGCGATCAGCCCGGCCTCGACCGTCTTGCCGATGCCCACGTCGTCAGCGATCAGCAGCCGCACCGGGTCGAGCTTGAGGGCCATGAGCAGCGGGACGAGCTGGTACGGCCGCGGCTCGACGCCCAGCCGGGCGAACGAGCGGAACGGGCCGGCACTCGACCGGAAGCCGAGCCGGAGGGCGTCCCGCAGCAGCCGCCCGGATCGGTGGTCCCCGTGCGAGGCCGGGTCGGGGAGCTGGAAGGTGGCGGGCTCCACGGGCTCCACGGGCAGGTAGAACCCGGCCACCTCGTCGTCCCCGCCGCCGAGCGGGCGGGCGACGACCGTGTCCGGCGAGGACTCCGGGAGGACGACCCACTCCCGCCCGCGGGCCTTCACGAGCGAACCGACGGCGAAGCTCATGACGGCCTCCCGAACACGTGCGGGTACTTGGCGAGGATCGCGTCCCAGTCGTCCTGGTGGTGGAACCGGATGACGGTGAACCCGGCGTCCTCCATCGCCTCGGTCAGCTCGGCGTCCCGCTTCTGCCGGTCGGGGAAGTCGTGGGGCGGGCCGTCGACGTAGACCGCCGCCTGGTAGTCGGCGTAGAAGAAGTCCGGCGTGGTGCGGCACACCTCGACGAACCGCTGGGCGTGCGTCGGGAGCCGCAGCCCGCGGGCGTCCAGGCGGGCGAGCCAGCGGCGTTCGAGGTCCGACCCGGCCAGCCGCCCGAGGGCGGCCAGGTGGTCGTCGCGGGCGTCCGGCCCCGGTGCCGTCTCGGTCCGCGACCGGCCCATCCGCAGCAGGGCGTCCCGGATCGTCTGCCGGTCGAGGATGCGGTGGGCCGGCTGGTTGGCGTAGTGCATGAGGCAGTCGTAGCACGCCGCCTCGCAGTCCTCCGTCGCCCGTTCCGCCCGCCGCCGGTCCTCGCCCGTGGCCGGGTCGAAGTGGCAGATGGTGAGGGCCTGCTTGGCCACGTCCGCGAACGCCAGCGGGTCGTCGAGCAGCCGCCGCAGCACCCCGGCCCCGCCCTCGGCCGACTCGTACAGCAGGATCACCCGCGGGGCGTCGCCGGC
>JALHQU010000439.1 GCA_022841795.1 Fimbriiglobus sp.
TGCCCCGCCCCCGCGGGGGGGGGGGGGGGGCCCCCGGGGGGGGGGGGGGGGGGGGGGCCTCGGACGCCGCGGCACCCCGCCACCACCGTTGCCCTCGTCCTCGTCGTCCTCCTGCTGCCAGCGGTTGAGCAGCTCGGCCACCTTGGCGAACGGGTCCGGCCCGCCCATCCGCAGCGGCGGCAGCTCACTGCCCGGCGACCGCCAGTCGTGGTGGTGCCGCACCAGCGTCATCTGGAACTTGATGCCCAGCTCGGCCGCCTTCAGCACCGTCTTCTCGTCCTCGCTCCGCATCAGCCGGCGGGCGTGCGACCGGGCGTCGGCCACGAACTCGTCGTTCGCCGCCTTGCACCCGTTCGAGTAGTGGGCACTCCACTCCGGGGCGTCGGCCGGGAACAGTTCGAGGATCACCGCCGGGACGTGCAACCGGTCGGCGATGGTGTCCCACGAGTACCCGGCGGCCTTCAGGTGGGCGGCCCGGCGGACGACGGCGTCGGGCGGCAGGGGCGGCGTCATGGCGGGACATCCAATGGGGTGGGGGAGGTGCGGCGGCCGCGCCCGGAAAGCACGCGGCCATGTGAACGGATGTATTATTCCGGGCGATGTGTACGGGCGTCAATGTAGTTGTTACATTTCGTCGATTGCCGCTCGCGGCCACTCGGTTGCTTCACGATCGCGGAGGCGGTACGCTGCCGGGCGACGATCCGGCCTGAGCTTTGCCAGGCTCGGCGAGTGGAGGGCAAGTGATGGCGTTCGAACTGAATCGAATCAGCGGTTCAACGGCTTTACCGGCTCTGCTGCCGGAGAACGCAGTGATTGACGACGACGAAGCCACGATCGAATTGCCGCTGTCGGCGGATCACGATATCGGGTTGTTTTTCCCTGCACCCGGCGGAGTGGTCGAGCCCGTGTGGTTGGAGTTGGCCGCCGATGTCTTGGTTCACCTCACCGAAATCGACAATGAGGTACAACGGGTGGGCGCCGAGCAATGGGCTCGGACGACTCACCCCAGTTCACACTACGAGGGAAACTTGGAGTACATCACTCTTGCTGGGCCTGGTGAAGCACTGCTGCGCTACTACGTCATCGGGTGCAACTCAGAGTGGGACGAGCGGTTTGTCCGCACCGGAGATAGGTGGGTCCGCGTCGAGTAGCGTGTCATCGTGTTGGATTCGTTCCACCCGCTTTGGGGTCGATCTCACATCGCGTCCGAATCGAGATCGCCCTCGGTTTTCCCGCCCAAGTACCCCTTCGCCGCAGCGTCCATCACGAACTGGGCGAGAGGTAGCGTGGCGGCGGCGAACGCCTTGTC
>JALHQU010000440.1 GCA_022841795.1 Fimbriiglobus sp.
CCCAGCCGCCGACGAGAGGAAGCCGAAATGAAGTTCCTGCAACGGCTGGCCACGGTCGCCCTGACGCTCTGCCTCGCTGCCGCCGTGGGGGCCGGGGCGTGGTGGCTCGTCACCAACAAGCCCGTCGCCCCGAAGGCCGAGAAGCCGCCGGGGCCGGCGAACGTTGCCAAAGTGGTCAAGGAAGACGACCTCAACACCGTCGTCCTGACCGAGGAGGCCGAGAAGCGGGTCGGGCTGACGCTCGCGGCGGTCGAGTCGAAGGCCGTCCGCCGCGTCCGGGTGTACGGTGGCGAGGTCACCGTCCCGGTCGGGCGGACCATACTCGTCGCCGCCCCGCTCGGCGGCACACTGAAAGCCCCTACGGGCGGGGTGCCGAAGGCCGGCAGTGCCGTGAAGACCGGCACCCCCGTGTTCCAGTTGATTCCGCTGCTGACCCCGGACGGGCGGGCCACCCTGACTGCCGCCCTCGCGGACGCCAACGGGCAGGTGAACACGGCCAAAGCGAGCTTCGATCTGACCGACATCGCGGTGAAACGGGCCGAGCGGGTGCTGAGGGAGGGGGCCGGCAGTCAGCGGCAGGTGGACGAGGCCCGTGCCGCCTTCGACGTGGCAAAGAGGACGCTCGACGCGGCCACGGCCCGGCAAGCCGTCCTGAACAAGGTCGTCGGGGACGCCGAGGGCGGGACCGCCGCCCCGATCTCCATCGCCGCCCCGGAGGACGGCATCCTCCGCGTCGTGTCGGTGCTGCCCGGCCAGACGGTCCCGCTCGGGGCCGCGTTGTTCGAGGTGGTGGACCTCTCGACCCTGTGGGTGCGGGTGCCGCTGCCGGTCGGCGACCTCGACGGCATCGACCGCACCGAACCCGCCCAGGTGGGCAAGCTATCCGCCCCGCCCGGCACCCGGCTGCTTTCCGCCAAGCCGGTCACCGCCCCGCCATCGGCCAACCCGCTCGCGGCCACGGTGGACGTGTTCTACGAGATACCGAACGCGGACGGGAGGCTGACCCCCGGCCAACGGCTCGGCGTCACCATCCCGCTCGCGGACGCGAAGGAGAGCCTGACCGTGCCCTGGTCGGCGGTCGTGTACGACGTACACGGCGGCACCTGGGTGTACGCCCAGACCGCTCCCCGCACTTACGCCCGCAAGCGGGTAGTCGTGCTGTACACCGCCGGGGCCGACGCGGTACTGGCGAGCGGCCCGGCGGCGGGGACGCGGGTCGTCGCCCACGGGGGGCAGGAGTTGTTCGGGGCGGAAACCGGCTTCATCAAGTGAGGACGCCATGCTGAGTAAGCTGATCTCGTCCT
>JALHQU010000441.1 GCA_022841795.1 Fimbriiglobus sp.
CATGCGGTTCCAGGGGTGGTCGAACGCCGAGGCGGTGGCCGAGCTGCAGTCCCGCGGCCGATCGACCACCACCTACGTCGGCAACCTGATCCCGTACCTGTCGAACAAGTACCGCCCGGAGCGAAAGTAGCCGGCCCACGCCATGTGCCGTCCGCTGCTGTCGGCCCACGGCGTGGGCCGGCTACCTTCCGGAGCGGTTGGCGACCCGCCGGCCGGCAGGTAATATGGGACGCACCCCGCGAGGGTGGCGGAATTGGCAGACGCACAAGATTTAGGTTCTTGCGCCCGCAAGGGCGTGGGGGTTCAAGTCCCCCCCCTCGCACTCGATCACCTCTCACACGCTCAGGTCCGTTATCGTTATTCTGTTGCCGGTCTGTGCCATTGATGTTAATCTGACTGGCCCCCAGACGTCCGGCGACATCGAAATGCAACCCGAATTCGTTCGCTTCTTGTGCCCGGGCTGTTCCCGCAAGTGCAAAGCCCCGCCTGCGGCCATCGGAAAAACGGTACGGTGTGCGACATGCTCGACCTCGATGGTTGTGCCGGAGGCGACTGCCGCCACCGATCCGTCCGCCGACGGTGCGGCCGGGGACATTCCTCCCGGCGTGGAGAGCAAGTGGTGGCTGGATCATCACCCGGAGTTGCCGGCCCACGAACAGCGGGTTCCGGTCCCGCCGCCCGCGGCACCCCAGCCACCTGCCCTCCCATTGGCCGGGCCGTCAGGGGTGCCGGTTCTTCGCCCGTCCTCGCGGGGGGAGTTGGCCGAAGGTGGCGAGAACGTGGTGGAGTACAAAGAGTGCCCGTTCTGCGGGGAGGACATCCGCAAGCAGGCGAAGAAGTGTAAGCACTGTGGCGAAACTCTCGACGTGACGTTGCGAGCGGCCGAGGAGGCCCGGCGGGAGTCACGCCGGTCTCGCCAATCGGTCAACGTGAGGCAGACCACCTACGTGGACGGCGGGTACTACAAAGCGCCGTTCAACCACACCGTCCACATCGTACTCGACGTGCTCACTTGCGGCAGTTGGATCCCGATCCATCTGATCTGCTGGGCGTGCCACTAAAGTGGCGACCAAAAGTCTAGCGCCCGCAAGGGCGTGGGGGTTCAAGTCCCCCCCTCGCACTCGACGACTCACCCAGGCTTTCCGGCACATCCGCCAGCCGCACGAATCCGCGTGGGTGCCTTTAAGCCATGAGCGACACCGACCGGACGAGCGAGTACCGGGGCGACGGGTCGGACGCGACCGCGGTTCACCCGCCCGACCCGACGCACATCGCCCGCTACCGGGTGGAGCGGTTCCTCGGGC
>JALHQU010000442.1:0-531 GCA_022841795.1 Fimbriiglobus sp.
GGGTGGCGGCATCGTTGGTGGGGCTGCCATGCGCCGCCGACGAGGATCAATGCAGAAAGTGGACGGCTGATATCGCCGCGCCACCCACGGTCGCGGCAAGACGAGCGGCGGTTTTCGCCCCGATGGTTCCTTGAATCGCCAGCGCAGCAATTGAGGCTGGCACAGCGCCCGTCGCGGGGCGCATCTCAAGAAGCTGTGGTTTACCCAGGTGTTTGCCTTCACCGCTCATCGGCGCAGCATTGCCACGTGCCGTTCAGGGGCGATTGGAGGCCGTGTTAGCGGAGAGGGTGGGATTGTGTCGGTCTCGCCTCAGCAGGCGTGGGGTCAGATACCGTCTTGAAGCGCAACCCCTTTAGGACGATATGTGGGGGCGAACGGGGGACGGGGTCTGGTCTTGCAATCCACCACTCCGCCTAACTGCAACGAGACATGGGGTCTGGTCTTGCACCCTTGCATGCAGTCCTTACCCAGTCACCCGCCCAGGATGGGCCAACTCGCTGGCCGCCGCCGCTCAATGCGCCCCACCCTCAC
>JALHQU010000442.1:541-1223 GCA_022841795.1 Fimbriiglobus sp.
CCTAACTGCAACGAGACATGGGGTCTGGTCTTGCACCCTTGCATGCAGTCCTTACCCAGTCACCCGCCCAGGATGGGCCAACTCGCTGGCCGCCGCCGCTCAATGCGCCCCACCCTCACGAACGGGGACGGGGTCTGGTCTTGCAATCCACCACTCCGCCTAACTGCAACGAGACATGGGGTCTGGTCTTGCACCCTTGCATGCAGTCCTTACCCAGTCACCCGCCCAGGATGGGCCAACTCGCTGGCCGCCGCCGCTCAATGCGCCCCACCCTCACCCCATCGCTACCAGCGCCACCGTCCCGAGCGGACGCTGTGGTATCGCATTGTCCAGACCCACCCCACAACCTGGGTGGAGTTCGCCAGCGGTGAGGACGATGGAGCGCCGCCGGCCCGTGCCGAGCCAACTGGCTCGGCCCAGACTGGTCGCTTACGCCTGCGGAGGAAGTGGCCTGCGCATCGGCCCCTCTTGCTTGCGCCCTTGACCGCAAGCACCCAGTGCCAGCAAAACAGCGCTCGCCAAAGCCCATCCGGCCGGCTCAGGCACCTGGACAGCGGCCACGGTCTGCAAGTTGTCGATCATCAGCGCGTTGTCGAACGAATCCACACGCATGGTCAGCTGATCGAACAATACGCCATCGAACACGTAGTAGTTGTTTAGGTTGCTCGTGCTAGTGGCAACG
>JALHQU010000443.1 GCA_022841795.1 Fimbriiglobus sp.
AGGACGAGATCAGCTTACTCAGCATGGCGTCCTCACTTGATGAAGCCGGTTTCCGCCCCGAACAACTCCTGCCCCCCGTGGGCGACGACCCGCGTCCCCGCCGCCGGGCCGCTCGCCAGCACCGCGTCGGCCCCGGCGGTGTACAGCACGACCACCCGCTTGCGGGCGTAAGTGCGGGGAGCGGTTTGGGCGTACACCCAGGTGCCGCCGTGAACGTCGTACACGACCGCCGACCAAGGCACGGTCAGGCTCTCCTTCGCGTCCGCGAGCGGGATGGTGACGCCGAGCCGCTGGCCGGGGGTCAGCTTCCCGTCCGCGTTCGGTAGCTCGTAGAACACGTCCACCGTGGCCGCGAGCGGGTTGGCCGATGGTGGGGCGGCGACCGGCTTTGCGGACGCCAGCCGGGTGCCGGGCGGGGCGGACAGCTTGCCCACCTGGGCGGGTTCGGTGCGGTCGATGCCGTCGATGTCGCCGACCGGCAGCGGCACACGGACCCACAACGTCGAGAGGTCTACCACCTCGAACAACGCGGCCCCGAGCGGGACCGTCTGGCCGGGCAGCACCGACACGACGCGGAGGATGCCGTCCTCCGGGGCGTCGATGGTGATCGGGGCGGCGGTCCCGCCCTCGGCGTCCCCGACGACCTTGTTCAGGATGGCTTGCCGGGCGGTGGCCGCGTCGAGCGTCCTCTTAGCCACGTCGAAGGCGGCACGGGCCTCGTCCACCTGCCGCTGACTGCCGGCCCCCTCCCTCAGCACCCGCTCGGCCCGCTTCACCGCGATGTCGGTCAGGTCGAAGCTCGCTTTGGCCGTGTTCACCTGCCCGTTGGCGTCCGCGAGGGCGGCGGTCAGCGTGGCCCGCCCGTCCGGGGTCAGCAGCGGAATCAACTGGAACACGGGGGTGCCGGTCTTCACGGCACTGCCGGCCCTCGGCACCCCGCCCGTAGGGGCTTTCAGTGTGCCGCCGAGTGGGGCGGCGACGAGGATGGTCCGCCCGACCGGGACGGTCACCTCACCGCCGTACACCCGGACCCGGCGGACGGCCTTCGACTCGACCGCCGCGAGCGTCAGCCCGACCCGCTTCTCGGCCTCCTCGGTCAGGACGACGGTGTTGAGGTCGTCTTCCTTGACCACCTTGGCCACGGTCGCCGGCCCCGGCGGCTTCTCGGCCTTCGGGGCGACGGGCTTGTTGG
>JALHQU010000444.1 GCA_022841795.1 Fimbriiglobus sp.
ACTTCGACGCAGATGAAAACCGGATAAGATTTAAACATGTTTTCAGGTAGTGGCCCGGTGTGCGGCATGATCGTACTCTGACGGGATGACGACCGCAACCCCCGATCCGACCCCTGTCCCGCCCTGCCCGCGGTGTGCCGCCACCCATGTGGTCCGCAACGGGCCGAACTCGGCCGGCACCCCCACCTTCCGCTGCCGGGCCTGCGGGCGGCGGTTCGTCGCCGCCCCGCGGAAGGGGCCGGTGACGGACGACCGCAAGGCCCTGGTCCGCAAACTGCTCCACGAGCGGGTCGGGCTGCGAGCCATCGCCCGGGTGACCGGCCTGTCCCGGTCGTGGCTCCAGGGGTTCGTCAACGGGGTGTACGAGGAGACCCCGTGGGATCCCGGCCCGCTAAAAAAAACTACGCCCGCGAGGTCGTGATCGAAGCCGACGAATTGTGGAGTTTCATCGGCAGCAAGCGGCAGGTGTGGTGGGTGTGGGTGGCGCTGGACGCCCGCACCCGGCAGGTCGTCGGGATGGCCGTCGGCGACCGCGACCAGTTTACCGCCGAATGCCTGTGGGACGCCTTGCCCCGGCGGTACCGGAACCGGGCGGTGGTGGCCACCGACCTGCTGCCGGTGTACCGGGCGGTGGTTCCCCCGGGCCAGCACGCCCCGGCCGGGAAGGAGGCCGGACTGACGGCCCACGTGGAGCGGTTCTTCGGCACCCTGCGGCAGCGGTGCGCCCGGTTCGTCCGCAAGACGTTGTCGTTCTCCCGCAAGATGGAGAACCACGTCGGCGCCCTCTGGTACTTCGTCCGCGAGTACAACCTATGCCGCGCATAGGGCCACTACCGAACCGGCCGTCGCTGTCGGGGGTCGCATTCCCTAGAAGGATGCCCTTGGTGCTGATTGGGCCACCGGGAGTGATGCCGCCGGCGTTAGCCGTAGCCTTGACCAGATAGATGATGCGAGCTTTGGTCGTCCACTGCTCACCGGAAAACAGCCTGTAGTGGCCCTTGCCCGCCTGACCGGGTGGTGGTGCCGGCGGGTTCGGGTCGGGGTTGGCGACGAGCTTCTGCTGCCAGTTGTCGAGCAGCGTCCACTGGTACTTCGTCGTCTCTTGCAACGCCTGGTCCTTGGCCTTGACGGTGATCTTGTAGTAGTCGTCCGGGAAGGCGTCGCGGGCATTGTTCGGG
>JALHQU010000445.1 GCA_022841795.1 Fimbriiglobus sp.
CCGGGCGAGCGGGTGCTGGACCTTTGCGCGGCACCGGGCGGCAAGACCATGCAGCTTGCCGATGCCGGGGCGGAGGTGGTGGCGCTGGATATCTCGGGCCCCAGAATGGCGCGGGTGGCAGAAAACCTGGCGCGGACGGGCCTGACCGCGACGCTGGTGGTGGCGGATGCCTTGCAGTGGGAGCCGGAGGCAGCGTTTGACGCGATCTTGCTGGATGCGCCGTGTTCCGCGACCGGGACGATCCGGCGGCACCCCGACTTGCCCTTTGTGAAGGACGGGTCAGAGGTCGAAGGGCTGGTGGCGTTGCAGGCGGCGTTGATCGACCGGGCGCTCGGTTGGTTGAAACCGGGGGGACGGCTGGTGTTTTCGACCTGCTCGCTGTTGCCGGAGGAGGGAGAGGCCCAGTTGGCGGCGGCGCTGACGCGGCATCCGGGGCTGGTGGTGGAGCGGGTTGAACTGGCGGGCGTGGAGCCGGGCTGGTGGACGGAGGCTGGTGGTTTGCGTCTGCGGCCCGACTACTGGGCCGAGCGTGGCGGGATGGACGGGTTCTTCATGGCGCGGTTGCGGGCGTGAGTGTGCTTGGCTGACCCCGGAGGGTTTTGGGGAAGCCGCTCAGGGGTTTGGCGGGAACATCCGGTAGTAGAGCCAGTCGGGCAGGAACTGGCCGCCGCGGAAGAGCAGGCTGAACAGGGTGGGGAAGCTGATCTTGAAGCGGTCGGTCGACATGTGGCGGAACATGATGTCGGCGGCGGCCTCGGGCTCCATGATGAACGGCATGGTGAAGTCGTTCTTCGCGGTGAGGCGAGTCTTGATGAAGCCGGGGTTGGCTAGCTGGACCGTGATGCCGGTTTTCCGCAGGTCGGCGTAGAGCGATTCGGCCAGCACCATCGTGCCGGCCTTGGACGCGGCGTAGCCGATGGCGCCGGGCAGGCCGCGAAAGCCCGAGAGCGAGCCGGTGATCACGACATGGCCTTGCCCGCGCGCCACCATGCCGGGAAGGGCGGCGCCGATCACCCGGGCGCAGCCGGTGAAGTTGATGTCGCACATGGTCTCGACCTGGGTCGCGTCCCACGCCTTGGCGTCGACGGGCCAGTAGACGCCGGCGAGGAACACCACACCGTCGATCTGGCCGAG
>JALHQU010000446.1 GCA_022841795.1 Fimbriiglobus sp.
TTCACGCTTCAGCGTGAGGACGGCTCACTCACGCTGAAGCGTGAACTCCAACACCCGCCGGCATTCTCAGAACCCCGATCACTACTTCTTCGCCGGGAACAGCACGCTCTGGAACCCCTGGAGCAGGCCGAACTGAATCTTGTCCTTTTTCAGCCGGGCGATCAGGTCGTCGAACCCGGCGGGCAGGTCGTCGATCGGGTCGGCGAACCCCTCCAGCTTGTCCGTCAGCGGCTCGAAGAAGTCGTCCCAGTGGACGGGCACCACCAGCTTCGGCTTCACCGTGCCCACCGTCTGCTGGTAGTAGAAGTCGCGGAACGCCTTGTCCTGCTTGCCGAGGCCGGCGGCGCCCAGGAACACCGCGTCCGCGGTCACGCCCTTCAACTCGTCCTTCACCGCGTTGGTGCTCGGCACCACCAGCACGGCGTGGTCCCCGCGGCGGACGAGGAAGTCGAACGACCCGCCCTCCTTGTACTCCTTCGCCCGCGCCGGCTGCCGCAGCGGCTTGTCGATGGTCTCGCCCAGGTCGTCGTTGATGAACTTGATCGGCGGGGAGTGCTTCGACTCGAACACGGTGACGGTGAACTGCCCCACCTTCACCTCCTTGCCCGGCTCGTACTTCGCCAACTGCTTCTTGTCCACGTCCCCGCCGCGGCCGACGTTCAGCGTGGACTCCGACCCGTGCAGCACCGCCCCGGTCTTGCTGGCGACGTAGGCCACGTCCAGGGCGTGATCGTAGTGCGAGTGGGCGACGAAGATCGCTTTCAGCCGGTCGATCTTGGCCTTCTTCAGCACCGCGTCCACGATTTTCGGGTCGGTCTCCAGTCGCTTCACCACCACCTGCCCCATCTTCGGCCGGGTGAAGCAGGCGTCGATGAGCAGTTGCGTCTCGCCGTCGTCGAACAGCAGCGACGTGACACCGAGGAACGTCACCCGCACGGCGCCGTCCTTCGGCGCGGTGTCGTCTTGCTTGAGGAAGTAGTCCCGGTAGGCGGTCAGGTCCGGCCGGCGGTCACGCAGCTGGGCGAACAGCGGCGAGAGCGGCAACGAAAAGACTGCCAAGACGAGGATGGTTCGGGTCATCGTGAGCCTCCCGCGAGAAACCGGCGGGCGTTGGAGTTCACGCTTCAG
>JALHQU010000447.1 GCA_022841795.1 Fimbriiglobus sp.
GGGCCTCGAACTGGGGCCGAGCGAGGGGAGCGCGCTTGCGGGAACGCGGACGCGCCGTCGGACCGGGCGGAATCTCGGTCTTCACGCTGGTGGCAGGCGGATGGGAAGCTTAGGGAACAATTCCCTTAACGGCCAAATCGCCCGATTCCAGAGGGGGAGCGCTGCAAAAAGGTGCGGCCCGGGGGGCTCCCGTTTGACGCGTCGGAGACCGCCGGCAGCGTACGGATCCGGAGGAGCCGGGCCGACCGGAAGCCCTGACAAACGTCAGTGCTTGCTTTCCAGGAGTTCCTGTACTGCCTTGTCTTCGTCCGAGGGCTGGTCGTCCTCGTCGGCACGCCAGACGACCTTGCTACGGCCGGCACGTTCCAGCACCGGCAGGGGGTCGATGTAGCGCCAGGCCGGAAGGGAGGCGAGCAGGCTGGAGAGGATGCCGGCTGCGCGCAGAGCCCAGGTGACGACGCCGACGGACAGACTCATGCCGGCGAGGCGTACGCCGTTCACCATGATCTCGAACTGCCGCTCTTCCTCGCTCTTCTCGTGCGTCTCGGCGCCATCCTGGGCGGGCGGCAGGTCGACGGACAGGGGGGTGGCGATCCCCCAGGCCTGCCAGACGGGGGTGACTGGGGCGGGGGTATCGATGGGCGCGGGCGTGACGATCGCCGTGGGCAGCGGCGTGGCGACCGAGACGCCTGAGGCGACGCTCACTCCCGGCTGTAGGGAGGCGGCGGGTGCCGCCGGCGCTGCCGAAGATTCCGGTGCTACGCCGGGCGAAGTGGGCGGTGTGCGCGGCGTGGCCATGGTCATGAGCACTCGCGGATCGATCTCCCCGGGTTCCCGGGCGGACGGTGCGGAGGCATCGGCGTCATCGCCCGGCCGGGAGGGCGGGGCGGTCGTCGGAGGTGAACTCGGCGTGGCGGGCGGGGCCGGCGTGGTCGGAGGCGGCGGGGCAGGGTTGGTGAGGACGATGGAGTAGACCAGTTCCGGGGGCGGCGTGGTCGGGGAGGGAACTGGCGTGACGACGACCGGGGTCGGGGTGAACCCGACCGATGCGGCGACGAAGGATCCCGCAGCGATCGAGTCGCGAACGGACGCCTCGAACGACGGCGCGGT
>JALHQU010000448.1 GCA_022841795.1 Fimbriiglobus sp.
AAGCACCCGTGGATGTCCGGGCGGACCACGCCGGCGGACGTGCTGGTCATCAACTTCGACTCGGCCCGCATCGGCGACTACCAGCGGGTGGCCCGCACACTGCGGGCCGCCGGCATCGGGGTGGAGGTGTACCCGGAGGTGAAGAAGCCGAAGAACCAGTTCGAGTACGCGGACAAGCGGGGGTTCCGGGCGGCGGTCATCGCCGGCCCGGACGAGTTCGCCCGCGGGGTGTGGAAGGTGAAGGACCTCGCCAAGCGGCAGGAGACAGAGGTGAGCGAAGCGGACATCATCCCATCAATCCGGGCCGCGATCGGACAGTAAACTCAGATTCGCCGCAAGAAACGCAAAGAACCCAAGATCATTTTTTGCGATCTTTGCGTTTCTTGCGGCCACTGATCGGGCAACTCTATGACCCTCGCCGATCTGCGTCGCGACTACACCCTCGCCGGGTTGACCGAAGTGGACGCCGGGGACGACCCGTTCGCCTTGTTCCGCCGCTGGTTCGATCAGGCGGTGGCGGCCAGGCTGCCTGAGCCGAACGCCTTCACCCTCGCCACCTGCACCCCGGACGGCAAGCCGTCCGCCCGCACCGTGCTGCTCAAACACCTGGACGACCGCGGGTTCACCTTCTTCACCAACTACTTGAGCCGCAAGGGGCGGGAGATGGCCGGCAACCCATTCGTCGCGGTCGTGTTCCTGTGGGACGAACTGGAGCGGCAGGTGCGGGTGGAGGGGCGGGCGGAGCGGGTGTCGGCGAAGGAGTCGGACGACTACTTCCGGGTGCGGCCGCTCGGCAGCCGGCTGGGGGCGTGGGCCAGCCCGCAGAGCGAGGTCATCCCGGACCGGGCGTTCCTGGAACGACAGCAGGCCGAGATGGCGGCGAAGATGGGCGACGACCCGCCGCGGCCACCGCACTGGGGCGGCTACCGGGTCATCCCGGAGGTGGTCGAGTTCTGGCAGGGGCGGCCGAGCCGCCTGCACGACCGCATCCGGTTCACCCGCACCCCGGCCGGGTGGAAGAAGGAGCGGCTGGCGCCGTGACGGAGTGTGGTCCGCATGCTATGTCGCGATCCTCAGAACCGACCGCCGGGGGCGGTCGGCGGGCCGCCA
>JALHQU010000449.1 GCA_022841795.1 Fimbriiglobus sp.
AGAGGGCGGCCCCTACGCCGAACAAGACCGCTTCGTAGGGGCCGCCCTCTGTGGCGGCCCGCTGGTCTGGCAACGCCAGACCAGGATTTCGACCGAGCATGCGGGCTACACTCGGGACAGCAGTTCCACCCATGCCCGTCCGCCCGCCGCCACCGAGTATTTCTGTTCCGTCTGCTCGCGTCCAGCCCGACCGAGCCGCCGCCGCAGTTCCGGATTGCCCGCCAGCGTCCGCACCGCGGCCACCCACTCGTCCACAGTCGTCGCCGACATGCCAGTCTCGCCGGTCCGCACGATATCCGCCTGCACGCCCACCGGGTTGGCCACCACCGCCAGCCCGGCCGCCTGGTACTGCAACAGCTTTAGCCCGCACTTGCCGCGACTCCACGGGTCGTCCGGCACCCAGCCGATGCCGACGTCGGCGTCCGCGATCTCGGCCGCTTCCGTTGCCTCGTCCCACCTCACGGGATCAACCGGCAGGTGGTCGAACGTCGGGAAGCGGTCGCAGATCGCTTTCAGCCGGGCGCCGGGCACGGCCTTCCCGATGGCGTTCAGCAGTTCGCGGTTCCGCTCCAGCCCCTGAAGGGTACTCGACGAGCCGACCCACACCAACCGCACCTCGCCGGGCGGGCGGTCGTGCTTCGCCAGCGGGTATGCCGACGGCTCCACGCACGTCGGGATCACCGTCACGCTCGGGTTGAACCGCCGGGCTTCCTCGGCCAGAAATCGGTTGCCCGCCACCACCACATCACACCGGCGGACTGTCGCCCCGAACCGCCGCTGCCGCCTGCCGCTGTCGAACCCCTTCCCGGAGTACGAGTCGCGGAGCCAGAGGGCGTCGTCGAAGTCGAACACCAGCTTGCGGGCCGAGCGGCGGAGCAGGACGAGTTCGGGCAAAGAGAGCAGCTTGCGTTGCAGGATGATGACATCCGCGGAGCGAGTGGACCGGATGGCCCGAAAGCGCTGGATGAAGCTACCACCCAACTCCCGCACGGTCAGCGTGTGACCGGCGGATTCCAAATGCGGGCGGAACGCGGCGATGCGGTACCGGCAGCAGACGTGCGCCGCGGACTCGACCAGCGCTTCAAGATGCATGATTCACCGC
>JALHQU010000450.1 GCA_022841795.1 Fimbriiglobus sp.
GTAGATGTCCGCCCGCACGTCCACCGCGTGGCTGTTCGCCACCTGCTCCGGGGCCACGTAGTCGGCGGTGCCGAGCACGATCTTGTCGTCGTACTTGACCGTCAGCATGTCCGTCTGGTCCTGGTAGAACCGGGCCAGCCCCATGTCCAGCAGCTTGGCCGCCCCGCCCCGTTCGATCAGGATGTTCCCCGGCTTGATGTCCCGGTGGATGATGCCGCTCTGGAAGGCGTACTCCAGCCCGCCGGCGATCTGGCGGGTGTAGTGGGCCGCCCGGCGGTAGTCCATCGGGCCGAACCGCTTCACCATCTCCAGCAGGTTCGACCCGTCCACGTACTCCATCACGATGTAGTGCAGGTTGCCGTCCTGGTCGATGTCGTGCGTGCGGACGATGTTCGGGTGTTCGAGCGAGCCGGCGGCGCGGGCCTCGCGGTAGAACCGGCCGAGGGCGGCCGGCTGCTCGGCCTTGGCCGGCGGCAGCACCTTCACCGCCACCCGCTTCTTCATGAACATGTGTTCGCACAGGAACACCTGCCCCATCCCGCCCACCCCCACCCGCTCCAGCAGCTTGAACTTGCCGACGGTGAACCCCCGCCACTTGCCCAGCAGGAACTGTTCGGCCTGGAAGTTGGTGATCAGCCCGTCGGCGACGAGCGCGTCGGCCGCCTCCCGCGGGTCGGCGGGCAGCCCGCGGCCGGACTGCCGGCGGTGCAGGTACCCGTTCAGCCGGTTCTCGTCCACCATCCCGCTCTTGCGGATGAGCTGGACGAGTTCCTCGAACGACGACGGGACGGACATCGGGAACGTCTCGGGGGGCGGTTGGCGCAGGACGGAGTTTCTCGCGCAACGGTAGAACAGGGAACGGCCGGTGCAAACCGGGAAACCGACCACCGCCGTGGCGGAAGATTCGCGCCGCCGTACAACGGGCGGGACACGACCCGGCAGGTTCAGATCGGCTGAACTGCTTTTCTTCCGTGGCACCAGCGCCCGCCAGTGGGTTTCTCTTCCGTGGCACCGGCGGCCCGCCGGTGATTCCGAACACCGGCGGGCCGCCGGTGCCACGAAGCCAGTGAGGAGTGTG
>JALHQU010000451.1 GCA_022841795.1 Fimbriiglobus sp.
TGGAGTTCACGCTTCAGCGTGAGTGAGCGTCTCTCACGCTGAAGCGTGAACTCCAACACCGGCCGGTTTCACCCGTAAGGCGTTTCACCGGGACAACCGACCCCACCCCCGGCTCGTGCTCCGCACTCGCCGACCCCTCCCCGGCGGGGAGGGGTGACTGCCTTTTGGCTTCGTGGCACCGGCGGCCCGCCGGTGTTCCAACCACCCCCGAGGCTTCCCGTGACCCGCTCCGCTGTCGCCCTCGCCCTGTCGTCCGCCCTGCTCGCGCAGGACAAGCCGAAGCCGCCGCCGAAAGACGCCCCCGCCGTCCGCTACCCGGTGCCGCTCGCCGTCCCGCCGGGGCAGAAGACGAAGGTGACGCTCCGCGGGGCGAAGCTGGACGGCGTGACCGCGGTGACGGCGGCCGACGGGGTGACGGCGAAGGTGGTGGGCAAGGGGAAGAAGGCGGTGGTGCCGAACGGCTACCCGGCGGACCAGCTCGGCGACACCGAGATCGAGGCGGAGATCGACGTGCCGAAGGGGTTCGTCGCCGGGCACGTCGCCCTGGTCGCCGTCGCCCCCGGCGGGTCGAGCGAGCCGCACCGCCTGACGGTGAGTTCGCCCGGCACCCCGGAGAAGGAGCCGAACGACGGGTTCGACACGGCCCAGGAGATCACCGTGCCGGCGACGATCGAGGGCACCATCGGCAAGGAGAAGGATGTGGACGTGTTCCGGTTCGCCGGCAAGAAGGGGCAGACGGTGACGGTGCGGGCGGACGCGGCCAGGCTCGGGTCGCCGGCCGACCTGCTGCTGACGGTGTCCGATTCCGACAAGCGGACGCTGAAGCTGGTGGACGACGCGGGCGGGCAGGCGGACCCGTCGGTCACGATTACGCTGCCGGCCGACGGGGTGTACTTCGTGTCGCTCATCGAGGCGCGGGACCTGGGCGGGCCGACGTTCGGGTACCGCCTGCGGGTGGAGTGACTCTTGGCGAGCCGGGAGCGTGAGCGACCGGAGGTTAAATCCTCCGGTCGCGCACCCACCCCGCGCCCCCGGACAAGCCCCCCCCAAATC
>JALHQU010000452.1 GCA_022841795.1 Fimbriiglobus sp.
GGCACGAGGAAGGACACGTTCAGGATGTGCAGCTGGTCGGGCAGGATGTGATTCCGGAACCGGTCGCTGAACACCATGATCGTGTCGTACGCAACGGAACCGCAGATGAGTGTGTTCATGTTCTGGCTCTAGGGAAGGACTGAATTGGTGGTTCGGTCAGCGCTTGGTCGGGAACGGACGGAAGCCGGTGCGCGCCGCGGCGGCATCGGCTTCGCGCCTGGCCGAATCGCGATCGGGGAAGGGGCCCGCCTGCACGCGGAACAGTCCCTTGCCCGAGACGATCGCGAGCGGCTTGTCGAGTTTCGGGTAGTCGGTGCGCAGCTTGCGCATGAATTCCTCGGCTCCGGCAAGGCTGGAGAACGCGCCGAACTGCAGGTAGTACTCCTCGCCGGTGTCGGCGGACAGCGGCGGCGCCGACGGGGTGTCCGGGGCATCCGGGGCGGCGGTCGGCGATGCCGGAGGCAGCGGCTCCGCGCGGATCACCGGCACCGGCGCCACGCCCTCGGGAAGAATGGCTTCCACCTCGACGGGACCGCTGCCTTCCTGGACGATCCCGATACGGTGGGCGGCCGCGTAGGACAGGTCGATCAGGCGGTCGTTGTGGAACGGTCCCCGGTCGTTGATGCGGACCACGACCGACCTCCCGGTCCGCAGCGACGTCACCCGCGCGTAGCTCGGCAGCGGCAGCGTCGTGTGCGCCGCCGTCATCTTGTACATGTCGTAGGTCTCGCCGCTCGACGTCGGCTTGCCGTGGTAGCGGCGACCGTACCAGCTCGCCACGCCCAGAACCTTGTACGGCTCACGCTGCGTCATGGGCAGATAGTTGTTGCCCAACGCCGTGTACGGCCGCAGGGAGCCGGGGAGCAGCGGCTCCACCTTGGGCACGGCGTCAGGGATGGCGTCAAGGTCGGGCGGCGGTTCCTCGCCAGGGCCGTCGTCGAGGTAGTACCCGCCCTTGCCTGTGGGTGCCGGCGGCGGCACGGACTGGGTCGGCGCCGGTGCGGACGGCGGCACCGACGCCGTCCGCTC
>JALHQU010000453.1 GCA_022841795.1 Fimbriiglobus sp.
CTCGGCGACCTCCGCCGGCAGCCACTCGGCGTTCTGCGGGGAACCGGCGAAGGCGACGAGTTCGCTATCTTCGGCCAGGAGGGGGTGTTCGGCATCGTCGATTCGCGTGACGATGTGGAAGCGGTGCCGGAGCAGGAGCAGGGTGGTCCGCTTGCTCACCCTGGCGGTGCGGATGACCCCGCACCGGCGGGCCGGGCCGTCGAGGTGCGGATCGAGGGCCGCGTTCAGCACGAAGTTGGCCAGCGTTTCGACCGCCGGCGAGGAGCGGGAGAGCAGCACCTGGCCGTCGGCGACGGGCAGCTCGAACCGGGCGGCGAAGGTCTCCTTGCCGGCCTTCAGCCCGAGCGGCGGCAGCAGTTGGTCCTTCATCGCCCGCGGGCACTCGGACAGGTCGACGCGGATCGTGCCGGTGCCGCTCACCAGCCCCTTGCACGCGGTCAGGGCGGTGGTGACGAACGCGGCCACGTCCACCCCGCTGCCGACGGCCGACTGGGACGCCTTCAACTCCTGGACCACCTCGTCCACCTTGAGCGTCTGCTGGGCGAACACGGTGCGGGACTGCTTCTCCCGCTCGGTCGCCGACTTCCACTGCTCGTCGACCTCGGCCGTGTCCAGGTCGTCGAACAGGCCGGGGCCGGTGTCCCGCTTCTTCCCCTTGAGCAGCATCCCCTCGAACACCGCCTGGAGCACCCGCTCGCTGTCCGTCGGCAGCGGCACCGACACCCCCAATGAAGTGCGGATCGCCTTGTGCTTGCGGAGCAGCACGTCGAGTACCACCCCGTCGATCTGGTTGTCGATGCCGTAGTACGTGAGGGCACGCACCCGCGGGTTGGGCTGCCCGTAGCGGTCCACCCGTCCCTCCCGCTGCTCGTGCCGGGTGGGGTTCCAGGACAGGTCGTAGTGGACGACGGCGTCGAACAGGTGCTGGAGGTTGATCCCCTCGCTCAGGCAGTCGGTGCAGACGAGCACCCGCTTCTCGCACTCGCCCAACGCGACCACCCGGTCCTCCCGCTCCTTGG
>JALHQU010000454.1 GCA_022841795.1 Fimbriiglobus sp.
GCACGCCCAACAACCAACCCCCCCGGCCCCCCAGCCCGTGGTCCGTAGGGGGGTGGCACCAGGTGCCATTGTCCCCCCCCTTCCTTCCCCGGGAAGGGGGGCCGGGGGGGTTAGGTTCTGAAGTCATCGCCCTCCGCTCCGTCTCCGTCCGGCACGGCGGCACGCTCATCCTCGACGACGTCACCTGGACCGTTCTTGCCGGCGAGCGGTGGGCGGTGCTCGGGCCGAACGGGTCGGGCAAGACGACGCTGCTCAGCCTCATCTGCGGGGACCACCCGCAGGCGTTCGCCAACGACATCGCCGTGTTCGGCCGTCGCCGCGGCCCCGGCGAAACCGTGTGGGACGTGAAGCGCCGCATCGGGCTGGTGTCGCCGGAGTTGCACCAGTACTTCCCGCGGATGCGGACGGCCCGTGCCGCCGCCGCCACCGGGTTCTTCGACCACCTCACCCCGCAGCCGCTCACCCCGGACCAGTCCGCCACCCTCGACCGGCTGTTCGCCGAGTTCGCCCTTTCCGACCTGGCCGCCCGCCCGTGGTGGCAACTGTCCACCGGCCAGCAGCGGGCAGTGCTGTTCGTGCGGGCGATCGTGAAGGCCCCGCCGCTGCTCATCCTGGACGAGCCGTTCCAGGGGATGGACGCGGCCACCTCCGACCGACTGCGGACGTGGCTGGACACGCACCTCACCCCGGACCAGACGCTGCTGATGGTGACGCACCACGAGGGCGAACTGCCGGCGTGCGTGTCGAAGCGGCTGGTGCTGAACGGCGGGCGGGTCGTTTTGTAGGTCGCGGCCGAGTTGTTTTGTAGGTCGTGGTCGAGCGTCCCGTGAGGGACGCGAGGCCCGACGTGATTGGGTGTCGGGCCTCGCCTCGCTCCCGCGAGGCCTCGACCACGACCTACACCCGAAATTCCGCTCACACCCCGGCCGGCTCGCCGTTACATTCGCAGGACCGGATCACCCACGCCCCGACGCGGAGGGCGGCCGATGCACCACCCGCCCTCGCTC
>JALHQU010000455.1 GCA_022841795.1 Fimbriiglobus sp.
GAGCCGCGCTCGGGCGCACCGGCGCGGCCGGCCGATGTGGTGACGCAGAAGGTCCGCTACGTGCCCGAGATCGAGCCGGAGCGGGACGAGTGGTTCCTCAAGGGAACCGAGATGAGTGAAGTCGCGGTGAAGCCGGTGCGAAGCGGGGCGGGGAGGATCCTGTACCCGGCCAACGGCGTGATTCTGGCGGTGGATCCGGACATCCCCGATGCCGTGCAGCGCGTTCAGTTCCGGGCCTCCGGTGCCGGGGCGGGGGCGCAGTGGTGGCTGGACGGGACGGCCCTTTCGGAGACCGGGCCAGTGGTGTCCTGGGCGCCCCGGTCTGGCCGGTTCGAACTCGCACTGGTGGAAGCCGACGGTTCGGTGCTCGACCGGGTGCGGTTCGAGGTGCGGGGCACCCGGAAGTCACCCTGACGAACAGGGCGCAGGCAATCACCAGAACGGGGGACGCGGGCGTCTGCCGTCAGGATCAGAATGGTGCCGGCCTTCGACCGGGTGTCGCCGGGATGCATCTTCCCGCTTTCCTCCCCTGCGGGAAGCCGGCCCGCCCGGCCGCAGGCCTGCCGGAATCGCGGTTCGTGCAGTCATTGCACGCGCTGCGGTCGCCGTGGCAGCGGCCCGACGTTCCGCGAGCCGCCGTGCCGGCACCGGGGGCTCAAGCGCGATCGCCTCCTGGCGCGCCGGCTCCCCGGCGACTCTTTCCCTCTCCGGGCGCCTCGCGGCGCCCGCTTTTTTGGCGGCTTCCCGCGGTTGGGAAGGAGTATCCCGCCAGAACATTTTGTCTAGCCAACCCAGGTCCCCCTCCCTACAATAGCCGCGCTTTTATCAGACCGGGGATCGGCCCCCGGTCCAGACAACAAGTTTCAGTGGGAGGAAGAATCTTGGCCACGCAGATCGTTGATCCTGCTTTCGAGGAAGCCACTTACCGGAAGGTAGGGGCGAAACTCATTCCGTTCCTGTTCCTTTGCTACATCGTCGCCTTTCTCGACCGGGTGAACGTGGGCTT